>JBCCWB010000246.1:0-5920 GCA_039194345.1 Planctomycetota bacterium
CCTGCAACTGGGCAAGATCTTCCGCGAGATCGCGCTGGTCGATGTGAACGCCGACCTCGCCGCGGGCGAGGCGCTGGACCTGCTGCACGGCGCTTCCTTTTGCGCCGACCAGGTCATCACGTCCGGCTCAACCGAGATCGCGGCGGATGCGGACGTCGTCTGCATCACGGCCGGGTCTCGCCGCAAGCCCGACGAGTCACGGCTCGATTTGATCAACCGCAACGTCTCGATCTTCCGCGGCATCCTCGACGACCTGCGATCGGTCGGCCTGAAGCAGGACGCGATCATCTTCGTCGTTTCCAACCCGGTGGACGTGCTGACCCGTCTTGCGCGTGAGTATCTGGACTGGTGCCCCAAGCGTGTGATCGGGCTGGGCACCGTGCTCGACACCTCGCGCTTCTGCTCGATGATTGCGGAAGAAAAGGGGCTGCCCGCCTCGCAGGTCCGGGCGCTGATCCTCGGCGAACACGGCGATTCGATGACCCCGATCTGGTCGAGCGCCCAGGTCGGCGGCGTCGCGCTGACCTCGATCATGTCGCCCAACGAGCAACGCCAGCTCTTCGAGCGAACCCGCGGCAGTGGGGCGGAAGTCATCAAACGCAAGGGCGGCGCGGGCTACGCAGTCGGCCTGACGATCGCCGAGGTGATCCATTCGATCGCACTCGACCAACGCCGTGTCCTCCCGGTAAGCTCGCAGATGAGCGGGCAGTACGGCGTCCGGGGCGTGTCGCTGAGCATCCCGACCGTCGTCGGCCGCGACGGCGTCGTCGACCACTACACCCCCGAGCTCTGGCCCAAGGAACTCGCGGGCATCCAGAAATCCGCACGCGCGCTCGACGCGACATGGAAGCAGTTGGGCTAGGACTCCGCCATGCTTATCGTCGACCGCCAGCAGCGTCTGCTCGACATCCTCCAGCAGCGCCGCAGCGCGCAGCTCGACGACCTCGCCACGCAACTCGGCGTCTCAGCATCGACCGTCCGCCGCGACCTGGAAGCGCTCGAAAAGACCGGGGCGGTCCAGCGCACCCACGGCGGCGCGGTTTTCACAGGGTCGCCGGAGATCCGGCCCGCGAGCTTCGCGCTCGCCGCGCGCATGACCGAGCATGTCCCCGCCAAGGAAGCCATCGGAAAGTACGCCGCGTCCCTGGTCAAGCCCAACATGACGGTGCTCCTCGATGGGGGGTCGACCGTCATCCTGGCTGCGAAACAGATCACCGCTCGGCCGATTCAGATCGTCACTACGTCGCTCTCCGTGGCACAGCTCTTTCATGAGGACGACCAGGCGGAGGTGATCCTTGTCGGGGGAACGGTCTATCCTCGCACGGAGGTGACGTTCGGCCCGATGACCCTCGCGGCGCTTGAAGACCTGCACGCCGACCTGTTGCTGTTCAGCCTGGCCGGGCTCGAGGTCGATGAGGCATCGGGTGCCGAGTCGGCCGTCGGGGCCTACAACATCAACCTCGATATCTCGCACGTCGAGCAGGCGATGATCCGCCGTTCCACCCGGACCGTCATGCTGATGGACTCGAGTAAGTTCGGACGCAGGAGCCTGGTCCGTACGTGTGGCGTGACGGATGTGGACAAGGTTGTGACCGACTCGGGCGTCCCGTCCGATTGGCTTAGCCGCGTCGGCCCTGGATTGGTTGTGGTTGGCCCGGACGGCGGGCGAGTCCAATAAAGTCGCGATTCGGCTGGAAACAAGCCAGACAAGCGGCCCAGAATCGCGCATAATGCCGGGAACGGACTATCCCCCACCCGCACGATCCAACCTTGGAGTATTGCTATGAGAAAAGCATGGACCGCTCTCTCCGCCCTCGCCCTCGTTGCCGCAGTCGGCTGCCAGGAAGGCCCCGAGCCCGTCAGCCAGGTGCCCGGCCCGGCCCCGTATGACAGCAGCTTCGACACCCTAGGTCCCGTCACTGTCGACGATAGCCAGCAGCCCGGTGTCTATGACGCTGGACCCGCGGCAGGCACGACGGCCGGCTCGAACTCAGCCGCTCACGCAGGCGGCGCGGCCCCCGGCGTGCCCGCAGTCAGCGGCGGCACCTACGTCATCCAGAAGGGCGACACCCTCTGGTCGATCGCGACCCGCGTCTACGGCGACGGCCAAAAGCACGTCGACATCGCAAACGCCAACCCCGGCATCAACCCCCAACGCCTCGCCATCGGCCAGGAAATCATCCTGCCCTAACGCCTCGTCCATTCGCAGCATTCAATAATCACCACCCGTCGCAAGGCGGGTGGTGTTTTGCAAGCCTAATCATCTGCAACTAGGACACACCGGACCACGACACCGGGAGCGCTACCGCGTCCCCCAGCAGCCGCAGATATTGGGCACGCCGGACCTCAACGACGCCGAACTGGACGAGGTGCGGATTGACGAATTGCACATCGAAAAGCGTGTACCCGCGCGCTCGCAGGTGCTCAACGAGGTGGACGAGTGAGACCTGCGAGGCATAGGGCTTGCGGGAGAACATGGACTCGCCGAAGAATGCGCCGCCCAGTGCGAGGCCGTAGACGCCGCCGATGAGTTCGCCGTCATCCCAGCACTCGACGCTGTGTGCGTAGCCGAGTTGGTGAAGGTCGGTAAACACCTGCGCGACCTCGGGGCTGATCCAGGTGTCGCCCTCGTCGTTCGTGCGGGGCTGCGCGCACCGCGTGATCACTTGGGCAAAGGCTTGGTCCCGAGTGACCGTGTACCCGGCGTTGCGTACGCGTTTGGCCAGAGACCGCCGGACATGGAATTCGCCCAGGGGGTCGTTGTCGGTGATCGGGATCACCGCCCGCGGGTCTGGGCTGTACCACTGCACGGCTCCTGCACGGCCTTCGGCCATGGGGAACGCACCGGCCAGGTATGCCCGGACGATCAGCTCGGGCGTCAAGGAATCGGTTTCGCCCGGGTCGTCGGGTGGGTCGGCTGGCTCTGACATACTTTCTGGAGGTCCGCTGTTTGACAGTCTGTGATCACACGGTACGCTTACGCCTCCCAGCCGCAACTGCGGCGACAATTTGGCCAGGTAGCTCAGTTGGTAGAGCACGGCATTGAAAATGCCGGTGTCCCCGGTTCAAGTCCGGGTCTGGCCACATCCGCCCGCCCGCCCGCTCTGTCCGGGCGGGCGGGCTTTTTGTGGGTAGGCCGTGTTGGCGTCCTGACGCCGGGGAGGTTATACTGCTCGGCTCGCTATCCAGCGGCTGACCCGCCCCCCGTTGGGGGCCACGAAACCCTAAACGCAAACCTGTAGCCGACATCACTCGGCTACGCCCGCAGCGAAGGATTGAACCGATGGCCAAGAAAGAAATCAGCACGGTCTTCAAGATCCAGGCCCCCGGCGGCACCGCCACCCCGGCCCCGCCGATCGGCCCCGCCCTGGGCGCCAACGGAGTCAACCCCGGCCAGTTCATCACCCAGTTCAACGCCGCGACCGCGCACCTCAAGGGCAAGCCCGTCGGCTGTGTGATCACAGTCTTCAAGGACCGCTCCTTCGAGTTCGAAGTCAAGGCACCGCCCGCCGCCGTCCTCATCAAAGAGGCCGCCGGTATCGACAAGGGCTCGGGCGTCCCCCACACCAACAAGGTCGGCAAGATTACCCAGGAACAGCTCCGCGGCATCGTCGCCGAGAAGGGCGCTGAACTCAACGGCCAGAGCGAAGAAGCCAAGATGCGCATCATTGCCGGCACCGCCCGCTCCATGGGTGTCGAAGTCGTCGACTAAAGATAAACCCAGGCCAAGGGACTTAAGTCCCTTGGCCTAATCACCAGGGCACACCACGAGCCTATGAATCGTGGGAGACGCACCCGCCGCATCCCAGACCTCGTAGCAGGTTCCGGGGGCGGGCAACTCGAAAGGAAACCCGATGTCTCGCAAAAAAGGCAAGCGCTATACCGCCGACGCCGCCACCCGGACCGATGAGGCCGTCTCGCTCGAAGACGCCGTTGCCAAGGTCAAGTCCTTCAAGCCCGGCAAGTTCGACCAGACCGTTGAGCTCGTGATGCACCTGGGCATCGACGCCAAGCAGGCCGACCAGGCCCTGCGTGGCTCGATCTCGCTGCCCCACGGCGTGGGCGGCGCGGCCAAGCGTGTGATCGCTTTCGTCTCCGACGACAAGGTTGCAGCGGCCAAAGAAGCCGGCGCGATCGAAGCCGGGGCCGAAGAACTCGTCGCCAAGATCGAAAAAGGCTGGCTTGATTTCGACGTCGCCGTCGCCGAGCCCGCCATGATGCGTGTCGTTGCCAAGCTCGGCCGCCAGCTCGGCCCCAAGGGCCTGATGCCTTCGCCCAAGGCCGGCACCGTCTCGCCCAACGTCGCACAGGCGGTCACCGAATTTGCCGCCGGCAAGGTCGAGTACCGAAACGACTCGGGCGGCAACATCCACACCCCGGTCGGCAAGCACAGCTTCGACGCACAGAAGCTCGTCGAAAACGCCCAGACGATGATCGACCATATCGTCAAGCTGAAACCCGCCGCGGCGAAAGGGCAGTACGTCAAGCGCGTCTCCCTCTCGGCGACCATGACCCCGTCCGTCCATGTGAACATCTAACTCCCTGCGGAGCCTCGGCCGCATCCACGCGATCGCCCGCCGACCCACCGCAACCACGAAAGGAACGGGCCCCCCATGAGTAAGCCCATCAAGAACCTGATCACCAAGGCCTACGCCCAACGCTTCGAAGGCGTCACCGGCGCGGTCCTGCTCGACATCCGCGGCGTCGAAGCCAACGACAACAACGCCCTGCGTAACGAGCTCGCCTCCAAGCAGATCAAGATCACCGTCGTGAAGAACTCCCTGGCCCGCAAGGCCTTCGAAGGCACCGACCTCGAAGGGCTCAACGGCATGATCCAGGGCCCCTCGGCGATGGCCTTCCCCGTCAGCGATGACATCAGCGTCGTCAACGTCGCGCGTGAACTCATCGACTGGGCCAAGAAGCTCGAGCACCTCGAGTTCCGCGGCGCGATCCTCGACGGCATCCAGTTCGGCCCCGACGAGATCAAGAAGCTCTCCGAGTACCCGACCAAGGAAGAGGCCCAGGCCAAGGTCGTCACAATGCTCCTCTCGCCCGGCAAGAACCTCGCCGGCGCGATCAAGAGCCCCGCGAGCAACATCGCCGGCATCCTCAAGACCATCCAGGAAAAACTCGAGGCCGGCGAAACCGTTGGAAAGTAAGAGTTACGATTTGGTGATGTGGTGAAGTAAGAAGCAGGATTGGCTCGTTCTTACTTCACCAAATCAAACTTCACCAAATCACCAGATAGATCCCCCCCCGCAAGCGACTGGCCCCAGGGTTAAAGACGGACAACGTGTCCCGACCTCTCGCAAGCGAATCGTCCATGTAAGGAATCTAGCTATGTCCGAAGAAGCAACCGTTGAAGTCTCCGCCGAAATCAAGACGCTCGCCGAGTCGATCGTCGGCCTGTCCCTTAAAGACGCCGTCGACCTGGCCGACTACCTCAAGGCCGAGTACGGCATCGAGCCCGCCGCAGGCGGCGCTGTGATGGTCGCCGGTGGCGGCGGTGGTGGCGACGAAGCCGCCGAAGAAAAGTCCGAGTTCGACGTCGTCCTCAAGTCGGCCGGCGACCAGAAGATCAAGGTCATCAAGGCCGTCCGCGAAGCGACCGGCCTGGGCCTCAAGGAAGCCAAGGAACTCGTCGACGGTGCCCCCAGCACCCTCAAGGAAGGCCTGCCCAAGGAAGAGGCCGAGAAGCTCGCAGAAGCCATCAAGGAAGTCGGCGGCGAGTGCGAACTCAAGTAGCACCCGAGCCGATCCCAACGCATCCAAAGCAGCCCCCGCCGCAAGACGGGGGCTGTTCTTTTTCTTTCGCCAAGATCGAGAGGCGACGCAGTAGCGTTACGAAAGCACTTGGCGTCGATGGTTCTTGAGGACAGGCATCCCTAGAGCAACTGGCGCGATTGATCTCCATCTGTCA
>JBCCWB010000247.1:0-5885 GCA_039194345.1 Planctomycetota bacterium
CATGGGGACTCGTTTCGATCCGATCACGGAGCTTTGGAGACGCAAAGGCGCGGAGAAGGAAACCAGGCAATAGGTTTTGAAACCCAATGTTTCCTGCCTTGCTCCGTGTCTCCGCGCCTCCCAAGCTCCGTGATTGGATCGGGCGAATCCCAACCCACTCACCCCACGCCGGCCACGGCTGGAGGTGACGCGGGGAACACGGGTTCGCTCTTTGAAAACTCAAGCGTAAAAAGAAGCCCACGCCGAGTTGGCGTGGGCCTCAAGGAGTAATCGTTTGGAAATCCGCTTACCGCCGCGACGCGGTGCCCGTCTGGAAGTCGGGGTCGCCGGAGGTGCTGGGGCGGGCGTCGATCTGGGCGGTGCCGGTGTAGACCCAAACCGTGTCGGCCTGGCCCTTCACGTTGATCCGGCCGCGGTGTTTGTACGCCCAGTCCCGCAGAGCCGCGAGCTTGATCGGCGACTCGGGTTCGACGCTGCGTTCTTCGCCCGGCGGGAGGCCCCAGACGATGGCCGGGCCGTCGGTGTAAAGCACCAGCCAGAGCCGGCCCCGCAGGTCGCGGTGCGACACGTCGTAGGCGGTGATCTGGTCGGCAAAGACTTCGTCGTGCAGCACGTCTTCGAGCGCGAGCGCCGCGGTGATGTCCGAGCCGGGCCACTTCTTGCCATAGCCGTCTTCGGGCGGCTCGGCGGTGACGCCGGTGATCAGCGGCAGGTGGCTCCATCGCGAGGTCGCGCGGTCGATCGGCCCTTCCAACCAAACGCCTTGGGCATCCACGATGTGGGCGTGTCGGCGGTCCTGGTCTTCAACCAACGCCGCGGGTTGGCGGTAGGTCGCGGTGACTTTGACGATGCCGTTGGGCCCACGGCGGACCTGGTCTACTTGAGCAACGAACGGGCAGTCGTTGTCGTGATTCAGCATGTCCGCTGCGTCACGCAGGCCGCGCGGGTCGAGCGGGTTTTCGGTGACGCTGTGGGCGACCTTGGTGCGGAGTTCTTCGTGCAACGCATCGTCCATCCACGACGGCGCATCGATCAGCACGACGGTTTCGGGGGTGACTTCCACCGCCCGCGCTTTGGCGGCGTAGCTGCCGAGGATGTTTTCGGTGGTGGTCCAGCCGACGACGGCAGCGACGCCCAGCGCAGCGACGCCCAGGAGCTTGAGCCCCATCAGCGTGCGCTGGGGGTCCCATCCCTGGGACTTCGCGCCGCGCGAGGTCTTCTTTTTCTTCTTCCCCTTGTTGTTACTACTCAAAAACCAACCCATGAAACGGAGCCTCCTGTCGTGTCCGTTAACCATCGGCCGGGGGGGCAGAATCGGGCCAATGAAACCGATTCAGGGGCGATAACCCCATCGGGACCAGGAAGAATCTGGCATCGGGCTTGGACGCTGAATCACTTGGCCACCAAACACTTACGCGGCGATGGGCGGATAACCCCTTTGGACGGCTGTTGCGCAGGTGTTTTGGAGCGGCGTGATTGGTCGATAATTCCGGGTGAACCGCTTTCGACGGTTGATTCTGTTTCGTTCGAGTCACCCCCCGCGAGGCCTGACATGTTTGCGACTTCCCCATTGCGTTGCCTGACGATGGTTCTGTTGGTGCTGGCGATGGGATCGTCGGCCGCGGCAGGCACGACCAACCTGCTGATCACCGGCCAGCTCGGCAGTGCCTCCACCAACGGCCTCGCCAACGGGCTGGATAGCAGCACCTTCGAGCTGTGGCTGGCGTTCGACGAGCCGACCCGGTTCGACCCGGATCGCTCCAACTTTTTCGTGCCGACGCTTACGTATCTCGCCGATGCATGGTCGCTGGCGTACTTCCGGGGCGGCACGATCGTGGCGGAGTACAACCCCGGCACGCACCCCGATGCGCTGGGCTTTGCGGAATTGACCGGCGAGGTGACCGGGTTCGAGACCAGCAACACGTTCGTATATGCCGGGGTCGATATCGAGCCGGAGTCGGAATTCGAGCCGCTGTTCGGTTCACTGATCGGCACCGCGTTTAACACGCCGACGCTGGTCGATGCACTGTTCACCGATCGCTTGCAGGACCTGCCCGATGATTTGGAACCGTTGGGCGGTTTTGCGTTCGACAAATCGAGCGATCAGTTCCTCGAAGTGGTCGACGCCCGCCTGGTCGCGGTATCGGTGCAGGACACCGTCCAGGCGGATGACGTGCGTGGCAACCAAGGCTCGCCCAATGCGATCCCGACGCCCACCGCTGCGGCGGCTGGGGCGCTGCTCATACTTGGCCTCGCCACCCGTCGGCCTCGCAACGACGACGCGTAATCACGCTCAGCCATTCAACGCCAGGTTCACCAGGCGATCGACGAGTCCCGGCATGTTGGTGCCTTGTTTCGCCGCCCCCATCGGCAACAGCGAGTGCGTCGTGAAGCCCGGCAGGGTGTTGACCTCGATCACCCACGGCTGATCATCTTCATCCACAAACATGTCGATGCGCGAAAGGTGGCGACACCCCAGCGTCTTGAACGCCGCCACCGCGATCTCGCCGAGCTTGGCTTCGAGCTCGGGGGCGAAGGTATCGAAGTGGTACTGCGTATCGTCGCGGATGTACTTGGCTTCGTAGTCGTAGAACTCGGTCGCGGGGACGATGTGGATCGACGGCAAGGCGCTGGGCTCGCCCGCTTCGTCTTCGACGACACCGACCGTGATCTCCTTGCCGCGGATGAAGCGCTCGACGAGCAACATGTTGTTGCGCGACGATAAGTCTGCCCACGCGGCATCGAGCGCCTCGGCATCGTGGCAGATCGCCAGGTCGATACTCGACCCATCGTCGTTGGGCTTCACCACCACCGGCGGATCGAGCGTCGGCTTGTCACTTGAAGCAATAAGTTCGAACGCTGGCGTGGGCAGCCCCGCGTCGAGCAGGGTCTGCTTGGTCTTGGTTTTGTCGGTGCACAGCCGAGCGGCCGCCTCCCGGCAGCCGACGTAAGACAGTCCCCGCTCGTCGAGCAGTTGTTGGGCGCCGCCGCCTTCGCCCCACTTGCCGTGGAAGATCGGGAACACCACGCCCGGCCCCGGCGACTCGGTGCACCACATCGCAAACTCTTCCAACGCAGCGGTATCGCTCGGCGAAAGATCGCGCTGGATCACCTCATGTCCCGCCTCACGCAACGCGGCGGACACCTGCTCTCCCGACATCAGCGAGACTTCCCGTTCCCGGTCCGGCCCGCCGGCGAGCACCATGACTTTCATCGATTTTCCTTCATTTTCCCTTGATTAAACTATATAATCTAAGCTATTGTGTTTCTGTATCGGCCCGTGTCTACCGGGCTCGCTCTCCACCATACTCCCGAGTGCCTCTTCATGATTCGACCGCTTCTGGTTATCGTCGGCTTGCTGTTCATCGCTGCACCCTTCGCCTCGGCGCAGACTCGGCCCGGCAAGAAAATCACCAACGAAGTCTCCTTCGAAAACGCCCCCGAACGCATCAACCGCAAGTTCCCGCTCTCCGACCAAGAGAACGAAGGCAAGTGGAAACCCATCCGCGAACTCTCGGATGAGTTTGGCGGCAGCAAGCTCAACACCACCCGCTGGTACCCCAACAACCCCAAGTGGAAGGGCCGGCCCCCGACGTACTTCCACGGCTCGAACGTCAGCCTCGAAAACGGCGAGCTGGTCCTGCGAGTCAACAAGCACGGCGACGCCGAGCTCCCGAAAGGCTTCACGCATACCGCGGGCTTCATCAAGAGCCGTGACCGCCTGACCTACGGCTACCTCGAGGCCGAGATGAAACTCATGGATGCGCCCTGGGTCTCGGGCTTCTGGGTCACCAACGTGCAGCAAGACTGGTGGACCGAGATCGACATCTGCGAGAACTGCCCTGGCTCCGAGGGGCGTGAGTATGACCTGAATTCCAACATGCACGTCTTCCGCGCCCCGCCGGACAAGGGCAACGTTACCGAACACTTCGACAGCAGCAAGCGTTACCGCGTACCGTTCCGCCTGCAGGACGATTACCACGTGTGGGGATTGGAGTGGGACCCCGAGAAGATCCGCTTCTACATCGACGGCGTGCTCTTCCGCGAAGTCGAAAACACCCACTGGCACCAGCCGCTGGAGATCAACATCAACAACGAGTCGAACAAATGGTTCGGCGCACTACCCGATGACAACCGCCTCAATGGCGAATTCCGCATCAAATACCTACGCGTCTGGCAGAAACGCGGCGGGTATGAAAATCCGTATGACAAATGACTCAACACAGGTCCGCGACGCGTGGCGTCGCGGTTATTGGTTTTGTCGGCCACACCAAACGTTTAACGGGCGATCACAGATCGCCATGTCGGGATCGCTTCACCCCGCGTAACGCACCGTCGGTTCTAGTCCGGTGCTCTGCCCAGACAGTTCAACGCGGCCGTGTTCGAGGGTCATCACACTCAAGTCGTGGCGATGCACCTCGCCGTCACGGGGGAAGTAGTCGGCGTCGGTGTGTGTCCCCGAAAGAGCGGGGCAGGCGCGTTGCACCCGGTCGTCGCCCCAGGGTAGGTCGAATCGTCGGTGGATATGGCCGTGCATCAATCCGCGGACGCACGGCCGATCGAGTTGTTGCAGCACCACATCACGTGCCGACGCGGCGGGGCACCAGTAGTGCTCGCGCTGTTCGCGCACCTCGCGGGGCCGACGCAGGAACAGCGGGGCGTGCTGGAAGAGCCACACCGATTCGTTTGAGGCTTCCGCGGCATCGAGTTGCTGCGTTAGCCACTGGGCTTGGTTGGCTTCGGCATCGAGTCCCGAGCCGATGATCATGCTGTTGAGCCCGATCAATCGGTGGCCGTCCTGCATATGGTTAAAACGCTCGGCACCCAGGTGCTGTCGCCACTGCCACAGATAGGTTTCATCGACCTTCGGGTTCGCGGTCGAGGAGGTGAAGTTCCCCACATCGTGATTGCCCGGCACGACAAACACTCGGCCGGGCAAGGACTTCAACCATTCCACTGCGGGCGGGAACTCTTCGGGATTGACGTGCCCCTCGTCGGTGAGGTCACCGGTGATCACGACGACCAACTCATCGGCGTCCGGCTGTTCTCGCAACAGTCCCGCGACAACCTTGGCGTGGTACCACGCCTTCTCGTTCGCCAGCCGCTTCCGCGCATCGCTGGTGGTCGTCGGGCCCAGGTGCAGGTCGCTGAGTTGGATTACACGCATGAGGCCACGTTACCGCATGGCATCACGGGTTTGGTGCATTGTCATCGTCGTTAACGAAAAACCAACCGTGGGGTGACGGAAGTTGAGTGTTGATCAAACTGTGTGAGCCGCGGCACTTCGGGTCATTGACCCGGGGCTAATGCAGCGCGGGTTACGCGCTGCTGCCGATCTGCTGGGTGATGGGGGTCAGCAGGTCGGGGATGAGTTTGGCGGTGGCGAGTTCCTCGGCGTAGGCGTTGAGGAGCTGCACGGTCTTGGCCATGTCGCCCAGGTCGTCGACGGGGCCGTACTTGCGGATGGTCAGGAACAGGCTGATGGGTTCGCCGGAGTAGCGCTTGGACGAGCCGCGGCGGGACTTGGGGCGGGTCTTGACTTCGTAGTACGCCTGGAGGTCGCCCGAGGCGTTGAGCGACTGGCCGAAAATCGGCTGGACGTCGAGGATGCTGCCGGCCATCGACGCGCTGCGTTCTTCGGACGCTTCTTCGCCATCGCCGTCTTCGTCTTCAGCGGGGCCGTCTTCGCTGGGGATCGAGGCGTTGAGCAGCCCGCCGAGCGCGGTGTCGGCATACAGCGCTTCGTAGACGACCGCGTCGTGGTTTTGCTTGCACTCGAGGTCGAAGCCGTACATGAGCTCGACGTAGTCGACGTCGAGGGGGCTGATAGTCAGGTGGTAGGGGGCGAGCTCGAGGACGAGCTTGTGGTAGTCGACCGCGGCGTC
>JBCCWB010000248.1:0-5850 GCA_039194345.1 Planctomycetota bacterium
CGGATGACGCCGCAAGAAACGAAGTCATCCCGAAACCAAATCCCCCAGCTCCACAACCTCCGCCTCGATCAGCCGACCGCCCGACGGCACCATCACCTTCGTGCCCGGCTTGTGTCGCCCCCAACGGACCACCGCCATCCCGATCCCCGCCTGACCGCGCAAGGGGGATGCGGTCGAGCTCGTCACCCCGCCGATGATCTTTTCTTTCTCGCCGGGCTCGAGCACCTGCGCGCCAGCCACGCCCGGCAGCTCCATCGCCGCTTCCGGGTCGCTGTCGGCCACCTTCAGGCCCACCAGCATCTTCTTCGGATGGCCCAGGCTCTTCATCCGCGCGACCACTTCCTGCCCGAGGTAGCAGCCCTTGGTGAAACTCACCGCGCCGTCGATGCCCCAATCCCCGGGCACCTCGGCAGGCAACGAGTTTCGGCCGAAGTCGATGTGGTACCGCGGCACGCCCTCTTCGATCCGCACGGTATTGAACGCCGACCAACCCACCGGCCGACCCCGCATCGAGTCCCGCCGACGCTGGGCAAACCCCTCGTTCACTTCGGCACCGATCTCATAGCCCGCTTTTACGAGCAACGCCCCGTAGGTTTCGAGCGCGTGTTCGCTCGGCACAGCCACGCGCACTCCAAGCACCCCGCCAAGGTCCCAGCGGTAGGCGGTCGCGTGAGCGACGGCCCCGCCGTTCATCCGCAGGTCGATCACGTGGTGCGTCCCGGGCATCGAGCCCATGCGCGTAACGCGGTCCTGATCGACGGCCGCCGCGGTCAGTAGCCGGACCGCCGAGGGCCCGAGCAGCCAGAGCACGGAGCGCTTGCTGGTCCAGTCTTCGATGGTGACGTCCTCGGCAAACAGCCGAGCCTCGATCAGATCCTCGACCCAAGGCAGATCGAACACGTCCATCTCTAGCCAGGTGGAGTCGTCACCGTGATGCACGATGATGTCCGCCGCGATGTGCCCCTTTTCGTCGAGCTGAAACGCCCGCACGGTCTGCCCGCCCTCGAGCTTGTTGATCTCCTGCGTGCACAAGCGGTGCAGATAGTCCTTCACGTCCGCCCCGGTGAGCTGAAGGATCGCCCGCTGGGGCAGGTGCAGCACCCCCACCCGCTGACGGATCGCCGCGTACTCCGCCTCGAACCCGCCCCCCGAGGCGATCGGCTCCCCGTTGTCATCCACCCCCGCAAACGACTCGGCCACCTCAATCACATCCCCATCGGGTAGCGGCGGGCCCCACGGCATCATCTCCGCACCGAGGCGGGTGTACAGGTCGTTCCAAGTCGGCGAAGGCGTGTCGGACATGCCACCAGTGTAGACGTGTTGAGATCGATCGGCCGCTTCGCCCATTTCTGCACCCCAGGCCTATGACATTTCCATTGCCCCCGGGACGGGCCGACGGTTAACCTGAATCGTCTCCTGTTTCCCATCACGCCCACCGGGGCCCGATCAAGGACATAACCATGCCGACCGGTTCGTTTTTCAAATTGGGATTACTCCCGTGTGCGTTGCTCTTCACGTTGTTGGGTTGTGTCAACCAATCGGCTATCGATAGCGAACGAGCGGCTTCTAGGGTTTGGCAAGAACAAAAACAAGATCAATGGCGCGGCAGCGTTGTCCGTAACGACAACTCAACCGCTTTCGAACAAAATGAAGCGGGCTTGGAAGTCGCAGATAACCGGCTATTCGTTGATATGGATGGCGATATTGCGAATGGCACGAGCGTCCTTGCCGCTCCCGTCCCCGCCACCAAGCCCTCCTTGGCTAACCGCCAGGTCATCTACTCCGGCCGACTCACCGTGCTCAGCCCGGATCCCACTGCGGCCATCGACCGGGTCCGGCAACTTGCCGAGGAAAACGGCGGTTATGCCGATTCGGTCCGCGGTACCCGCATCCAGATCCGCGTGCCCGCCGCGAAGTTCGACGCCACCATGCAAGCCATCGCCGAGCTCGGCCTCGTAACCGACCGGACGATCGACGCCGCCGACGTCACCGAAAAGATGTTCGACCTGGAAATCCGCCTGGATAACCTCGAAGCGATGCGAAATCGGCTGAAGACGCTGCTGGACAAAGCCGAGAAGGTCGAGGACATGCTGGCAATCGAGAAAGAGCTCGGCCGAATCGTCGGCGATATCGAACAACTCAAAGGCCAACTCCGCCTGATGAAGGACCGCGTTGCACTCAGCACGATCAACGTCACCTTCAACACCCCCGCTGGGACCGCCAGCGGCGTGGCGGGGCGCGTCCGCCCATTCCGTTGGGTCAATGGCGTGGGTGGTGAAGCCTTCGGAGCCGCCCGCTTGCCTCAAGCCCAACCCAAGCTCGGCAAGGCCGCTAAGCTCACCCTGCCCGACGGCTTTGTCCGCTTCTACCAGCAGGACTACCGCGTCTTCGCTATCGATCGTGGACAAGTCGTCATGAAAGCCACCCGTCAGCCCAACTATGACTCGGCCGACGCGGGCTTCTGGATCGATCAGGTCCGAGATCGCCTCACGAAAGAGCTGGGCGTGCCCGTAGACGAGCCTGTCGAGGTCCAGCTCAGCGACGACGAAACCGCCTTCGCCATGACCGGCGACCGCCCTGCCGGGACCGAGCCGCTGGGTTATTTCGTGGGCCTCGCCGCCAACGACAAAAACGTCTTCCTCGTCGAGGCCTGGGGCCCCGCCGAGCAGGTCGAAGCGTTACACGATGCGTTGATCGAGTCGCTCAAGACCCTTCGCGTCAACCGCGGCTGGTGGTAAGCCGGGCCGCCGTACAGCTATGGGATAAACTATTTATAGTTCAACCATGAGCGATTCTCCCATCCGTCTGGCCGTGATCATCGGCGACCACCCGTTCGACGTCCCGGCGTTCTACGCCATGCTCCGCTCGATGCCGGACGTGGATCCGTACGTGCAGAACCTCGAAGACTTCACCGCCGACTTCGGCAAGGTGGCCGAGACCTACGACGTCGTGTTGTTCTACAACTTCCACCAAAACGATCCCGAGAAAGAGTTGCCCTGGTTCAAGCGCGACATCTTCGAAGGCCTCAAAAAGCTCGGCCGACCCGGGCAGGGCGTCTTCCTGCTGCACCACGGCTGCGTCGCGTTTAATCAGTGGGACGTCTGGACCGAGCTGTCGGGCTGGCCGAAGCGTGGACTGGTCCCGCACCACGACGAGACGGTCAACACCTTCGTCGCTGACCGCGACCACCCCGTCACGGCGGGCGTGGAAGACTGGACCATGATCGACGAGACCTACGAGATGCCGGATGCCAAAGCAGAAGACGGCAACCACATCCTGCTCACGACCGACCACCCCAAGAGCTGCAAGCCGTTGGCCTGGACCCGAAAATTCGGTGAGTCGGATGTGTTGTGCTACCTCGCCGGGCACGACGGCGAAGCGCTCGGCCACGCGAACGTCCGGCGGATCATCCACCAGGGCATCCGCTGGTTGGCGGGGCATATCGACTAGAGCATCTCATCCCCAGGTGTAACGGGTGCCACACCTTGGCGGTTCTGGGCCAAGCTGTGTCGATGGACTGAGGTGCCGGATCGCACTACCGCACACCCGACGCTACAGGTAGAGTTGGAATACGCTAAGCCTTGGCTTGGTCCAACATCGCAAGCGCTGCAGCAATGGTGTGCTCAATCATCGAGCCGGGCATCCCGCCGCGGCCGATCACCGCGACACCAAAAGCAGAAGTCAACAATGCATCGGCAAGTACAGCCGGGTCGGTGTCGCGCTTGAGCTGGCCCGCCTCGATCGCCCTCCGCAGCGTGGCGGTTAGCGTGCGGCGGAGGCGGCCGGTGTAGGCGCGGGCCACGGCGTCGGGGGCCTGGGGGTCGGATCGGTCGGACCGGGACATCGCCTGGGTGAACAAGCAGCCGCCGTCACGCGACGCCCCGATGTGCCGTTTCCACTGCCGTACGAAGGCCTGAACGCCCGCCAACGCGTCATCGCTCTGTTCGAGGGCCTGGACCTGGGGGTCGTTGGCGGTCTGCCCGAAGCGTTCCAGCGCCTCGCGGTACAGCCCCGCCTTATCGCCGAAGCGGTGATAGAGGCTCTGCATCGCCATGCCGGTCTCTTGGCAGAGCTCCGCCACACCGATCCCGTCGTAGCCGTCACGCTTGAACAACGCCGCAGCGGTATCCAGCACCTGCTCTTCGTCGAATTTGGGGGGGCGTCCACGGGGCATACCACAATTTTAGATTATTTACTCAAAAAATCAAACCCCGGCCTTGATTTATTGAGTGATCATTCTATTATTCGCCCGACAGGCCCGAGGACGCCTGCAACCCCGCAACTTCTTCACCCCAATTTCAGAGGAGCATCAACATGAATATTCAAGGAACCACCGCTTTCGTCACCGGCGCCAACCGCGGCATCGGCCGTGCCCTGGTCGAGGCCCTGCTGCAACGCGGCGCAAGCAAGGTCTACGCCGCCGCCCGGCAGATCGGCTCGCTCGACGACGTGGTCGCCCTCGACCCGCAGCGCGTCGTCGCGGTCGAGCTGGACGTCACAAACGCCGATCAGGTCGCCGCCGCCGCCCAGCAGGCAGGTGATGTCGATCTACTCATCAACAACGCCGGCAAGCTCGACTTCGGCGGCGTGCTCGAGGCGGACCTCGACAGCCTCGCCGGCCAGCTCGACGTGAACCTTTACGGCCTGCTCCGCGTGACCCGGGCTTTCCAACCCGCGCTCACCCGGGCCAAGGGCGGCGTGGTGAACCTGTTGTCGGTCGTGTCGCTCGCTCCAATGCCGGGCATTGGGCACTACTCCGCGTCGAAGGCGATCGCATACTCGGTCACCGAGTCGATGCGGACCGACTTCGCCAAGGACGGCGTCTCGGTCTTCAGCGTGTTCCCCGGCCCGGTCGACACCGACATGGCCAAAGACGTGCCGATGGACAAGGCGGCGCCCGAGCACGTGGCCCGCGACATCCTCAGCGGCGTCGAGGCCGACCAACACGACATCTTCCCCGACCCGTTTGCCGAGCAGGTCCAGGCCGGCTGGGCGGCCGACCCCAAAGCCGTCGCCGCCCAGTTCGCCGGAGCGTGATCCCTACCCAAGCCGTGGCGGGGGTCTCCGACCGGAGGCCCCCGCTTTTTCATGCGCGGCGGGCGTCGAACCGGTAGAATCCCCGCTCGGAACCCCACCACACACCCCCTACCCCACGAAACGGAGCCCGCCCGTGGCCAAGAAAACGATCGCTGACCTCGACCTCGCCGGCAAAAAAGTCCTCATGCGCTGCGACTTCAACGTGCCGCTGGACGACGCCAAGAACGTCACCGACGACCGCCGGATCGCCATGGCCCTGCCCACGATCCAGCATGTGCTCGACGCCGGCGGCAGCGTGATCGTGATGTCCCACCTCGGCCGGCCCAAGGGCGCACCCAACCCCGAGTTCAGCCTCAAGCCCGCCGCCGACAAACTCGGCGAGCTGCTGGGCAAGCCTGTCGAGCTCGCCGCCGACACCGCCGGTGACGACGCGGCCGCCAAGGCCGGCGCCCTCCAGCCCGGCGGCGTGCTGGTCCTGGAAAACGTCCGCTTCAACGCCGGCGAAAGCAAGGGCGACGACCCCGCCTACAACGCAGCGCTCGCGGCCCTCGGCGACGTGTACTGCAACAACGCCTTCGGCACCTGCCACCGCACGCAGGCGTCGATGTACGCCGTGCCCAAGGCGATGAAAGAAGCCGGCAAGCCCGCAGTCGTCGGCTTCCTCGTCGAGAAGGAAATCAAGTACCTCGCCGACACCCTCGAAAGCCCCGAGCGTCCCTTCGTCGCGATCCTCGGCGGCGCTAAGGTCTCGGACAAGATCAACGTCATCGACAACCTCCTGGGCATCTGCGACAAGGTGCTGATCGGTGGCGC
>JBCCWB010000249.1:0-5737 GCA_039194345.1 Planctomycetota bacterium
CACCCCGCGGTGCAAAGCGGTGCGCACGATCCTCGCCGAGTTGGGCCGGATCCAGTCGCACCTGTTGACCGTCGGCGCCGCGGCCCTCGACCTCGGGGCCTTCACCGGCTTCCTTTACGGCTTCAACGAACGCGAATCCATCATGGACGTGGTCGACTACATCTCCGGCCAACGCTTCCACCCCGACTACACCCGCGTCGGCGGCGCCATGTCCGATCTGCCCGATGAAGAAGTCTTCAAGACTATGGTCAAGTCGATCGTCCGCGAGAAACTCCCCCCAGCCATCGACGACCTCGCGGGCATGCTCAACAAGAACCGCATCTTCCGTGACCGCACCGAAGGCATCGGCGTCATCACCAAAGAAGAAGCGATCAACTGGTCCTGCTCCGGCCCCGTCGCCCGCGCTTCGGGCGTGATGCGCGACGTGCGTAAAGACATCCCCTACCTCTGCTACGCCGACAACTGGGACGGCCAGGGCGCCCCCGGCGTGAAGTTCAAGGTCCCCGTCGCCACCACCGGCGACGTGCTGGGCCGATACCTCATCCGCCTCGAAGAGATCCGCCAGTCGATGCACATCATCGAGCAGCTCATCGACCACATCCCCGGCGGCCCGATGAACACATGGGCGGATGGCAAGATGATCAAGCCGCCCAAAGCCGAGGTCTACGGCAGCATCGAAGGCCTCATCGAACACTTCCAACTCGTGATGACCAACCGCAAGTGGAAGGCCCCGATCAACGAGGTCTACGCCTGCACCGAAACCGCCAACGGCGAGCACGGCTTCTACATCGTCAGCGACGGCGGCCCGCACCCCTGGCGCGTCAAACACCGCGCCTGCAGCTTCATCCACTTCTCGCTGATGGCGAAGATGCTGGAAGGGCACCTGTTGTCGGACGCGGTCGCGGTGCTGGGTAGCCTGAATATCATTGCAGCGGAGTTGGATCGATAATGGAGAGCAGCCCGTCCACCATCGACTGCAGCCCCCGACGACGTCGAATCCGTCGTTTGTTGCTGCCGGTCTTTGTGCCGACGCTGGCTGTGCTGGCCGCAAACCAACTCTTCCATTTGAGCAACCTAAGTGGTCTGCAATTCTGGAATGCATTGATTGGCTTGATTGGAACCATTGCATCGCTACTCATCTGCGTGTGTCTTATACGGAATGACATGCGTTTGAACATGGACGACAAGGAATAACCCGTGGCTTGGATCACCAAACCCTCCGGCACGATGCAGATCGATCGCCGCGACACCCCGTATCTCACCGACGAGATCAAGGACACGTTCGAGAAACGCTACGCCCACCGCTACCCCAACCGCCAGGCGATGGCGCTGCCGATCCTCCACGAGATCCAGCACCACTACAACTGGCTCCCGTACCAGGCCCTCGAAGAAGCCGCCGAGTTCCTCGGCCTCGAAGCGTCCAAGCTCCTCGACACCGCCACCTTCTACGAAGAGTTCTTCCTCCAGCCCCGCGGCAAGCACACCATCTGGGTCTGCCAATCGGTCAGCTGCGAAGTCATGAATGAAGCGAAGATCACCGAAGCTGTCAGCGAAAAGCTCGGCGTCCAGCCCGGAGAAACAACGGATGACGACAAGTTCACCTTTATGAAAGTCGAATGCATCGGCGCCTGCGGCGGCGCCCCCTGCATGCTCGTGGACGAAACCCTCCACGAAAACCTCACCCCAGAGAATGTGGGTGATGTGCTTGACAAGCTCTAGTAACCGCATTTGGCGATTGGGTGATTTAGCGATTTCGTGATTTTCGTTCAATCGCCCAATCACAAAATCGCCAAATCGCCAAATGAGACCCTCATGTCCTGGTTCCAAAAAGCCTGTCGCAACCTCGGCCTCACCGTCCACAACGTGGTCAAGCCCATCCAGGACCACCAGAAAACCACCGTCCGCAAAACCGTCGAAGAGAAGCAGCTCAACTCGACCACCACGCTCAGGCGCACCACGATCGAAGAGATCGAGATCACCCCCCGCAAAGACGACTCGACAAACTGATTCACCACCCGCGGCGACTGGCCGGTCCGCCGCTCTACACGGGAGCCCGTGTCATGATGTTCCGCCCCAACCCTGCCGTCCGCTGGTGCCTGCTGTCGCTTGCGCTGTGCCTGCTATTCGCCGCCCCCACGGAGCGTCGCGGCTCCGCCGCGCTCGCCGCAGACGCGTCCGCCACGCCAACCACTCCCGGCATAACAGAAACCTCCACCTCCAAGCCTGCCCCCGCCGTCACCGGCATCCCCAAGGACCTCAACGACCAAACCCGTGAAGAACTCATCGATCTGGTCAAAGATCTGACCCTCCAAAACCAGATCCTGGCCGTCCAGCTCGTCGAACAGCGTCAAGCCCTCGACGACGCCGCCCCCGAGCTCCAGGCCCGTATCGACTGGCAGGCCCGCACCATCAAACGCCTCGAAGCCGAGCTCGAAAAAGCCGTGGGCCAGGCCGAGAAGCAGGCCGAGCAGCTCAAGGCCGCGCTGGCCGAAGCCAAAGCCAAGCCCGGCAGCGATGACGCCGCCAAACAACCGACCGCCCCCGAGGCCGAGGCCCCAAAAACCTGGGAGTACCGCTTCGCCTACGAGTTCGGCCTGATCCGCACCGCTGGCAGCGGCAAACTCATCATCCGCGACGACAACGGCAAACGCCAACGCCACGAATTCGACTATTCCGAATACCGCCGCGACGCCATCTGGGCCACCGTCCACTTCCGCAACGACTCCGAGACCCCCAAACGCTTCACCGGTCTCATCGAACTCCAAGGCGACAAGCCCTTCGGCAAGTCGCCCCGCGAACGCCTGGGCACCAAAGTCTTCCGCACTCCGCTGCTCCAGCCCGGCGAAGTCTTCCAGCTCAGCGAAGACGAAATCGCCACCGACCGCCCCTGGAAAGTCGACATCATCGAGCTCACCGAAGTCAAAGCCTTCGATGCCCCCGCCGAGCCTGCCCCCGACGCCGGATAAAGCTAGAATGCATAAAGTAAAGCGAGTTTACCTTTGATGCTGCCAGTACCGGGGCATCCCATCCAAGGAGTGTCCTATGGGAATCATCGAAGTTGCAATCGCCACGCTGATCGGCCTGATCTTTCTGGCCATCGTCGTGGGATTCATCCTCTTGCTGATCACCTTGCTTACCGGTGCCTCACGCTACAGCAACCCGGCGCATCAGCAACGGATAGAAGAACTCGAAGACCGTGTCCGCCACCTAGAGACCGAACATGCCCCTTGACCAACCGCTCCTGTTCAAACGCATCCCCACCCCGCCCTGGGGCAACTTTGCCGACCGCAAATACGTCGGCTACGACGACTACGTCAAGCAAGACGGCTACGCCGCGCTCGACAAAGCCCTCGAACAAGAGCCCAAAGACATCATCGAAACCGTTAAAGCCGCCGAGCTCCGCGGCCGCGGCGGGGCGGGCTTCCCCGCCGGCATGAAGTGGTCGTTCCTGCCCCCGCTCGACGACGGCCCCCGCTACCTCTGCATCAACGCCGACGAGTCCGAGCCCGCGACCTTCAAAGACCAGATCCTCATCCAGTACGACCCGCACAGCGTCATCGAGGGTATCGCCCTCTGCATGCTCGCCTGCCAGCTCGACACCGCCTACTTCTACATCCGCGGCGAATACCACCACCACCGCGACGCCTTCGAAAAGGCCATCCAGGAAGCCTACGACAACAACGTCTTCGGACCGAACTCCCGCATGGGCAAGGTCAACGGCCGTGAGCCGCGCCTGTTCCTCCACCGCGGCGCGGGTGCCTACATCTGCGGCGAAGAGACCGGCCTGATCGAGTCCCTCGAAGGCAAACGCGGCTGGCCCCGCATCAAGCCGCCGTTCCCCGCCGTCGCCGGCGCGTTCGCCCGGCCGACGATCATCAATAACGTCGAAACCCTCGCCAACGTCCCCTACATCATCCTCGACGGCCCCGACGCCTGGAAGTCCCGCGGCAAGGGCCGACCCGAAGGCGCCCCGCCCCAGGTCCCCGCCTCCTTCGGCACCAAGCTCATCGGCATCTCCGGCAGCGTCAACCGCCCCGGCGTCTACGAAGACGAACTCGGCGTCAAACTCACCGATGTCATCGAGCAGTACGGCCAAGGCGCCATCGAAGGCAGGCCCATCAAAGCCTACTTTCACGGCGGCATCTCCATGGGCGTCATCTCCCAGGAAGAAGCCGAAAAGGGCGTCGAGCTCGACTTCGACATCGGCAAGAAATGGGCCAACCTCGGCCTGGGCACCGCCTGCATCACCGTCATCCCCGAAGACATCTCCATGGTCGCCATGGCCCGCAACTGTGCCCACTTCTACAGCCACGAATCCTGCGGCCAGTGCACCCACTGCCGCGAGGGCAGCAAGTGGCTCTACAAACTCCTGTCCCGCATCGAAGCCGGCGACGGCGAAATGAAAGACCTCGACCTCCTCCTCGAACTCGCCGCCAGCATGGGCTCCATGCCCGGCAACAACATCTGCGGCCTCAGCGACGGCGCCAACTGGGCCATCCGCACCATCGTCAACAAGTTCTGGGGTGAATTCGAGGCAAAGGTGAGCAAGTCGCGGCAGGTGAGTTTGGCTGTGGTGTAGGTAAGTTTCTACTAAGGGGGAACTGCATCATGGATTCAGAGTTCAGTGCATTAATTGATCAGCTTTCTCACCCTAAATCGCCCAAAAGGCGATCGGCTGCAAAGCGACTTCGCAAACTTGGAGATCGTGCTGCCGGACCATTTCTTCTGGAAGCATTAAAGAAAGAACTCAAAGACAAACGTACCTGGGAAACGCAGTACCAGCTCATTATGGCGGTTGGTCATTGCGACTATCGTCCAGCATTGAAATACATTCTCTCACTGGCTGATGAATCGTTTGTTGGAATGGTCCATATTGCTATCGGGGACACCCTTCTTCGATTGTCTCGGCAAAACGAAAGAGATGTTCAAATTTGTTTTGATCTGATCGAAAATGGAAATCGAGAATTGGTGAGTGGGGCAATTCAGGCTATCGCGATGCTACGCATGGTTCCAAGTGACCAGGATATCCAACGCTTGATTGAATATGGGGTTTCGTTGGAGTTGGGGGCCTATCACGATGGTGACATCATGCGTTTGCTTAGGGCCGCTCCGGGTTGGCCAGCCGAGTTGGTAGAACCGTTGTTCGCGAAGCTATCAAGTGTCGATTTGTCGAAAAAACAGCATATTCAGGCCGAGATCGACTTAGCGAAAGAACAGAAGTACCACAAATGGTCGCCTTTATGATGCCGCTATAAAGCTGGTATTTAGGGAATAGAAATGGGAAAGAAACGGTGTCGGATATCGTTAGAGGAAGCAACGGCGGGTGGCCGGGGCAGCATGCCCCGGAACGGGGACTCGTGAAATTCAAGCCGGGTGCCACACCTTGTCGCTTTGGGCAAGGTGTGTTGAGGGTGAAATTTTGCCAGCACACCTTGGGTCGAAGCATCCAAGATGTGGCACCCGTGATGGCGACGTGTTGGTGCGCACAAGGAATCGCGTGTGGGTGATGTTATTCAGAAAATATTTGGTGAACTATCCCACGACTCGGCCTCGCCTTGCGGAATCCAGGGCCGAGAAAGCGCGCACAGCCTTGACGCCGCACCCCCTAGTAGACAGGCAGATATCGGCACCCGGTGGCGGGGCGGTGGTGACAGGCAAGGACCATCGTCTCGGGCACGCCGGGAGGGCCGGGCTCGCGTTGTTTAAGCGTGGGGGTTTCGGCGTTCGTCGGTGAGTC
>JBCCWB010000250.1:0-5718 GCA_039194345.1 Planctomycetota bacterium
ATCGGCATCGGCAGCGTCGCCACCCGTAACCTCGGCACCGAAACCAACGGCTTCCTCAGCTCGCTGGCCTCGGGTCAAGACAACAACGTGGTCGACGGCAGCCTGACCGACGCCCAGAAGGTCGTCAACGACGCCATCTCCGAAGTCTCCACCCTGCGTGGCCGCCTCGGTGCGTTCCAGAAGAACACCGTCGGCTCGACCATCCGTTCGCTGGGCGTCGCCCTTGAGAACACCTCGGCCGCCGAGTCTGCCATCCGCGACACCGACTTCGCCAAGGAAACCGCCGAGCTGACCCGCTCGCAGATCCTGGTGCAGGCCGCGACCAACTCGTTGGGCATCGCCAACAGCCAGCCCAACAACGCCCTCTCGCTGCTCCGATAAGTTCCCCGGAATAGCTAGACAACTAAATACCGAGAGCGGCGGCCCGAATGGGTCGCCGCTTTTTTTTGCGCGCTCAGCGCAATAACTCTTTTTCGGACCTTTCCCATGATTCGCGTGGGCATTTTGGCACGGTGATTCACCGCCGTGGATGTATACGGGTTCCGATAAACCGAAAAGCGGAAGTGACTGGGGGAGAACTGTGGGAAAGGCCGAGAACATGCTTGCAAGCAAGCCGCCCCACTCTCCGCGGAACCGGGAACGTTTGGTTGCAGCATCAGTCTTCAGATCGGATGAACAGATCTGCTAAACGGTCAAGGCAGGAAGCCTCAACCACGAACGTGACACTACAACCTAACTGCACGTGTTCACGGAAGGACAACTGTTATGAGTCGCATCAATACCAATGTCTCGTCTCTGCTGGGTCAACGGGTCCTCGGACAACAAAACCGTTCGCTCAACACCTCACTCGAACGCCTCTCGACCGGCCTGCGGATCAACCGCGGGGCGGATGACCCGGCGGGCCTGATCGCCAGCGAATCGCTGCGTTCGGAAAAGGCTTCGATCACCGCCGCGATCAGCAACGCTGAACGTGCGGAACAAGTCGTCAACATCGCCGAGGGCGGCCTCCAGGAAATCAACAACCTCCTTCTGGAAGTCCAATCGCTCGTCGGCCAATCCGCCAACGACGCCGGCCTCTCCGCCGACGAAAAGGAAGCAAACCAGCTGCAGATCGACTCGATCCTCCAAACGATCGACCGGATCTCCGAAACCACCAGCTTCCAAGGCACCAAGCTGCTCAACGGTACCTACGACTTCAACCTCGAATCGCAGGCCACCACGGTCAACGAAGTCAAAGTCAACGCCGCCAAGATCCCCGCGGGTGAAACCCGTGACGTCAAGGTCCTGGTGACCCAGTCGGCCCAAAACGCCGGCTTCTTCCTCTCGACCAACGGTGCACTGGACCTCTCCGCCGCCGACGCGACCTTCCGCTTCGACCTAGCCGGCTCCATCGGCAGCCGCGAGTTCAGCTTCGCTTCGGGCACCGCCCTGGCGGACATCGCCGCAACCGTCAACACCTTCACCGAGATCACCGGCATCTCCGCCGTGGCTTCGGGTACCGGCGTGAAGTTCAACTCTGTCGGCCTGGGTAGCGACGAATTCGTCCAAGTCGACATCCGCGACGACGCCGGCCAAGCCGGCTCGGTCCTGAACCTCAGCAGCAACGCCTCGCTGACCGCTTCGACCGTCGGCGGCACCACCTTCGCCGCAGCCAACAACCCGCTGCGTGACGCCGGCCAAGACATCGGTGCCACCATCAACGGCGTCGCCGCTACGACCAAGGGTGCCTCGGCCCGCGTATCCAGCGACTTCCTGGATGTTGAAATCGACCTGACCACCGCGGGTGCACAAGCCCTCGCGGCGATCGACGCCGTGACCATCACCGGCGGGGGGGCCAACTTCAACCTCGGCCCCAACGTCGACATCGGCAACCAGGTCTCCATCGGCATCTCCAACGTCGCCTCACGGAACCTCGGCTCCAACGAGTCGGGCTTCCTCAACCAGCTCGCCTCGGGTCAAGACTCCAACGTCGTCGACGGCGACCTCACCACTGCTCAGAAGATCGTCAACGACGCGGTCGCCGAAGTCTCCACCCTCCGCGGTCGACTCGGTGCGTTCCAGAAAAACACCGTCGGGGCGACTATCCGATCGTTGGGCATCGCTTTGGAAAACACCTCGGCCGCCGAATCGGCCATCCGCGACACCGACTTCGCGTCGGAAACCGCGGAACTCACCCGGTCGCAGATCCTGGTTCAGGCCGCGACCAACACGCTGGGAATCGCAAACTCCCAGCCCCAGAACGTGCTTTCGCTGCTCGGCTAAACGCTGAGCAAGCTACGGAAAGCGTTTCGAGGCGACTCGAAACGTGGATGAAGCGGATTACTCCCTTCATCCGATACCGGTTGCGGATGGGCGGCTTCTTCGGAAGCCGCCCTTCTTTCGTTTCCAGCTTTTACAACATTTAAACCTCCAAGCCCACAGATGATCTTTGATCATCTGTGGGCTTGTTTTATCTCGCATCTCTCCATCAACCGCCGATAACTCGTCTTATGTGTGGAATCCTCGGCGTCGTCCACCGCGACCCACAACTCGAAACGAATCGCGAACGCCTCATCGCCGCCCGCGACACGCTCACCCACCGCGGCCCGGATGAAGCCGGAACGTGGATCGCGCCCGGAATCGCGTTCGCGCACCGCCGACTCAAGGTCCTCGACCTGACCCACGGCCAACAACCCATGCTCGACACACCCGCCGAGCCACGCCACGCGCTGGTGTACAACGGCGAGGTCTACAACTACCGCACCCTCCGCCAATCGCTCGGGCAACAAGGCCACACCTTCGAAGGCGACGGCGACACCGAAGTCCTCTTCGCGGCGCTGAACACCCAAGGCCCCGACGCCGTGCAAAACTTCGAGGGCATGTTCGCCCTGGCCCACTGGGACCAAGACGCCCGCCAGCTCCTGCTCGTCCGCGACCGCCTCGGCCAAAAGCCGCTCTACTGGCACGACGACGGCAAACAACTCGTCTTCGCCAGCGAACTCAAAGCGCTGCTGCGTTACCTCGACCGCAAGTTCGACATCGACCCCGCAGCGCTCGACGAGTTTTTCACCCGCGGCTACATCCTCTCGCCGCGCACCATCTTCCAAGGCATCCACAAACTCCCCGCCGGTTGCCGCTTGCGGCTTAACGCCAACGACTGGCGGATCGATATCGATCGCTACTGGGATGTCGAAACATACGAACCCGCCGACATTCCTGTGGATGCAGACGACGCCGTCGAACTGCTCGACGAACTGTTGACCGACGCGGTGAGCAAACGCATGGTCAGCGATGTGCCACTGGGCTGCCTGCTTTCGGGCGGGATCGACTCATCACTCATCACCGCCATCGCCTCAAAAGTCTGCGATTCGCCGATCAGCGCGTTCAGCATCGGCTTCGATGAATCGGATGCGCATAACGAACTCCCCTTTGCCGAGATGGTGGCGAAACACCACGATTGCCGGTGGATTTCGCGCATGGTGCGCGGCGGCGATTCCAACGGCAACTTCCTCAGCGACCTCGACGACGCCCTGCGTTTCTTCGATGAACCCTACGGCAACTTCACCGCCATCGCCCAACGCAAGCTCGCACAGCTCTGCCGCGAACACCTCACCGTCGTGCTTTCGGGTCAGGGCGGCGACGAACTCGCCGCGGGCTACCCCGGCCGATACAACTGGGTGCTTGAAGCCCCGCACAGCGCCCCGCGACACGAACACCTGCCGCCCGTGGATCAACTCAACACCTACCTCGGCCGAACGAGCTTCGTCGGTTGGAATGGCGGGCGAGCGTCGATGTTCAGCGATGCGCTGCGACACGCCGTGACCGAAGCGCACAGCCCCGCCGAAGGCGTCTCGCCGTTCTGGCGCACCTCGGGCGATTCGCTCAACAAGGTGCTCTATGCCGATGTGAAAACAAACCTCCCCGACTACCTGGTCACCATCGAAGAGCGCATGACCATGTCGGCCAGCCTCGAAGCCCGCAACCCGCTGCTCGATCACGATGTGGTCAACTTCCTCCTGTCGCTCCCCGCCGAGATGAAGGTGCGCGATGGCCAAAATAAATGGCCGCTCTTCAAACTCTGCGAACGCTACCTGCCCCGCGAAGCCTACGACCGCCCGAAGCGCGGCTTCACACCGCCGCTGGGCCTCTGGCTGGAGCAGAACCAAACGCAGATCGCCCAGCACTTCCGCGACACCGCCCCGCTGATCGCCGGGGTGTTCGCGCCGCAGTGGCAAAGCTTCCTCGAAACCGGACAGTCTTCAGCGCAGACGACCATGCCGGTGTACTACAGCCTCGTGCTCTCGAAGTGGACCGAGCACTACGGCGATTACATCAAAGCCTGGCCGAGCGAAAACACTTCAAAAACAACGCATTGGCACGCCACCCACCGCGAGCAAACCCCCGCCGCGATCGGCGAATCACGCTGGTTCGCTCAGGCATTGGGCAACTTTGCTAAGGGTAGCATGCTGCACCTAGTGGGCGATGGCGATGGACACTTCGCGTGGATCGCTGAGCAGTTGGATTACCGTGTGACTGATGATGCCGAGTGTGACCAACGGGTGTTGCTCGGACTGAGCGCCGCAAGCCAACTGCATCAACTCCCCGTCTCGCAACCCACCACCGTGCTGTGGGTCGCTTTATTCAACGGCCACGAACAGTCCACCATCCAACACGCGTTGCAATCCCTGCCCGCCTCGATCACCCCGCAGGGCACCCAAGGTGTCCAGGTCTCGCAAGACCAAGGCGTCTTCATCGCCAAACTCAACGCGATACCTTCGGACGGCGTCGCATCCACCCCGGCGTTTGATTTCAATCAACACGTGGCGTGATTTGCTCGGGACGCTTCGCGTCGCCCGCTAAACCAAACACACGGTTCAACCTTTTTGCGCCACGATGACCAGGTCGCGGTAGACGCCGGTGATCTGGCCGGTGTGCACGACCGTCAAACCGGGCGTGGCGCCGACTTGGCGGACGAGTTCTTCCATCGTGTACTCGAAGCCGTGGTACACCGCATCCGACGAGCCGCCAAACTGCCACGACGGCGTGACGATCAGCGCCTTGCCGCCGGGCTTGAGGACGCGTGAGATCTCGCGCAGGATCACGATCGGGTTGGCCAAGTGTTCGATCACGTCGAACAGCGTGACCGCCGCCACGCTCTCGTCTTCCCGCGGGATATCGTCGCCGCGGCCTTGTTCGAAACGTGGGGCTTTGCCGGGGTATTGCTGGGTTGAGGTCATCTGACGCGACTGCTCCACGCCTTCGGGTTCGGGGTCGATGCCCAGGACTTCGATGCCTTGCTGCGCGAACATGTGCGAGAAGAAACCGTCGCCGCAACCCACGTCCAGTAGCAGGTCGCCTTCATTCGGGCAGCACTGCTTCGCAGCGCTCGCCAGGTGGTGCGCCCGCTTGCGGAAGAAGTCGGCCTTCTGGTAGCTCTCCCACACCAACGCGCCGCGTTCCTCGTACTTCTCGAACGGCATCGCCGCGGCGTGGTAACGCACGTTCCACATCAGCCCGTCTTCGAAGTGCTGCTCACGCACCGCGTCCATGTCGGCGCACAGCCAATCAAACCCAAATTGTTCGCGGAACTTCGCCGCCTCGTCGTCTATGACCTCGGGCGTGAACGCGTCGGTCACCACGACCTGCGGCACGGCCAAGACCTTCCGCCCGTTCTGCCGCACCGCCAAGCCCAACGCCAGCATCCCGATCTGCCCCCAGCCCAGCAGCTCTTCGCCGTTG
>JBCCWB010000251.1:0-5709 GCA_039194345.1 Planctomycetota bacterium
CCGGGGCTGTGAGTCGTGAAACTTAGGGTCAGTCGGCGGGCGTTTCTTCCGCGGGAGCAGCGTCTTCTTCGTCCTTGACCCGGGCGACGCCGACAAGTTTATCGTCGGCCGAAAGGGTGATGACGCGGACGCCGGCCGAGGCGCGTTTGGTCTGGCGGATGGTCTCGGCGCTGATGCGGACGATCATGCCGTTGACGGTGATCAGCATCAGGTCGTCGGCCTCGGTGATACGACGCAGGGCGACCACGTTGCCGTTGCGGGCGGTGGTCTGGATGTCGCGTCGGCCCTTGCCGCCGCGGCCTTGGGGACGGGTGCTGCCGTCTTCGGACTGGACCAGGTACTCGATCAGCGGGGTCCGCTTACCGTAGCCGTTCTCGGTCACGGTCAGCAGGTCCGAGGCGTTGTTCTCGGGGGCACAGCGGATGACGCCCACGACCTTGTCGTCTTTGGACAGGTCGATGCCCTTCACGCCGCTGGCGTTGCGGCCCATGGCCCGGGCGTCCTCGGCCTGGAAGCGGATGGCCATGCCCGACGCGGTGCCGAGCAGGATGTGGTCGTCTTCGCTGACCCACTTCACGCCGACGAGCGAGTCGCCGTCGCGGAGGTTCAGCGCGATCAGGCCCGAGCTGTTGACGTTGCGGTAGTCCGCCAGGGCGGTGCGCTTGACTAGGCCGTTGGCGGTGGCGAACAGCAGGAAGTCTTCACCTTTCTCGAAATCGGCGATCGGCATGAACTCGACGATGCGCTCGCCGTCCTGCAGCTTGATCATGTTCACGATCGCCCGGCCGCGGCTGGTGCGCCCGGCCTCGGGGATGTTGAACACCTTGAGCTTGAAGACCCGGCCCGTATTCGTGAAACAGAGCAGGTCGTCGTGCGTGCTGGCGACGAAAACTTCTTCGGTGAAGTCGTCTTCTTTGGATTTCGCACCGATGACGCCCTTGCCGCCGCGGCCCTGGGTCTTGTACTCGGCAGAGGGCAGACGCTTCACGTAGCCCGAGTGGGTGATGGTCACGACGACCTGCTCGACCGGCGTGAGCGCGGCCATGTCCAGGTCGTTGGCCTCGCCGTCTTCGATGATGGTGCGGCGGGGGTTGGCGTGCTTGGCTTTGAGGTCGGCGATCTGCTCGAGGATGATCGCTTCGACCCGCTTGGGGTTGGCCAGGATGTCTTCGAGATCTTCGATCTCGCCGACGAGCTTGGTGTAATCATTGACGAGTTTTTCGATCTCCAGGCCAACCAACTGGATGAGTTGCAGGCGGCCGATGGCTTCCGCTTGGACGCGGGTCAAGACGGTTTCGTTCTCTGCCGTGACTTCGAGCAGCCGCTGCGGGATCTTCGGGGCATAGGGGTGGCTGGCGGGGATCTGGAAGCCGCGGGCCATCAACTTCTCGATCGCCTCGTCGCGAGTCGTCGACTCGCGGATCAAGCGGATCACTTCGTCGATGTCGCAGACCGCGTAGATCAAGCCCTCGATGCGGTGGGCTTCCTGCTGGGCTTTGTTGAGCAAGAACGCGGTCTTGCGGCGGATCACTTCGACGCGGTGGTCGAGGTAGCAGTCGATCATCTGCCGCAGGCTCAGCGTACGCGGTTGGCCCTTGACCAACGCGATGTTGATCATGCTGAAGGTCGACTGCAGCGGGGTCAGGGCGTAGAGCTGGTTCTCCACCGCTTCGGGCGAGGCGCCACGCTTGAGCTTGATGACCATCCGCATGCCGCCGCGGTTGGACGACTCGTCGACGATGTCGGCCACGTCTTCCAGACGCCCGGCCTTGTTCATCGCCACGATCTTGTCGATCACGCCGTTGACCTTGCTCACCTGATACGGCAGCTCGGTGACGACGAGGCGGTCCTGCTTGCCCACGGTTTCGTGGTGGATCTTCGAGCGGACGGTCACCCGGCCGCGGCCCGTGCGGTACGACGCGGCGATGCCCGCCCGGCCCATGATCGTGCCGCCGGTGGGGAAGTCGGGCCCGGGGATGATCTGCATCAGCTCGGGCAGCTCGATGTCGGGGTTGTTGACGACGGCGGTGATCGCGTCACACACCTCGCCGAGGTTGTGCGGGGCGAGGCTGGTGGCCATGCCCACGGCGATGCCCAGGCTGCCGTTGACCAGGAGGTTGGGGAACTTGCCGGGCAGGACGGTGGGTTCCTGCATGACGCCGTCGTAGTTGTCCTGCCAGTCGACGGTGTCGAGCTTGAGGTCTTCGAGCATGTCCGCGGCGGGCGCGGCCATGCGGGCCTCGGTGTAACGCATCGCGGCGGGGGGGTCGGGGTCGACGCTGCCGAAGTTGCCCTGCGGGTCCACCATGGGGTGCCGCATCTTCCAGTCCTGGGCCATGCCGACGAGGGCGGCGTAGACGGACTGGTCGCCGTGGGGGTGGTAGTTGCCGGTGGTGTCGCCGACGATCTTGGCGCACTTCCGGTGCTTGCTGCCGGGGCGGAGGTTCAGGTCGTTCATCGCCACGAGGATGCGGCGCAGCGACGGCTTGAGCCCGTCGCGCACGTCCGGCAACGCCCGGTCAACGATGGTCGACATCGCGTACGTGAGGTAGCTGTCGGCCAGCTCCCGCTCGATGGCGAGGTCCTGGACTTTCCCGCCGATGACCGGCCCGTCGCCGATGCCCTCGGCCGGGGTTTCGTCGGGGTTCTGATCGTCTTCGGGAAGGTCGGTGGGGGGCATTTCGGCCATGAATCGAGGGTTCCAACAAAGGGCTTCACGGGGGCGGATTTCGCCCGTGGATCAAGCCTTTATTGTACCCGAATCAAGCCATCTCTGCCGCCATCTAAGGTCTCTCAGACACGGCCCAATGAGCCGTTTTCAGCCGTCCCAATCTTCCTGAAAACGTGCCCCGATCGAGGGCCCCGAACGGCTGGCCGTGAGCAGCTCGCCACAGTGGACTTCGCGGGGGGCGATCTCGTTTTCGTCGAGGTAGCACGACGGATCAACGCCCATCCAGTCGCCGGTGGCGGCCTCGGCCCGGGTGCGGAGGTTGCCGTTGCACAGCTTCAGGAACCGGCAGTCGTGGCAACGCTGGGGCAGGCCCTCGGGGCGGGTGCGGAGCTGATTGAGACGCAGGTCGGTCGGCTGCTCGCCCCAGATCTCGCGGAAGGTTTGTTCGCGGACATTGCCCACAGGGTAGTGCCAGGAGAACTGGTCGTAGTGCACATCGCCCTCGGGGCTGACCGAGCAGATGTTTGCCCCCGAGCGGTTGCCGCCTGTGGCCGAGAGCCGTTTGGCGACGGCCGTGGCGCGGGCGGGGTCGGTCTGCTCCAACGCCATCACGGCGTAGGCGGCGTCGGCGTGGTTGCCCACGGTCAACACCTCCAGCGGTGTGCCGCGGTCGTGAAACTGCTGGGTCAGCTCGAAGATGCGGTCCACCGCCTGGCGGGTCTGGTCTTTGGTCAGGTCGGCGAGCTGCATCTTGCCACCACGTCCCGCATAAGCGAGGTGGTAGACACACAGCCGGTCGATGTTCTCGCGGATGCAGAGCTCGAAGATCTGGTCGAGGTGATCGAGGTTGAAGCGGTGGACGGTGAAGCGGACGCCGACCTTCAGGCCGTGGCGTTGGCATCGGCGGATGGCGTTGAGGGTTTTCTCAAACGCGCCGCGCTGGCCGCGGAGCTTGTCGTGGGTCTTGCCGATGCCGTCGAGGGAGATACCGACGTACTTCACGCCGAGCTCGGCGAGCCTTGCTGCGGTGATGCTGTCGATGAGCAGGCCGTTGGTCGAGAGCGTGCAGGGCAGGCCGAGCTGGCGGGCGTAGGCCATGAGGTCGAGCGTGTCGTCGCGGACCAACGGTTCCCCGCCGGAGAACAGAACGGCCGGGACGCCGAACTCTTTGAGCTGATCGAGTAGTTCGCAGCCCTCGCGGTAGGTCAGCTCGTTGGGCGCGGCGCTGGCGTCCGCGTTGGCGTAGCAGTGGACGCACTTGAGGTTGCACGCCCGGGTCACCGCCCAGACCACGACCGGCCGGGGGGCGTTGTCGCCCAGGGCGCGGTCTTTGGCGCGGTGGCCGTAGCGCAGTTTTTCGTTACCGGCTTGATGGTCGCAGAGGATGTTGCTCACACTAAACATGCCGAATCTCCAAAGGGATCGAAGCGGGAGTCGCTTCGGGGGCAAGGTCGGGTTGGTATGGGCAGTCGGGTTCCTCGGCCAGGAAGTCGCGGTTGATGGCGTAGGCCCGAGCGCGGGAGCCGCCGCAGATCGACTTGAAGCCGCAGCGGCCGCACTTGCCCTTGAGCCGATCGGGGTCGCGCAGCGCGACAAACGTCGGGTGGTGCTGATACACATCCACCACGGACTGCTCGGGGAAACGCCCCGCCACCAACGGCAGAAAGCCGGATGGCTGCACTTCGCCGCGGTGGCTAATGAAGCAGATGCCTTTGCCATCGTTGATGCCCAGCGGCGACCGGGCGGGCGGCCGCGGCCCGTTTACCTTGCCGGGTTGCGGCCGCATCGGGTCGCCCATCCGCTGCTTCACGAACCGTCGATAAAACGGCGCTTCGGTGGTCTTGATCGCGAACGGCCGGGTCTTCGCCAAACGCCACAACAGGTCGAAGACCTCTTCGGTTTGCTCAGGCGACAGCCGCTCTTCCCGGTACGCCCGCCCGGTGGGCACGAGGAAGAACACCGACCACATCGCCGCGCCCACCGATTCGACCAGGTCCGCGATCGCGGGCAGCTGATCCATGTTGCCCGGCATCACGGTGGTATTGACCTGCGTGGGCAGGCCCATGGCCTGGCAATCGCGCAGGATGCGCAGCCCGTCGTCAAACGTGCCCGCCTCGCCGCGAAACGTGTCGTGCCAATCCGCATCGGCTGCGTCGATCGAGATCGATAGCCGCTGTACGCCAGACTGCTGTGCCTCACGCAACAACGGCTCGCTCACCCGCGGCGTGGCCGAGGGCGCGAGCGAGGTATGCAACCCCAGCGACACCGCGTAATCGATCAGCGTGAACAGGTCGGCCCGCGCAAACGGGTCACCGCCCGTCAGCACGAGCATCGGCGGCTTCGGAAAGTGGGCCAGGTCTTCCAGCAGCGACAGCGACGCGGACGTCGTCAGCTCGTGCGGATGGGCGTGGGGCATGGCCCGCGCGCGGCAATGGCGGCAAGCCAAATCGCAGGCCCGCGTGACCTCGTAGAACACGAGGAGCGGGCTGTGCGCGGCGTCGGACAAGGCGTAACGCGGGGCGTTCCTTCCGTGCATGCCCCCACCATAGGCACTTCATAAAACGCTTCAATGAACACACTTTTTGTCCGATTTCAGATATTTTTCAAACCGCGCGCAACGGATCAGAACCCCCGGCGACTACTCTGATGGCTGGGGACGTTCCCCGGCCGTCAGGAGCCGACTGTTTGACCGATTGGCACCACATCGTGACCGAGCACGGCCCCGTGGTCTGGAAGACGGTTTACCGTCTGCTGGGCGACGAGGACTTGGCACGGGACTGCTACCAGGAAACTTTTCTGGCGGCGATGAAGATGGCCGAATCGGCCCCGGTCGAGAACTGGCAGGCGATGCTGCGCACGATCGGCACCCGCAAGGCGATCGACGCGTTGCGGGCCCGGGTGCGGTCTCGGTCGCGTGAGCGGCTCGGGGCCGACCCGGACCACGTAGCGGCGCGTCGGGGCGAGGACCAAGACGCCAAGATCGTTCACCACGAGTTGGTCGCGGCGGTCCGCGCCGTGTTGGCCGAGCTCCCCGATCG
>JBCCWB010000252.1:0-5696 GCA_039194345.1 Planctomycetota bacterium
CATGGAGTTTACGATCCCCGCGCGTGGGCTGATCGGCCTGCGGACGCGGATGCTCACTGCGACGCAGGGCCGGGCCGTCATGCACCACAACCTGCTGCGTTACGAGCCGATGCGCGGCGACGTGCCGACAAGGCCGGCGGGCGTGATGGTCGCCAGCGACCCCGGGCAGGTGACCGCGTACTCACTGGACCGGCTGTACGACCGCGGGTTCTTCTTCGTCAAGCCCGGCGACCAGGTCTACGAAGGCCAGGTCATCGGCGAACACTGCAAAGACAACGATATCATCGCCAACCCCATCAAGAGTAAGCAGCTCACCGCCGTCCGCACCCGCGGCGGCAAAGACGACAATATGCAGATCAAGCCCGCCAAAGAGATGTCGCTCGAAGCGTGTTTGGAGTACATCGCCGAGGACGAGTTGGTCGAAGTCACCCCCGAGAACATCAGGCTACGCAAGCGGATTCTGCAGGAGTCGATGCGGCGACGCGAGGCGCGGAGCGCGAAGGACAAGGCGAAGGCTCAGGTATAAATCTTATGAGTGATCGTGGCCTACCTACGCATAGAGAATGGGTGGATTATTGTTTCACCCAAGGCTACAGCGATTTTCATCGATATGGCGAAGCAACGGGCGAAGAAGAGGAAGAAGCGATCCTAAAGCGTGAGCAAAGGTTTGTGTCAGTGCCGCCATTATGGGTCACTGAGCAAATAATTGAACTTCAGACTAACCCTGTGATCCTGATTGATCGTTATAGCCAAAGCCAGATTGCGGACGGGATATGGTTTATTTATGGCGTAGGCTCGGAGTACTACCACGACGTGACAGACAACAAGGTGCCGCGTGAACTTCAGCAGCGTTGTTACCGCTCTCTTGTACCGATGTATCTGGATTGTCTGGATTACTTAAGTGGCTCTGAGGAAGACGGACCAGATTTCGATGGCAAGAGTTCGCGATCTGTTGAGACGGCTATCTACATGATGTAGGATATGGACGTACTCGAATCCCCGGTATATCGAAGTCAAGACCGGGCCGTGTCTCATTTGATTCCGACGATTTACGAAGTTCTCGAAGAAATCTTAATGCGTTGTAAGTCCACGGCCTGCCAATATAGCGCCTTACATGGCCTTGGGCATATGGCTCTCAACGATACCAAGACGGTTGAGCCGATCATCCGACGTTTTTTACGCGAAGGTATCTATGCGGATAAAGTCAAGGAATACGCGGAAGAGGCGATTACTGGATACATCCAATAAACATCGTTGACGGTACTAGTGTCTTTCTGCATACTTTCCACTAGCCCAGCGCCGCATCGACGGGCTTCATAACGGCGCACCCACACCCCATGTCCGACCCCAAACTCCGTCAGGCCATCGCGGCGCACGTCGGGATGTTGATGTACACCCGGGACGAATCCGAATACTTTACCGCCAAACGCAAAGCCGCCAAACGACTCGGCGTGAACTTCAAGCACTGCCCGCAGGACCTGCCGTCCAACGCGGAGGTCCGTGAACGGCTACGTACCCTCGCCGAGACGATGGAAGGCCCGGCGAGAAACGACACGCTTGCGGCAATGCGGGTCGAGGCGCTGCGGTGGATGCAGACGCTCGAGCGCTACCAGCCGCGGCTGATCGGCAGCGTGTGGACCGGGCACGTCCGCCGGGGCTCGGACATCGACCTGCACCTCTACACCGACAGCCTCGAAGCGGTGACGATGCGGCTCGACGACGAGCGGGCCGAGTACCGCGTCGAGCACAAGCGGGTGATCAAGCACCACCAGACGCGGGTGTACCGCCACGTCCACGTCGCCGCGGCGTTCCCCGTCGAGCTGACGGTGTACTCGGCGGGCGAGGTGAACTACCCGTTCCTCAGCTCGATCACGAATAAGCCGATCGAGAAGGCAACCCCGGACATGGTGCGGCGATTGATCGAAGCCGAGCATCCGGAGATCGATCTGGAGGCCGAGCTCGACCCGGACCGCGATGTGGCGGTGCAGGACGCGGCGTTCATGTTCAGGCTGTTGCTGGAGCCGTTGGGTGAGGTGAAGCAGTCGCCGACGTACCACCCCGAGGGCGATGCGTTGTATCACAGTTTGCAGGTTTTTCAGTTGGCCTACGACGCCCGGCCGTGGGACGAAGAGTTCCTCCTGGCCGCGTTGCTGCACGACGTGGGCAAAGCGATCGACCCGCACGACCACGTCGCCGCGGGCCTCGAAGCCCTCGACGGCCTGGTCACCGACCGCACCGCCTGGCTGATCGAACACCACATGCACGCCCACGCGATCCACGACCGAACGATTGGCCACCGGATGCATCGAAGGCTGGCGGAGCACCCCGACTACGAAGACTTGCTCTTGCTGGGCGAGTGCGACCGCGGCGGGCGGAAGCGGGGGGCGGCGGTGCCGACCTTGGGTCAAGCGTTGGGGGTGTTTAGGCCGGATTGAATGAGGATGTATCTAAATATTTGTGACCTCAATCCAATAATCGCTGTTAAATATTATTTAGAAATGGTTTAAAGAAGTTTCTTGTTGTTACACTTTTGATAATTAATGTTACAATCATTGCATGAAACACATCGCTTGCTTGTTGTTGATCGCGTTAGGCTTCTCAGCGGCCGCCGAGCCGGTTAAGCCAAACGTGGTGGTTATTTTCACCGACGATCTGGGTTACCGGGATTTGGGCTGCTTCGGGGCGCCGGATATCCGGACGCCGCGCATCGACGAGATGGCCCGCGAGGGGATGAAGTTCACCGAGTTCTACGTGGCCTCGTCGATCTGCAGCCCTTCGCGGGCGGCGTTGTTGACCGGCTGCTACCCGGAGCTTGTGGGTGTGGATCGGGTGTTTTTTCCCAACCGGGGCCAGGGCGGCTTGTCGCCCGAGCAGGTCACGGCCGCTGAGGTTTTACGCGACGCGGGCTACGCGACCGCCGCGGTGGGCAAGTGGCATCTGGGGGACGAGCCGGAGTTTCTGCCGACCAACCAGGGCTTCGATTTGTATTACGGCATCCCCTACAGCAACGACATGTTCCCGGCCCAGACGATGGCGTATGCCGAGGACTGCTTGTTCCGGGAGGGCGTGACGCCCCTCGACATTCAACGCGCATTCGAGAGCGAGACGACCCGGAAAAACCCGCGTTCGATGCGCAATAAAGTTCCGTTGATGCGGGGCGAAGCGTGCATCGAGTTTCCCGCCGACCAGGCCACTTTGACCCGGCGGTACACGGACGAAACGATCCGGTTTATCGATGAGAGCTTGGCGGCGGATCGGCCTTTTTTCGTTTACCTGGCGCACACGATGCCGCACGTCCCGCTCTTTACCACCCCGGAATTTAAAGGGAAAAGCCGAGGCGGTTTGTACGGCGACGTGATCGAAGAACTCGACCACGAGACCGGCCGGATACTGGACCATCTGCGGGAGCTGGGAATCGACAAGAACACGCTCGTGGTGTTCACTTCGGACAACGGGCCGTGGCTCACCCGGGGGGATCGTGCGGGCTCGGCCCTTCCTTTTTTTGAGGGCAAGTTCACCCGCTTTGAAGGCGGCGTGCGGGTTCCGGCGGTGATGTGGTGGCCCGGGACGATCCCGGCGGGCCGGACTTGCGGAGAACCGGTGATGACGATCGACCTGATGCCGACGGTGACTCGCCTGGCGGGCGGCGAGCTGCCGGACCGTTCGGTCGATGGGCAGGACATCTTTGGCCTGATGACCGCCCAGCCCGAGGCGCAAAGCCCGCACGAGTATCTGTTTTTCGGGCCCCACGCCGTGCGTTGGGGCGATTGGAAATATCACGCCGAAGAACGGTTCATGGTTAAAGAAACCCGCCGTGAGGAAACGGGCCCGACGCTGTACCACTTGGGTGATGATCCGGGCGAGGCCCTCAACGTGATTCAGCGCCAACCTGAAGTGGCCGAGAAAATGGCACGCGCCCTCGCGGCGCATGTCGAACGGATTAAATCCGCAGGCGACTGACCGCGGGTCAAAGTCGGCCGTTTCAATGAGCAATCACTGATTGCGTTGCTGACGACGCTGGTTCATATGAGGCTGAGTTTCAGGCTGTACGCCAAGTCGCACGGCTTCGTGTCCGGGGCGGTGATCTTTACACCCGTGTCATCCTGCGACCACTCGAGGGGGCTGGCGTGGCCGAGGAGTTCGACGTTCGCCACGCGATCTTTGACCTCGGTGAGGTGGAAGGTGCCGTTCTCCGGCCAGCCCATAGCGATGGCGTAGAGGGTATCGCTGCCCTTGGTGACGAAGCGGTAGTCGCCGTCGCCCAGTGGCGATTGGTCGGGCTCGGCGAAGTCGCCGGTGGGGAAGTCTTGGCCTTGGCCGTATTGGGTCCAGGGGCGGGTGCCATAGATGGCTTCGCCGTTGATGGCGAACCAGTCGGCGAGGGCGTCGAGGATGGCGAGGCATTCGGCGTCGAGCGTGCCGTCGGTTTGGCCGGGGAAGTTGAGCAGGAGGTTGCCGTTCTTGCTGACGATGTCGACGAGCATGTGAATGATGAGTTGGGGCGACTTGTAGGTGAGGCCTTGCTTGTAGTACCAGCCACCGACGCAGGTGTCGGTCTGCCAGGGCTCGGGCCAGATCTGATCGACGCCGCCGCGTTCGAGGTCGAGGACGCCGATGCCTTCGACGTAATCGCCGTGCCCGCCCATGGGGTTGCCGTCTTTGTCGAGGGTGGGGCCGGGCTGGGCGTGGTCGCGGGCGGACTCGTGGTAGCTCTTGAGGTTGTAGACCGCTTCGAGTTTGCCGCCGCGGCGTTCGATGTTGCGGTTGTAGAAGTGGGCGAGCATCGATCGGCCGACCTCGCCGAAGGGGATTGCGCCGTCGGTGTAGAGCAGGTCGGGGTCGTACTGATCGACCAGGTCATTGATGCGGTCGAGCCACTGCTGGGCCCACCACGCGGGCGGGTCGAGGGGGTATTGGTAGTTGGTGTCGTCGTGGGGCGGGAAGTAGAAGTCTTCGTGCTCCGGGTTGTTGCCGTCGTAGGGCACGCCGGCCTTGGGGCCGTCCTTGTCGCTGCCTTTGTTGGTGTTGAACCAGTTGTAGGAGCGTTCGAGGTGTTCGGTGACGCCGAAGCGGAGGCCGGCGTCGCGGGTGGCGTCGCGGAACTCGCCGACGATGTCACGCTTCGGGCCGATGTTCACGGCGTTGTACTTGTGGTGCTTGGAGTTCCACAGGTCGAAGTTGTCGTGGTGGACGCCCATGGAGGTGAAGTACTTGGCGCCGGCCTTCTTGTAGCGCTGCATCAGGTCCTGGGCGTCGAAGTTCTCGCAGGTCCAGAGCGGGAGGATGTCCTTGTAGCCGAACTCGGAGGGGTGGCCGTAGTGCTTGAGGTGGTGGTCGTAGGCGGGGTCGCCGGGCTTGTACATGTTGCGGGCGTACCAGTCGCCGGCCATGGGCACGCCCTGGGGGCCCCAGTGGGCCCAGATGCCGAACTTCGCGTCGCGGAACCAGTCGGGGCAGGCGTATTGCTGGAGGGAGTCGAAGGTGGGTTCGAACTTCATGACGGGGTTCCGGGGGTGAGCAGGGATTGATGCAGTGACTACGATGGGACGCTCGAATCAACGTACGGAGTCGTTTGATGGACGCGCAGCATACCCCCGACAGTTTGCCAAACCAGACACGCCTGCTGGGCGCGATTGCCGTGGAGGCGGCCCTCTCGGCGGGGACGCGGGAGGTGGTCCGCGTCGCGGTCGATGCCG
>JBCCWB010000253.1:0-5602 GCA_039194345.1 Planctomycetota bacterium
CGGCCACCTCCCCCGCCGGGGGAGGGGTTGATCAATCCAGCCCACGCCGCCCTGTGACCGATAACCCTCCCATGGCCGAGCCCGCGAAGAAATCCAGCTCCCTCGTGCTGACCCTGGGGGTTTCGTTCATCATCACCGCGATCGCGGTGTATTTCATTCTCAACCGCCCCGCCCCGATCCCGCCCAACGAGAAGTCGGAGTTCTTCCCCTTCCAGGACCCCGAGACCGGCAAGTGGGGGTATCTCGACTCCGACATAAAGGTTGTCATCCCGCCCAAATACGACTACGCCGACCTCTTCCTCAACGGCCGGGGCTTGGTCGAGTTCGAGGGGCTGGCGGGGTACATCGACGCCAACGACCAGTGGGCCATCGCTCCGCGGTTCATCCTCGATCCGGACGTGAGCAAAGACCTCGCGGCCCGGCCGTTCTGGAACGGGCTCGCAGCCGTGCGCAACGAGCGTAACGTCTGGGGTTTCCTCGACACCGAGGGCGAGTGGGCGATCCTGCCCCGCTTTGATGGCGAAGACGGCTACGCCCTGGTCGGCGACTTCCACAACGGTCTCGCGTGGTTCGCCAACAGCAACGGCAACCGCTACGGTTTCATCGATGCCGAGGGTGAAGTCGTCATCGAGCCGGAGTACCACGCGGTGAACGACTTCAGCGAGGGCTACGCCGGGGTACTGGTCAAAAAAGAATGGGGCTTTATCGACACTCAGGGCAAGCTGCGCATCCGCCCCGACTTCGACGGCGTCGGCACATTCAGCCAAGGTCTATGCGCCGCGAAAAAAGACGGCCAGTGGGGCTACATCGACCGCAAGGGCTTGTTCCAAATCCAGGCCAAGTACGCCCAGGCCCGACCGTTCTCCGAAGGTTTAGCGCCCGCCCACAACGGCGTCGCCTGGGGCTACATCAACCCCGAAGGCCAGTACGTCATCGACCCGAAATTCGACGAAGCCTGGCCCCACGAGCACGGCCTGGCCTCGGTAGAGATCGACGGCCAAAAGAAATACATCAACGCCACCGGCAAGGTCGTTTGGCCCAAGCCGATCCGAAACTAATTGAAGCACTGATATTGGTAAGCAGAAGCTATGCATAGAACTTACGGGCTGAATCTTCTGATGCTGATGGTTGTTTCATGCGCCTCTTGTAACAACAAGTCTCTCAGCAATGACGATGCCCCCTTAGTTTCTCAGCCACCAAAACATTCGGTCCGCGTGCTTGATTCAGTGACAGGGCGCCCAATTCACAAAGCTAAGGTGACTTCTATTTACCCCTCATTTAACGGAACAACTTACTTGACCAACACTGAGGGAGTCGCCCAAATCAAAGGCTTTGGGGTTCCCGGCCCAGGCGGTGTTGGTGTTTCCGTCGAAGCGCCTGGGTATAAACCGGTCTTACATCCGACGTATAGAAACGGTGGCGAATGGAAGGAAGAAGATACTCGTCTAGAGATTCATCTTCAGCCCGAAAAGGTTAGTGCCAACCCGAACTAAACCGCGGCGCGTTGCTTACCCGACGCCGCTTCGCCGCTGGCCATTTGAACAGCCAGACGGATCGCAGACTTCATCGATCCGGGGTTGGCTTGGTTCTTGCCGACGAGGTCGAACGCGGTGCCGTGGTCGACGCTGGTGCGGATGATGGGTAAACCGAGCGTGACATTGACCGCGTCGTCGAACGCCAACATCTTCACGGGGATGAGGCCCTGGTCGTGGTACATCGCGACGATGAGGTCGTACTTGGCCCGCATGCGTGGCGTGAAGATCGTGTCAGCTGGGAAGGGGCCGTGGGCATCGATGCCGGCCTGGTGGGCCATTTGGATCGCTGGGGTGATCACGCGGGTTTCCTCATCGCCGAAAAGGCCGTTCTCGCCCGCATGTGGGTTCAGGCCACACACAGCGATCTTCGGGTTCTCGATGCCCATCCGGACGAGAGCCTGATGCCCGAGATCGATCGGATCGAAGACGCACCCGATGGTCAGCACATGCCGGACATCCATCAGGGGCAGGTGGATCGTGGCGAGCACAACGTTGAGCGCCTCGGTCCGCTCCTTAGCGGATGAGGTCCCGGGGGCAGGCGGGGCGTGGAACATCATCGCCACGCGTTTGGACTTGCAGCGCTTCTGCAGGTATTCGGTGTGTCCGGGGAACGGGACCCCCGCGAGCTTCCACGACTCTTTGCAGATCGGGGCGGTGACAATGGCGTCGATCCCCGCGTCGTCGATCGGCCGGTTGGCCGCGGCGATCGCATCATCGAGAAAACGTGCCGAGGCCTGCCCTCCGATCTTGCTGGCCCCGTGGTCGCGAGCGGTGAGCATCGAATACTCGTCGTAGTCGAGCACCACCACGTCGTGCACCAAGCCGAACTCCGCCCGAGGTGAGTCGTGCTGCAGGCGGTGCCAGTAGGTCTCGATCTCGCCGAGGTCCGCCGCATAGCTCATAAGCTCGTTCATGCCGTAGATCACGAAGCGGGCGAGCTTGCGGATTGCGGGATCAGCCAAAGCCTTGACCACGACCTCGGGACCGATGCCGCCGGGCTCACCCATGGTGATACCGATGACGGGCTTTCGGCCCAGCGGCTGGGGCAGGTTGGAACGGGTCTTGGCCATTGGATGATTTTAGCAGGTTCGAGCGACCAGCCGAGCTTGTGGGTTGGGTGCGGGCCGACGATACTTCACGCCAGACGATGTCGCCCTCGATCCTTCTCATGCTGCTGCTTCTCGTGTTGCTGCTGTTCGCCAGCGGTTTTTTCAGCGGCAGTGAAACCGCCCTGTTCAGCCTCACCCGGCACCAGCGTTCTCGGCTCGCCCGGAGCGAGTCGTTCACCGCCCGCACGATCCTAAAGCTCATCGCCGAGACCCGTGGGCTGCTCATCACGCTGCTACTAGGCAACATGACCGTCAACGTGTTGTACTTCGTGGTCAGCGCGCAGTTGCTGATCAAACTCAGCACGTTGGAGATGGCCAACGGGTTCTTGCTTGCCGCGTTATCCATCGCTCCCCTGCTGGCGATCGTGCTGCTGGGCGAGGTCATGCCCAAGCTCGTCGCATCGCGTCTTCCGGATCGGTTCGCCACGCTCACGGCCCTGCCGCTGTTTGTGGTCCACCGGATGCTCGCACCCATCCGCGTCTCCGCCTCGTTTCTGGTCATCACTCCGCTTTCACGATTACTAACCCCACCCGCGCCGTCGCCCGATCTCACGCCGGACGAATTCGAAGCGATGCTCCGGCTAAGCCGACACCACGGCGTGATCGACCACGATGAGCAGCGCGTCCTCGAACAGGTGCTCGAACTCAGCCAGCTTAAGGTCCGCAACCTGATGGTGCCGCGGGTCGATATCCAAGCGTTTGATTTGGACGACTCGCCCCAAGAGTTAATGGCTCTGATTCGCCGGACCCGGCTGCGTCACATCCCGGTGTATCGAGACAGCCTCGACAACGTGGTCGGGATGATCTACTCCCGGCAGGCCATGCTCGCCCTGCCGCAATCGGCCGAGGACCTTAAGCCACTGGTCCGACAAGTAAAATTTCTGCCCGAACTGCAGCGGGCCGACCAGACCCTGATCGAGCTCCGCAAGACCGGTACCACCTTCGCCCTCGCCGTCGACGAGTACGGGGGGACCGCGGGGCTGATCACTTTGGAAGACCTGGTCGAGCACCTGGTCGGCAACATCCCCGGAGCTTACGAGCAGAGCGGCGAGGTTGAAGTCGAGATGATCGACACCAACCGTTGGCGGGTGGATGCGGACCTTTCGGTCCACGAGTGGGCGGATGTCTTCGGAAAACACCAACAAGTCGAAGCGGCCCGCACGCTCGCCTCCGCCAGCACCATCGGCGGGTTGATCATGGCCAAGCTCGGCAAGATCCCCGACATCGGCGATGAGGTGGCGCTCGGCAACATTCGCCTCGCAGTCGATCACATGGACGGCCACCGCATCGAGACGGTGATCATCGAGCTCTATGACAGCGAGTCAATCGATCAAACCCCCGCCGAAGCCGAAGGGGGTGAGGCGTGACCACCGCTGAAACGCTTTTCTGGATCGGCATCATGCTCGCGGGCTTCATCGGCTCGGCGGTTTATTCGGGCATGGAGACCGGGGCGTACACGCTCAACCGCGTCCGCCTGCAAGTGCTGGCCGACCGCGGCCAAAGCGCCGCGGTAGCCTTACGCAAACTCGTGGACAAACCCGCCACGCTTTTGGCGACGCTGCTCATCGGCAACAACGTGGCGAACTATCTTGGCACCGCAGGACTGGCGGTGATCCTCGAATCGATGGCCTTATCCGAGTGGCAGTCGATTGTGCTCAACACGCTTATCGTCACTCCTCTGCTATTCGTCTTCGGCGAGACGCTGCCCAAAGACACCATGGCGGCTCACAGCGATCGGCTGATGCCACCACTCACGCCTGTGCTGACCGGGTCGCGCTGGCTATTCACCGCGACGGGGCTGGTCCCGCTGATCCAACTGTTCAGCGCCGGGGTGCTGAAGCTACTGGGCCAGCCGGGCACGGACCGCGGGTTCCCGCCCCGCAAACGTGTGGAGATGCTCGTTCGTGAAGGTGTTGGTCATGGCATCCTCAGCGATGAACAGTCGGCCATCGTCGACCGGGTGCTCCGCCTGGGCGGCCGAACCGTCCGGCAGGAAATGGTCGCGTGGAACGATGTGCTATCGGTCAAAGTGAGTGACCCGCCAAGCCGCCTATGGGATTTAGCGCACCGCAGCAGCCGATCCCGTTACCCCGTCACCGATGCCCAAGGGAAAGTGGTCGGGCTGATTGATGTGTTCGATGCGTTGTTGCACGACCAGGAAAGCTGCCCACCGATCGGCGAACTCATGACCGAGCCGTACACACTCCCCCCCGAGATGCCTTTGCGTCAAGCCTTGCAACATCTCCAGGCCCATAGCATAGCGATCGCGGTCGTCGCTGAGGGGCCGCGTCCCGTCGGCGTGGTCACGGTCAAAGACCTGGTCGAGCCGATCACCGGCGACCTACGCAACTGGTAAGCGATATACGCGATCACATGGCCATGCTTTGCGGGGGTTCGATCTCGCCAACCCGCTTGGCCATCCCCCAGAGCTTGACGATGAAGATGATCAGCAGCACCAGCGAAGCCAAGCCGGTGAAAGTACCCAGGAACGGGATGATGCTGCACGCGGCGCAGATCGCCCAGGCGAGCGCGATGTTTTTACCCGCGTCACCCACGGTGTTGTCCCCGACCGAGTCGAAATAGGCCTTGAAGGACGCCGGGACCTGCGTGGCGATGAAAAACGACCAGATCAAACCAAACAGCGGGATCATCATCAGGAAGACCAAGCCGGGCTTCATCTCTTGGAACTCAGCGGGCAGCTTGCTGTAGGGGCTATAAATCAGCCAGGAAATCAGAAAGGCAATGCCTATGCCGATCACTAGACCAATCAAGAGCGCGACGATCATAATGCCAGCGGCCGCAGCTTCGCCGCCACCACTACTGCCATACTGCTGAGCCAACAAAGAAATCATGGTAACCCCTTGAATAAAGAAAATTGATCCATCTACACAAAGCAAACTTTAAGCATAAGTTATGCTCCCCTTCATGACAGATTACTCCCCCAACCCGTTGCGTCAA
>JBCCWB010000254.1:0-5597 GCA_039194345.1 Planctomycetota bacterium
GGACATAAATTCGATCTAATGGTGAGATCCGTAGAGTTTTCCGATGATGATGACTCCAAATGGTAACATCTGTCGAGGAAATATCGATGGCTACAGCAACCGCCCAACCCGATCAACTCCGCGCCTCGCGTGGCGAAGCTCTCCGCAAAGCCCGGAAAGCCGCAGCGCTCTCTGCGGAACGGCTGGCAGAATTCGTCAACGAGCGCACCACGGGCACCGCCATCACCAAGCACGCCATCTATTCCTACGAGCAAGGCAAGGTCCTGCTCTCCCGTGAAGTCGGCCACCGCATCGCCCAGGCCCTGCAGCTCCACCCCGGGCAACTCCTGCTCGGCGACCCGGACTATCGCAGCGTGGCCGATGCAAATGCACGCACGGTCGAATCAGATTCAGCGGTGGAACACGCCTTAGAGGCCGAACTCGGCGTCGCGGTCGAAATGCGTGTTGAATTGGTCATGGGAGCCCAACACGCCATACCCACCGCCCAGGTGCTCGCCCGCTTACTCGGCTCCGCCAAGCTCGGCAGGGTCGATATCGCCGGCCACCTCGACGTCTTCCACCTCCTACTCGAAGACACCACGCCACTGATCGACTCCCTCGCCGCCACCGCCGTCCGCGACTTCGGCGACGAAGCAGGCAACGAGCACCCCTTCGCCCTGCTCCAAGCGATCGAGCAACTCCACGACGTTGTCGCCAAGGCGCTCGAACAACTCATCGACCCCCACGCCGACACCGCCCTGTCCCGTCACCGCCTCTGCATGGAACAGTCGCGGACGCTCGGCCAACTCGCTCAGACCCTGGCCGGCGAGATCGACGCCTGCAACAAACGCCTGCCCGGTGTTAGCCTCGACATGAGCTAGTACCATTATCGCATCGACACTTTTCTACAACAATTTTTCTTCGGGGAATTAATTCATGGCCATCGACAACACCGCGATCCTAGCCTTCGCTTCGGAATTCCTTGAAGCGGGTGAAGGCGCAATGGACGCCATCCGTGTACATGAGTTCAAGCTAGACGGCGATGAACACGACGATTACGCCACCGACCTCCTACATCAAGAGTTCAAACAGGACTTTGACGAGGCTACTCAAGTACTAACCCGAGCGTATGGCCCACCTGCCCGTAACGGGGCTTCCGACAATGATGCGATTCCAATGACCGGGATCAAGGCCTTTGTTCTGTGGACAACAGGCAGCCAAGCATTATTTCTAGCCATCAGCCATGAAGACCGTGGCGCTCCTATCCTGTTGATGCTCGGATGCGCTATTTAGCCAAGTAAGGCGGGTACGGCCCTACGCCAACGACCCAGTGCAGCTCGATCCCGAGCCCGCGGTGCAGCCGTAGCAGTGGTCGGCCGTGGCGATGACGCGGTCGGCCAATTCCTCGGCGGTGGTGTCCCAGAGGAACTTGTCTTCGTAGCCGGGAGTGTCCATGTCAAGCGCCCGGTTGAAGTCGCAGTCGCTGAGTCGGCCCTGCGAGTCGATGTGGATCTGGTGGCGACACATCAGGCCCTCGATGGTGTCGGCGTTGTACGCCCCCACGAGCAGGTCCATGTAGCTCTCGAGCTTGCCGGCTTTTTCGAGGTCGCGCCGCCAACGCTTGATGGGCATGTTGGTGATGGTCCACAGCTGGGTGAACTCGATGCCGAAGCGTTCGCGGAGTTCGCGTTTGTAGTCGCCTTCGAGGGCTTCTTGTGGCGGGGGGAGGCCGGGGCCGCCGGGGTTGTAGACAAGGTTGAGCGGGAGGTCGGGGTCTTTGCCGTAGCCGACGTCGTTGAGCAAGAGCAGGCCCTCGACGCTGGCGTCGTAGCTGCCGCGTCCGCGCTGCTTGTCGACGTTGTCCTGCAAGTAGCACGGCAACGACGCGGTCACGATAACCTTGTTCTCCGCCAGGAAACCCGGCACCCATCGGTAAGTCGCGCTGTTGTACTTGCGGGTGTCGGTGTAGGTCAGGATGGTCGGGTTGCAGCGGTCGATGACGTCCATGCCCAGGCTGCGGGCGTGGCGGACGATGGCTTTGAAGTTCGGGTTCATCTCCGGTGAGCCGCCGGTGATGTCCACGGTCTGGATCGTGGGGTTGTCGCTGAGCCACTGCATGACTCGCTCCCCGGTCGCGGCGGTCATGTTCTCGGTCTCGGCGATCCGGGCGGGCGAGGAATCGACGTGGCAATGGTTGCAAGCGAGGTTGCAACGCAGGCCGATGTTGATTTGGAGCGTGGTGATCTTCGCCGCGGCACGCAGGTCGGTCTCGAAATGGCGATGAAACGCCTGCTCTTCAACGACGGGGAGAGAGAGGCTAGTCATTCGTCATCAACACCTTTGCGTCTTTGCTGAAACAAAACAGATCGGTCCAGTGTACAAAACCCTATGCGGAGGCCGAAATATTCCCGCTTTCGGCCCCATTCGTGAAAATAATAGGCGTGCCAAGCAGGTTCACCCCGCATCACGGTCCTTAACCTACACTTGCCTGGAACCACCATGCCCAAGCCCACCGCGATCGCCGCCCTGCTCACCTTCGCCGCCACCCTGCTCAGCGCGGGCTGCGGCTCGGCCCCGAGCGTGCCGAAAGAAGTCGCCCTCGACACCTACGACGATGCTCCCTATGCGGCGGTGCTCTCGGCCGTGGTCCGCGACGGGCTGGTGGACTACCGGGCGTTCAACACACTGGACGACCAAGCCCTCCAAGACCCCGCCGCGGCCTACGACAGCCTTGATGGCCAGCTCGACCGCTACCTCGACGCCATCGCCCGCTTCGGGCCCGAGTCGACGCCCGAGCTGTTCCCCACCGAGGACGGCCAGCTCGCCTACTACCTCAACGCCTACAACGCCATCATGATCCGGCTTTGGCTGGACAATGGTGCCCGCACCGCCTCCCCCAACGCCCAGGTCCAGTGGCTGACCTGGTTCACCGTCAACCAGTGGAAGATCGATCAGCGCACGATGTCGCTGGATTTCCTCGAGCAACGGCTCATCCGCCCCCGCTTCAAGGAAGCCCGCATCCACGGGGCACTGATCTGCGGCGCGATCGACTGCCCGCCCTTACTCGATGAGCCCTACACCGGCGACCGTCTCGACGAGCAGCTCGACGGGATCATGCACGCCTGGCTCAACACGCCCGAAGAAAACGCCATCGAGTTCCGCGACAACGGCAAGATCTACCTCGCCGCGATCTTCGGCTGGTACCGCGACGACTTCCGCGAGACCGGCGGCCTCACCGCGATGATCGAGCAGTACCTCGACGACAGCCACCCCCGCAAGGCCGAGGTCCTCGCCGCCCTGGAAAACAAGCAGATCAAGTTCCAAGGCTACGACTGGACGATCAACCAAGCCAAGTGACTTAACTCACCTCCGTTCACCTTTAGCCTCGGTTCAATGACCCGGGGCCGCTGCGGCAACCGGTTACCCTATGTCCATGCGGATCGCCGTCGTCATCCCGACGCTCAACGAATCGGCCAACATCGCCGAGGTGATCCGCAGCCTCGCGCCCGGCCAACCCGACCTCATCGTCGTCGCCGACTGCGACTCGGCCGACGATACCGCCGACCTCGCTCGGGATGCCGGGGCGCACGTCATCACCAACGCGGGTCTGCGGGGCCGAGGCGCAGCGCTCCAAGCCGGGGCGAAGTATGCCGCCTCACACCTGCCGGGCGCCGATGCCGTCTGGTTCCTGCACGGCGACACGCTCGCCCCCGCCGAGTGGCGTAGCGCCATCGAAGCCGTGCTCGCCGACCCCGCCGTGGTCGGCGGCGCGTTCACCCAACGATTCAGCTTCACTCCGTCACCCGGCGAAACCCCGACGAGCTGGGTGCAGCGACGACTCCTACGTTTTGTCATCTTCTGCAACCGCACTCGCTACCGCCTCACCGGCATCTACTTCGGCGACCAGGGCATCTTTGTCCGCCCCGACGCCTTGGCCCGCGCGGGTGGCGTCCCGCAGTCACCGCTGATGGAAGACATCGACCTCTGCCTCGCGCTCAAGCGTCACGGTAAGCTCCGCGTCAGCCCGGTGAAACTCTCGACCAGCCCCCGCCGTTTCCTCAAGCACGGCGTCATCCGCCAACTCCTCCACGACTGGCTACTGCTCACCACCCACCGACTGGGGCTGCGCCCGTCTTCGCTTTACGCCAAATACAACGCCGACAACGAGAATCAAAACGCCGCGTCACCCGTTTAGCCGTCGATCGCAAATCGACGCTCGGCGTTGCCCAATCACCTCATAAACTAAACCCATGCTCTACCGCCCCCTGCCCAACACCGACGTCTCGCTCTCCATCATCGGCTTCGGCGGGGTCGTCCTGTCGCGTCGCCCGCAAGACGAATGCGACGCCGAGGTCGCCCACGCGATCGACCGCGGCATCACCTACTTCGACGTCGCCCCGCAGTACGCCAACGCCCAGCAGCTCATGGGCCCCGCGCTCAAGCCGTTCCGCAAAGATGTGTTTCTCGCCTGCAAAACCCTGGAGCGCAAGGCCGAGGACGCGGCTCGTGAGCTAGACGATTCGCTGAGCAAGCTGTGCACCGACCACTTCGACCTGTACCAACTGCACTCGCTCAAGTCGGCCGAGGAAGCCCACGCCGCGCTCGGCCCCGGCGGCGCGATCGAAACACTGCTCCAAGCCCGCGAGCAGGGCAAGGCCCGCTTCCTCGGCGCGAGCTGCCACGATGAGGAGGCCGCACTGGTCGCCGCCCGGTCGGGGCATTTCACCACGATCATGCTCCCACTCAACTTCGCGTCCTACGAGATCGCCGGCTTCGGCCCCCGCCTCGTCGCCGAGGCCGCCGAGCACGGCGTCAGCCTCATCGCCCTCAAAGCGACCGCCAAGGGCAAACTCCGCGACGGCTGGGAGAATCGGCCGTACGACAAGTGCTGGTACGAGCCGGCCGACACCCCCGAACTCGCCGCCCTGCACCTGCGTTTTGCCTTGAATCTTCCGGGGGTCGTCGCCACGCTCCCCCCCGGCGAGCCCTCGCTGTTTCGCATGTGCCTCGATCAGGTCGACGCCGGCCTCCCCCCGCTGACCGAAGCCGAGCTCACCGAACTCGCCGATTTCTACGCCCAGCCCGCCACCGCCCCCCTGTTCCCGCAGGACCCGGATTAACCCCCCACTCACCGCGGTTTTCCTGACATTGCTAAACTGCTCGGCCACCTAAACCCCGGCCGCGGTATACCAAACGTTGGCCCCAACCCCGGAAGTGTCCGATGTCCGAAACCCAACCCCTCGACCCCGCCAGCAAATCCATGGACGAGCTCGTCGCGCTCTGCAAACGACGCGGCTTCGTCTACCCCGCCTCTGAGATCTACGGCGGCCTCAACGGCTTCTGGGACTACGGCCCGCTCGGCACCGCCCTCAAAAACAACATCCGCGACCACTGGTGGAAACACATGGTCGAGTGCCCGCCCATTGGACCCGACGGCAACCCCGTCTCCATCGTTGGCCTCGACTCGTCCATCATCCAAAACCCCAAAACCTGGGAAGCCTCCGGCCACGTCGGCGGCTTCAGCGACCCCATGGTGGATGACACGGACACCAAGAAACGGTACCGCGCGGATAAGGTTTGGGTTGTTGCCCTTACTAGCGAAGATCCACTCGATCGCA
>JBCCWB010000255.1:0-5491 GCA_039194345.1 Planctomycetota bacterium
CCCACCACCGAAAACAGGTGACGCAGCTTCGCCCCCGCCGCGATCAGCACCACCAGCAGCGCCGGGCCAAACGCCAACGACTGCCCCAGGTCCGGCTGCACGATGATCAGCATCACCGGGACCAACATGAACAAGAACGGCGGGACCAAGCCCCAAAACGACCGGTGGCTATCGCGGTAACGCAGGTACCACCCCAGCGCGATGACAAACGTCACCTTCGCCATCTCCGAAGGCTGAAAATCCATGACCCGAAGGTCGATCCATCCGCGGGTGCCGTTGCGCGGCCGAACGATGCTTTCGGGGACAAACGGGATCAGAAGAAAGATCAGCAAAGCAATCGCGATGCCGAACATGGGATACGCCAGCCAACCGATCATGCGTGGGTGAGGAATGAGCATCATCACCATTGCCGCCAAGGCGACGACGAGGTTGCGCTTCTGGGAATTGGAGATGCCTGGCTCAAGGGTTTCGACCGTCTCCTGAGCCATGATGCCCATCGCCGCCAACGCGATCGCCGCGGCGAGTGTGATCCAGCCGAAGTTGGGCCGGACCAGGTCACGCAAGCGTGCGGCAGCCGCGTCGATCATCCGGCCGCTCCGTCGGTTCCTTCTTGCGTATCGACCGGGGGCAACGCCGCCCGGAGTGCCTCGTCACCCAAGTACCCCTCGATCGCCATCGCCCGGATGATCTGGTTCACGATCGGCCCCGCAACCCGGCCGCCCGAACCCGCATATTCGACCACCACCGCAATCGCGTGCGTTGGACGCGGCTCGCCGTTGGGTTGGACCAGCGCGACGACCCAGCCGTGATAGCCCTCGCGGATGATCGCCCCGTTGCGGTTGTAGCTTCCGGGTGTGGCTAACGTTCCATCTTCTAATTCTTCGCCGCCGTCATAAGCCCGACGGAAAGGCGGAGCATCGGCCGTACCGGACTTGGCCATAACCTTGACACCTTCCACGTTGAACACCCGGTCATGGCTGCCGTCCTCGAACCCGATCCAGTAGGTGGTGCCACGGTCGAGGCCGCTGGTGCCGCGGTAGTTGGCCGAGGCTTCCATCCCGCGTAGCGCCCGGTCGCGTGCCGCGGGGGAAAGGTGTAGCTGCGAGGTTTCGCGTGGTGCGCCGATGCGGCTCTCGTCTTGGATGAAGGTCGGTGGGATGTAGAGCCCGCCGCGGGCGAGGGTGGCGTGAGCGTTGGCGACCTGCATCGGCGTGGCCGACATCGCGCCTTCGCCAATGGCCATGTAGGCGGCCTGTCGCTCAGACACCTTGCTGCCGACGGGCGGCAAAGCGCCGCGAACTTCTTCATTCAACCCCGAGCCCGACAGACGGCCAAAACCGAACTTGCTGAACCACTCGGCCATGCGGTTATAGCCCAGCGATTCCCCAAACTTCTGAGCGACCCGGCCGAAGTAGACGTTTGAGCTGACCTTGATCGCTTCCACGCCGTTGAGTTCGCCGAACTTGGTGTAATGAGGTGGCCGGAAGATCCAGTCGCGGAACGTGGTAGGGCTGTCTTCCCAGAGGTGGCCTTGTGAGCAGTCGATGATTTCGTCGGGGCCAATGATTCCGTCGGTGATGCCCGCAGCCAACACCAGCGGCTTGTTGGTCGAGCCCGGCTCATAGCGGTAGCCCACCGGACGGAACATCGTGGGCAGATTCTCAAAGTCGCCGAAGACCTCGACGCTGCGATTCTCCAAGTCATCGATCGACAACCCCGGCACGCTGACGGCCGCAATCACCTCGCTGTTATCGATATCCAGCACAACCGCGGCACCGTTAAGTGCGTCCCGGGGCTTGGGGGTTTGTGGTTTTTTCTCTGAGGGGTAGCCGGACTTGTGCCACGACTGAGAACGCATCAAGCCGATCGCGGGGTCTTGCGACATGACTGCCTGGATGCGCATCTGCAGTTGCATATCCACGGTGAGGTGCACGTCCTCCCCGGCGACAGGGCGCTGGATGGTTTCTTCGCCGGTGTCGAGATGAAGCACACGCTGCCCCCGGCTGCCGCGCAACACGCTTTCCATCGAGCGTTCGATGCCGAATCGGCCGATCAGGTCATTGGGCCGGTAGCCCGCGAGGTCCACGATGTCCGGGGCGTCCGGGGTTTCCGCCTCTCGGGTGAATGGGTAGCGGTCCCAGTGCGGGTCGCCCTTGTGGATGGGACGTAGCGTGCCAATGATGTGTCGGCCGATGCCGTCGACGGTGACGAGAAGCGGCTTTGACTTGGCGAGCGGGGTAGGGAGCGTCGAGCGGTCGAGCTCAAACGTCCGGCTTTCCCAGTGGTACACCCGTTGACGGACCCGCACCGGCGAGACTTCGAGCCAAAAGTCGTACTCTCGCGTGTCCTCGGGGGCGGGTTGGCCGTTGGCACGGGCCTGCCTGACCACAGCCTGGAAAGCCTCATCTTCTTTCTTCGCCTTGGCGATAAACTGCTCAATCCACGTGACGGTTTCCGGCGTCACGTCGTACAGCACGGAGTGCGGCTGATACTCTTCTCGCACCGGAACATCCACCTCGGCCCAGCTCAGATTTTTCGCCTGGTCCTCGGTGAGGATCTTGTATTTGTTACGACGGTTAGCCGCAGTAGCGTTGGCGCCCATGGTCTGAACCCAACGAACGACTTCACGCTGCCGGTCTTCAATCTTTTCGATTTCAACCCCGCCGAGATCGGCCAGGGTGACCTTGAGCGTCTCGATCTTGACCAGGTAGGGCTTGATAAAACGCTCAGTCTCTTCGGACCGCTGCGCAAGCGTAAGGCCGCGCCACGCCTGTCGAGACATGGTCCGACGGGCGGCCATCTCCGCCTGTTCGTAAGCCCAGTTGCCGCTGAGCAAGGCGAAGCTGACCTGAACATCCCAACCGGGACGGTCCTCGGCCAGCAGACGGCCCTTGCGGTCGTAGATCTTGCCGCGGGACGTCGGGGTGTAGCTGGCGTTTTCGAGGTGGGCCTTGAGCGCGGCTTGGCGCTTTTCGTGTTCTACGCCGGTGGTGAGCTTGGCGGTCTGGGCCGCGAGCAGGGTCATCAGAACCAGCGACAGCCCGCCCAGCAGCAGCAGCCGACGGTGGAACATGCTCGGGATGATCTGACGCAGAACGCTTCGCATGGTCAAACGAGACGCTCCGCCGCACACGCGACATCCTTGTCTCGAAGAGACATTCTAACGTACACGGCGATTCCGACGCGATTGGGATTTAAACCGAGCACGAAGCTTCAGCGAGTACATCCCCGCCAGCGCATGCGAATAAGCCAGTCGCTGACGCTCGCGGCTCGGAATACGTTATAGATGAGAAAAATCCGCTAGATCAGGCCGCGTCCGCGGTCTCGGCCTTGTCGGTCAAAACCGTGAGCTTGTTGCCCTTCATCTGAGCGAAGCCACCGGCAATCTTCATGGTGGTCTTGCTGCCCGATTCGCCGGTCAAGCGGAGCGAGCCCTCGCCGATCTGCACGAGGATGGGGGCCCGGTTGATCGCGAAGCCCATTTCGCCGTCCCAAGCGGGGAGGACGATGTAGGAGACTTCGCCTTCAAAGACTTCCTGTTCGGGGGTCACAACGCTGCAGGAAAAGGTGCCGGGCATGGGTGTGGTTCCTGGAAATATCCAAGGGGCGGGTCGGTTAGGGCTGGCTATCCTAAACCCGCGGCGTGGGGTGTCAAACGGGTTGACCGCTCACGCCATTATCGGCTCGGGCAGATGGGCCTTGAGGAACTTGCCGGTGTACGACCCTTCCTGGTTCGCTACGTCTTCGGGGGTGCCGGTGGCCACGATCGTGCCGCCGCGGTCGCCGCCCTCGGGCCCCAGGTCGATCAGCCAGTCGCTGCACTTGATCACGTCCAGGTTGTGCTCGATCAGGATGACCGTGTTGCCGCCATCGGCCAAGCGGTCCAGCACACTGATGAGCTTCTTCACATCCGCGAAGTGCAGGCCCGTCGTGGGTTCGTCCAGGACGTAGAGCGTATGCCCAGTCGATCGCTTGCCGAGTTCGGTCGCGAGCTTGACCCGCTGGGCCTCGCCCCCGGAGAGGGTCGTGCTGGCCTGGCCGAGCTGAACATAGGAGAGGCCAACGTCGTTCAACGCCGTGAGCAGGCGCTTCACATCCGCGAAGCTGTCGAAGAACTCGAGCGCCTCCTCGACGGTCATGTCTAGCACGTCGCTGATGTTTTTGCCGCGGTAAGTGATCTCCAGCGTCTCGCGGTTATACCGCTTGCCCTTACACACATCGCACTGAACAAACACGTCCGGCAGGAAGTGCATCTCGATCTTCTTCGTGCCTTGCCCTTGGCAAGCTTCACAGCGACCGCCTTTGACGTTGAAGCTGAATCGGCCGGGCTTATACCCGCGGATCTTGGCTTCCTTGGTCTTGGCGAACAGGTCGCGGATCATGTCGAACACGCCGGTATACGTCGCGGGGTTGGACCGCGGGGTTCGGCCGATTGGCGACTGATCGACTTCGATGATCCGGTCGATATTGGTTACGCCCGTGAGCTTATCGTGGTCGCCAGGCTTCACGCGAGAGCCGAGCAGCGAGCGTTTGGCGGCCTTGAGCAGGATCTGGTTGACAAGCGTCGATTTTCCGCTGCCCGAGACGCCGGTCACGGTGACGATCCCGCCGAGGGGGAACTGAGCCGTAATGTCCTGCAGGTTGTTCTGCCTGGCGCCTTTGAGTGTGAGGCATTGCTTGTGTTTGAGCTTGCGACGCTCGGTGGGTGTGGGGATTTCTTCGTCACCGCGGAGGTATTTCGCGGTGAGCGAATTCTTGTCGCGGAGAAATTTCTTGCGTGGGCCTTGGGCGGTGATGGTCCCCCCGTGGCGACCCGGGCCGGGGCCGACATCGATCAGGTAGTCCGCCGCACGGATCGTATCTTCGTCGTGCTCGACGACCAGCACCGTGTTGCCGATGTCGGTGAGGTGGCGGAGGGTTTTGATCAGCCGGTCGTTGTCGCGCTGGTGCAGGCCGATGGTGGGTTCGTCCAGCACGTAGCAGCAACCCACAAGACCGCTACCGATTTGGGTGGCGAGGCGGATACGCTGCGATTCGCCGCCCGAGAGGGTGCCGGTGTTCCGCGAGAGGTTGAGGTAGCCCAGCCCGACGCTGAGCATGAAGCCCAGACGTGCACGGATTTCCTTCACGATGGGCTCGGCGATCTGCTCACCTTCGGCGCTAAGCCGCAAGCGGCTGAAGAAATCGGAGGCCTCTTCGATGGTCATGTTGACCACGTCGTTGATGTTGTACTCTTTTTTGCCCGACGCGATGAACACGTGCAGCGCCTCGGTGCGCAGCCGTGCCCCGCCGCATGCCTCGCACGGCGACTCGGACAGGTAGCTCGACAGCCGCTGCTTCACGAACTCGCTGTCAGTCGTTTCGAATCGGCGTTGCAGGTTGGGCAGTACGCCCTCGAAGTGGCTTCCGTACTTGGTTTCGTCGCGGGTGGTGGTGCCCTCCATCATGATCCGCCGGATCGGCTTGGGCAGCTTCTTCCACGGCGTCTGGG
>JBCCWB010000256.1:0-5485 GCA_039194345.1 Planctomycetota bacterium
GTTCATTCTCAAATCCACCAATCTGGTCAAGACCTACAACGGCCGAACCGTTGTGAACGAGGTCTCCTTCGACGTCGCCGAGGGCGAGATTGTCGGCCTACTCGGCCGCAACGGCGCGGGCAAAACGACCAGCTTCCGCATGACCGTCGGCATGATCTCCCCCGACGGCGGACAAGTCGTGTTCAACGGACAGGATGTCACCCAGTTGCCCATGTACCAACGCGCCCAGCGCGGCATGGGCTACCTCGCCCAGGAGTCGTCGGTCTTCCGTCGACTGAGCGTGGAAGACAACCTCAAAGCGATCCTCGAAACGCGTCCGCTGACCAAGGCCGAGCGCAAAGCGCGGGCTGAGGAATTGATGCAGCAGTTCGACCTAACCAAGAACCGCAAGCAGGCGGCGAGCACGTTGTCGGGTGGCGAACGCCGAAAGCTGGAGATCGCCCGGGCGCTGATTTCCGAGCCCTCCCTCATCCTGCTGGACGAGCCCTTCGCGGGGGTCGACCCCGTGGCGGTTGAGGAGTTCCAGGCCGAGATCCGCAAGCTGCGCGACGAGCACGAGATCAGCATGCTCATCACCGACCACAACGTGCACAACGTGTTGGCCGTGTGCGACCGGGTGTACGTGATCAGCGAAGGCAAGGTCTTCGCCGAGGGCACACCCAAAGAGATCATCAATGATGAGAACGTGCGCAAGACCTATTTGGGTAGTACGTTCAAGGGTGATGAGTTCGACTGATTCGTCCCACACGGCTTATTCCGGGATATAAACATAGAACTCGCCACAAGTGTTGCCTAAAACATCGCATGGATACCGATGTACTCATCGTGGGCGGCGGAGCCAGCGGACTGACCGCGGCTTGGGCCCTGAAGCAAGCGGGTGTCAATGCGACACTGATCGAAGCTCGTCACCGGTTGGGCGGGCGAATCCTCACTACCGAGCCGGGTATGCACGACCTGGGCCCCTCTTGGTTCTGGCCCGGTCAGCCCCGCATCGCCGCACTGCTCCAACGCTTTGGTATCACCTTCTACGAACAGTTCGATCGCGGCGACGTGCTGTTTCAACAGTTCAGCGGGGAGGTGTTTCGTAACCCCGGCCCCTCGCCGATGTCCGGAGCGCTTCGGGCCCAAGGCGGAATCGGCCAACTCATCCAATCGCTGTACGACGAAGTCGAGCCGGCAAGCATCCGACTTCAACATCGACTTGAACACCTCTGCGTGGTGGACCACGGCATAATCGCCACGATCCAAACCCCGCAAGGCACTCTGAAGATGACCGCCAACCGCGTCGCTTTGGCGGTCCCGCCTCGACTCGCCGCTCAATTCGCTTACGATCCGCCGCTACCCGTAAGCACCACCCAGGCCCTCGAAGCCACCCCTACATGGATGGCCGGCCACGCAAAATTCTTCGCTTCCTACGAGCGGCCGTTTTGGCGTGATCAGGGCTTATGCGGAAGCGGTTTCAGCCAATCGGGACCACTCGGTGAGTTCCACGACGCCTCTACACCAGACCAAGAGCTTTATTCCCTCTTCGGCTTCGTCCGACTCGACGCTGGGGAACGTGCCACCCTCTCACCACAAGCCCTCATCGACCTTGCCCTGACTCAACTCGTCCAACTCTTCGGACCCGAGGCCGCTACGCCAATCGCCACCCACCTCCAAGACTGGAGTACAGAGCCCTTTACCTCCACCCCCGCAGACCATACCTCTCAATTGCGTCACAACGCCTACGGCCTCTCGCTCGACACCGGCGACTGGGGCAAACGACTGGCTTTGATCGCTACCGAAACCGCCTATGAGCATGGCGGCCTAATCGAAGGGGCTTTAGAAGCCGCGTTAAATTATGCGTCCGAGCTGACAAAACCTCGTTGAAAACTGATTTCATCAACAGTTGGTGACTAACACATAAACAAAATACGATCGCAATGCGATGTACAGTTATCGGTGAGGACTAGAGCCTTGCCGTATAATGTGGAATTCATTCAACCCCACGTCGTGACGACGTCAGGAGACCTCCAATGGCCCGCAAGCCCAAACCCACCCACAGCTACACCGACAACACCCGCGGCATCCGCCTGCAGAAGGCCATGGCCAACGCGGGGATCGCGTCCCGCCGGGAGTGTGAGACCTTCATCGAAAATGGCCGAGTGACCGTCAACAGCGAACGCGTCACCCAACTCCCCGCCTGGGTCGACCCCTTTGAGGATCGCGTCGAGGTTGACGGCGAGCCGCTGATCAAACCCAAGAAGGCCAGCAAGAAGTTCGCCACCGCTGGCAAGCTGTACCTCATGGTGCACAAGCCACGCGGGGTACTCAGCACCAACGACGATCCCGAAGGCCGGCGCCGCATTATCGATCTGATCGATCCCTCCGCAATGCCGCACGGCTCACGGCTGTTCCCCGTCGGACGATTGGACGCCGACTCGACCGGCCTGATCCTCATGACCAACGACGGCGAGCTCACCCACCGCCTCACCCACCCGTCCTTCGGCGTCAATAAACGCTACCTCGTCTCGGCCAAGGGCCGACTGGAAGAAGACGACCTCCGCAAGCTCCGCAAAGGTCTGGTCCTCTCCGAGCAGCGGGCGGGCAAGGCCGACAGCCAACGTGGCGGCAAGAAGGCGTCGATGGAGTCGGTCCAGATCGTCCGCCACGAGACCGACCGCACCCGTGGCGACCGCACCACCCTCCGCATCACGCTGACCGAGGGGCAGAACCGCGAGATCCGCCGGCTGCTGGCCCGCGTGGGCATCCGGGTCAAGAAGCTCAAACGCACCGGGCTCGGCCCGATCCGCCTCAAAGGGCTGGCCCCCGGCGAGTGGCGGATGCTGAGCAAGCAGGAAGTCGGAGCGCTGCGTCGGGCGGTGAAGCTCAAAGGCACCAAGCCCACGGGCGAGAAAAAGACCGGCGGCGATGCGCCGTATGTTTCGGAAAAACCCAAGGCGTCGCGCGGGTGGTCGACCTCGAACGATTGAACTTTAGCCCCGGGTCAATGACCCGGGGCCGTCCCGGCTTGCGGCACTGTAAGACGTAACTTCACTTCAATCTCACGTGAATTACAAGTCGTATTCCGCGGCACCCCCGGCGACTCGCCGGGGGCTAAGGGGCGAACTCCCCCATCGCGACGCGGTCATACAACTCACGCAACACGTTCCGCACGTTCCCCTCGTGCCGGGCATGCAATGCTCTAATCTCCTGGTGCCCCAATCGGCCAAACACTTCGGGCGAAAGCTGTTCGATCAACTGCCCTAGCAACTCCGGGGTCGTCTCGAATTGCAGCAGCGTGGGGAACCGTGTTTTACGGTGGCTGGTGATGATCACCTGAGTTCGACGAAGCAACGCCCAACGCAAACGCCACGGCAACAAGTCGTACCCATCAATGAACAAACGCGAGGCATCCGACGCCAGGGCTTGCTTGACCGACCCAACGCTGGAGCCGTCGGGCATCACTTGAAGAACGTCGTGCCGATCAGCACCGGACGGGGGATCAAGCGTGGCTAGGTGATGCATGAGTGTGGATTTCCCGTGGCCGTGCGGGCCGACCAACGCGCCACGGAAACCCGCGTCGCGGACCCGGGTCTCGATCGCCTGCAGCGTCTCACCGGTAGGCGAGCGGTAGCCCAAGGCATCCACGCACCCGCTGCGGAACGGGTTGTCGCCGGGTTTCACGGCGGCGTGTTTCCCCGCCGTGGTCATTCGGCATCCAGTCGGATCGGTTCGCCCGTCGCCGAGAGGGCGACGTCCAGTTGAGCTGTGTTCTTGATGCGATGGGCCACGACCTCGATGCCCCAGGCGATCTCGATCAACCGCCCTTCATAACTGAACGGCCCCTGCGGAGCTGTAAATCCGAAGACCTGCGCATCAACCTCGCGCGGCTCTTCAAACCGCACCGAGTCGGCCACCACAATGTCTTCATCCCCTTTGCCCAGCGTGTGCCAATACAGCCGGACCTCGACCCACTTGGGCGACTTCTCCTCGAAGTCCCAGCCCGCCAATCCGTCGATGCGTTCGCCGGGGACGAAGTGGGTTTGATTGCCGTTGAGTTCGACGGTGAGTGTGGGCATGGTGTTAGGGGTTAGGGATTTGAGAGGTAGGGAATAGGTCAGGGCAGTGGGCAGTGGGCAGTGGGCAGTGGGCAGTGGGCAGTGGGCAGTGGGCAGTGGGCAGTGGGCAGTGGGCAGTGGGCAGTGGGCAGTGGGCAGTGGGCAGAGGGCAGTGGATTTTAGAGGGAGTCGTGCTATCGCTTGCGTCAGCTCTACTCCCTACTGCCTACTCCCTCATCCCGACTAAAACATTCCTCGTACATTCGGCCCGTCATCGATCACACCTTCTGGGACCAAGGCAAATTCATATTCATCGCGCACATCCGGCCAGCGCGGGATGTCGCCGCGGACCTTGATCCGCCAAACAATCTTGTTGTTGTTCGAGTCCAGCGAGTGCATCGCGTTGGCGGGAAGTTGCATTTCGGCCTGGCCGTCGCGGGCCAGCGGGTCGTGGCGGTCGAGTGCTTCGCCTTCAAACAGCGTTTCTTCGAAGAACACGTGTTCATCAGTGATCGTATCGGTGCCCCGCCGGTAAGTGGCCCGTTCCAGCCCCTCGACGGTCATGGTCAGTTTTTGGATACGGCCAGCCCGGCCGTTGATGCTCCAGTCCACCTTTAATGGCGCACCCAACGGAATCATCCGCGGATCAAACGTCATCTGAACCACGGGGTTACTCAGTGCCAAGACCATGTAGATCACCACGAACACACAGCCGATGCCGACAAGCACAAAGGGGATCATGAACAGCAGCGGCCCCCAGTTGTCCGCCACGCCGTCCTCGAGCATGTTGATCACCGCGATCGCGACCACGGTATCCCAGATCGCCATGAACACCAGCGCAAACAGCGCCCCGGCCCACCGTGATTTGCCCGGGGTGACCGTGTTCTCGTCTTCGGAGCGGATGCTTCCATCCATGGCCTCATCCATCTCGGGCCGGGCAAACTTAGGCAACCAATCGAGGTCGTCACCCGAAGCCGCTCGCTTGGTCCGCGGCACGCGTCGGGTTTTGGATTGACCCCCGCGACCTCCGCGGATCGAGAGGAAAATGCCTCCCGCACCGACGATCACGAAGACCAAGGGGATAAGGCCGAACCACATCGAGTGGTTCCAGTCCCGGGACAGGATGGCAAAGCTGGGGTTGTCGGGATCGACATAGCACACGGTCGCTGATCCAAACGGATACCGATCCACGATGCGTTGCTTGCCCTCGCGACCGGAGGTGGCGATGTAGGAGAAAAAGTCGTAGGTATCACCGATGTGGTACTGGCCGTTGTACTCGTACTCGAACTTGATCTGGATACGGTAAGTCGTCCCGTCGCTCGTGTTGTTGGTCTCTAGCCCACTAGCGAGAACCTGTGCGGGAACGCTCGGCCAGTTCCGCGCGTCAAACATCTGAACCGCGGGCTTTCCGAACATGAACCAGCCGAACCCCGCCCCCGCAAAGA
>JBCCWB010000257.1:0-5434 GCA_039194345.1 Planctomycetota bacterium
CATCGACACCGCCGGCAAAGACAAATCCCTCGGCCTGTCTGAAGACGACGTCTCGGGCACCAAAGACGAAGTCCAAGACCTGCTCAAGAAGTACGAGGGCATCGTCGAGAAGATGGTCGGCGAGAAGACCAAGGAAATCGAAGAGGTCTGAGACCACTTTTGGGTCGCAATAAGCTTGGTGAATCAACCTTGGTCCGTTACGGTGCAGGGATGATGGCCCCGGCTAAGCCAAACCGCGCCTCGCTCGACCTTGCCGCCTCACGGTGGAAGAGAGAATGGGTTCGCCTTCGCCAAAACGTTGAAGCCGATCCCGAAAGCCCCTCCGCTTGGCTGTCCCAAATCCGCATCGACATCTACGAGTACCTGCTTCGGCGGTATGCCAACGAAGAGCTCGACCTACCCTCACCCTCAGTAGAACCTCGCCCGGCAACGGCTTTGGAATTGCCAAGCGACACGCCTCCGACTCGCATAAAGTCCGTCGCGGGTTCGGGCCCATTCTCGCTATGGGCCGAGCCCCCCAAACCCCGGGCCGCGGTCCGGTCACACCTCGGCCGTATCTCACAAGCCAACACCCCACGGTACGACCGTTACGAGAAGGAAAGGGCCGATCGTCTGCGCGAACGCCTTATCGCAACCGATCAACTGGATGGACTGATTCAATCCATCTTAGAAAGGCACCGCCAGGAGCATCCTCACCAACCACTCAACGACTTCAGCCTCCGCAACCTCATTCTCGATGAGGTCAAAGGGCTGTATCGCCCATAACGATTTACCAAGCTCAATCCTTACGGAGCGGCGCAAACGTCTGAGCCAATTCATTCACTGCTGCCCGCCAGCGTTCTTCTAATTCTTTCTGGGCTTCGCGCGTTTCTAAATCCTCGCGCACGAACAACGGCTCACCAAACGCCACGTAGAACCGGGTGCGTGAGAACGGCAGCCACGCCATGACGCTCGCGCTATTCCCGGTGTCGAGCACGACCGTGGGGATGACCGGCACGTCCGCCAGCCGCGCGATCCGGCCGAAGCCCGAGCGGAACTCGCCGCCGTGTAAAACCGATTCTTCCTCGGGCGTGATCTTGCCTTCGGGGAACATGCACACCACCCGCCCCGCTTGCAGGCGTGACACGATCGTACGCACCGCCGACGCATCCACCTTGCCGCGGTCGAGCGTGATCGTGTTGAACAGCCGGTAGAAAGCGCCGACGCCCGGCACGCCCATCACTTCGACGATGCTGACGAAGTCGATAATGCGTGGCACGCCGTACATCAAGCCGGGGATGTCGAGCGGACTCGTGTGGTTGGCCGCGATGAGGTACCCGCCCTCGCGCATCGCGTGCTCTTGACCATGCAGTATCCGGCGGTGGGTGATGGCATAGATCGGCCGACACACCACGCGCATGAAATGGTTGAACTTGTCACGCACCGGGACGGTGAACATGGCCTTGAGGTCGCCGGTCCAGCTGTTCATGGCTTGACCCCATCGGGGATATCGAATTTCGCTTGCATGTCTCGGTACACCTCACGCATCGCCTCGGCGAGCTGTGCCGACGCCACAGCCCGCGACGCACGCCCGGGCTTTGCCGCCGTGTCTACCTCGATCGGCTCACCCAACCCGATCCAAAGCCGCCCCATCCGAAACGGCAGCCACGGCACCACACGACTGAACTGCTCGCTGCCCAGGACGATGCAAGGCACAATCGGCGCCCCGCTCCGCCGTGCCAGCAACCCCGCCCCGCCTTTCACCGGCCCGCCGTTCAAGACCGAGTCGCCGCCCGACATGATCTCGCCTTCGGGAAACACCGCGATCGGTCGCCGCTGTTCCAATCGCCGCAGCGCCTCACGCACACCCGGCAACGCCGGCCCGGACCGATCAATCCGCACACAACTCGCATGCTCCACACACCACCGCGCGAACGGCGTCTCGTAAAACTCCGCCCGGGCCATGTAATCCAACTCGCGACGCAGGAGCGCTCCCACCACTACCGGGTCATAATGCGACAGGTGCGCGATCGCCAGGATGTACGGCTCCCCCTTCGCCGGAAGATGCTCTCTCCCCATAAACGCGCAGCGCGACGTCACACGGAACAGCGTGTGGATCCCCGTTGCGATCACGGTGTTGTTCAACAAACTCATGCAACCAAGAGTGTCGCACGTTCCACGCTACCCTGCATGCATCAAACTTTAGCCCCGGGTCACTGACCCGGGGTGCCGCGGCAAACCACCATCCTCAAACCACCCCGATCACCCCCGCAACGGCATCAACACGCCCGACAAACTAAGCCGCATCTGCAACACCAGCTTGCGGGCCACCGCGTCGTTGCGATGCATCAGGTTGACCTTCTCTTCGGGGTCTTCGACCAGGTCGAACAAGCCGAGGCATTTCCGGTCGGTCGTGCGGAACACAGCTTTGTGCCGTTCGGTTTCGACGAGCAGCCGATCGTGAAACTCCGACAAGTTGGCTGGCGGCACGGGGAGCACGGGCTGGGCGTTGAAGATCGGCAGGATGCTGCGGCCGGCCACACCTTCCGGATGATCCGCTCCGCCGAGGTGCGCGACCGTCGGCGCAACATCGACCACGCTGAACAGCCCGTCCTGGAACTTCTCCTTTGGCGGCGACACCCCCGGCGCATCAGGCGGCGTGACGATGAGCGGCACCTCGATCGACGGCGCGAGGAAGGAACGGTGGCCGATGAGACCGTGCTCTCCGAGCAGCTGGCCGCGGTCGGATGTCAGCACGGTCCAAGTACGGTCGACGTCGTTGCGTTTGGACATCGCTTCACCAAGCCGGCCTACACCGTGGTCGATCAGGCTCACGCGTCCGAGGTAGTCCGCCCGGATGCGCGCGACCTGGTGCGGCTCAAGCCGCTGCAACACCGACCGCGGGAGCTCCGGCTCGACCAAGGCGTCGAGCTGCTCGAACTTGGCCGGCACAAAACCTTTCGCAAGGTCCGTGCCCTCGACCAACCCGTCATAAAACATCGGCGGGGGTAGTTCATTGCCCGGCCCACTAAACACCACGAACATCGCCCACGGCTTGTCCTCGGGCATCCGGCCCAACGCCTCGACCGCCTGTGCGGCAATGAAGCCATCGATGTCTTCTTCGGGTTCGAGCATCAGGCGATCGGGCGCCAACGGCCCCGACCGGAGACGTTGCCGGCGCTGCTGCGCGAGGGCCGGGGCGTGGCCACGTGACCGAGCCGCAGCGGTGTACCAGCAACGGTTGGGCTTGGGCTCAGGGTTGGCCACGCCTTCGGTGACCAGCGACTCGTCGAGCAGCGAAGCAAACGCACCGACTTCGCCAACGCCCACCGTGTGATAACCCGCGTCGGCGAGCCAGGCGGGCAGGCCATCGCGGAGCGGTTGGGGATTTTCATCGTCGCGCAGCTGGCCGTGCTGCCGAGCGTGCAGCCCGGTGAGCACGCTGATCATCCCGCCGGGGTCGGCCGGGCTGGCACTGCTCAAGACCAATCGCACCCCACGCTCGGCCAGGTCGACCAAGTGCGGCGTGGGTAGGGGCCACTCACGCTCATCGGATAGTGCATCGCTGCGCAGGCCGTGGGCCAGCACAATCAGTAGATTCCGCTTGTGATTCATGGGGGTGATTCGCTTCCCTTTTCCATCCTCAAGGCACAGGTGCCACACACACCGTCCCGGAATTCCCCTTGATCGATGTCGAGCCGTGATCCCCCATCGGACCAGCCAGACACAAAACGTACGAACCAGCCCGCCCCCCTCTCTTTCGAGGCCCCGGGGCGCGACCAGCACGACGGTCGGGCGTGGATGCACCCAACGGCATAAATATGCACGCGCTTCCGGGACGAGGCCACGCCAAATCACCACCATTTTTCCGCCTTCGGCTACACTGTCCGGCCCCTCGGGCACCCCATCCGCCCGAAACACCCACAAACCCCTTGGATCGCCCCCGAATGGCCCTGCTCAGCGTCGCCAACCTCGTTTTTTCCTTCGGCGACCGCGCCATCCTCGACGGCGTCAACCTCACCGTCGACTCTGGGCAACACGTGGGTCTGGTCGGCCGAAACGGCTGCGGCAAGTCCACCCTGCTCAAAATGATCGCCACCCAGGGCGGCACCAAGGGCCTGCCCTCGGGGCTCAAGCCCGAGTCCGGCCAGATCCAGCTCGCCCGCGGCAGCTCCGCCGGGTACCTCCACCAGGACCACGATCTGGACATGGACCGCACCCTCCGCGAAGAGGCCGGCCACGCCTTCGCCGAGCTCGAGTCGCTCCACCAGAAGCTCGAAGAAACCGCCGAGGCCATGGGCACCGCCGAGCCCGACCAGCTCGATGCGCTGATGAAAAAATATCAGCAGCTCGAAGAGCGCATGGAAGCGTCGGGCGGCTACGCGGTCGATCACAAGATCGACGAAACCCTCCACGGCCTCGGGCTCACCGACGCGATGTTCAACATCAAATGCGGCGACCTCTCTGGCGGACAAAAAGGCCGACTCGCCCTAGCCAAGCTGCTGCTGTCCGAGCCCGATCTGCTGCTGCTCGACGAACCGACCAACCACCTCGACATCGCGGGTCGTGAATGGCTCGAAGGCTTCCTCTCGACCTACGCGGGCGGCGTCGTGCTGATCTCCCACGACCGCTGGCTGCTGGACCGCGTGGTCACCAAGATCTACGAACTCGAAGCCGGTCAGATGGTCGAGTACCCCGGCAACTACGCCAAGTTCCGCACGCTCCGCGCCGAGCGCATCGAAGACCAGCGCCGGGCGTACGAGAAGCAACAGACGCTGATCAAGTCCGAGCAGGGCTTCATCGACAAGTTCCGCGCCGGCCAACGTGCCAAACAAGCCCAGGGCCGGGAGAAACGCCTCGAACGTTTCAAACGCGACCACCTCATCGAGCCGCCCGTCGAGCTCGATGTGATGAAGCTCAACTTCAGCCCGAAGAAGAAGGGCAACGATGTTGTCGCCCAGGCCGAGGGTTTGAAGCTGGTGCACGACAACGACGGCGCCGCTAAGCAGCTCTTCGAGAACGTCGACCTGACCATCAAGCGTGGCGACCGCCTTGGCGTCATCGGCCCCAACGGCGCGGGCAAGTCCACCATCATCCGCTGCCTCCTCGGCGAGCAAACCCCCACCGCCGGCTCAGCGAAGATCGGCAGTCAGATCGACGTGGGCTTCTTCACCCAGACCCACGAGCACCTCGACCTCTCGCGCACGATCGTCGAATACCTCCGCGACTACACGCCCAATGAGTTGGAACAAGAAGCCCGCGACCTCGCCGGGGCGTTCCTCTTCTCGGGCCATTCGCAGGACAAACAGATGTCGGTCTTGTCGGGCGGCGAGCGTGCCCGGGCCGTGCTCGCGGGCTTGGTCAACGGCGGACACAACCTGCTGGTTCTCGACGAACCCACCAACCACCTCGACATCCCCAGCGCCGAACGCCTCGAAGAAGCCTTACGCCGCTA
>JBCCWB010000258.1:0-5431 GCA_039194345.1 Planctomycetota bacterium
AATCGAGGGATACCCCTGCCCAACATCAGCGTGTTAGGGTCAAGCGGTCTGACATTACGCAACCCCAAACGGAGCAATTGCTTATCGAAAATCACCCTCTCTGACACCTGACACAATAGACGTCACTTAGCCGTTTTACGGCTGGTGATCGTGACATCTCGCAGGATTAACCCTGCCGAGTCAGACACAGTTGTATGCATTTAAGAGAACACACCGGTGATTGGTATACCCAAAACATGTACTTTATCGAACACGAGACTAATAAATTCCACACCGAACACTACGGCCACCCTTCCAAGCTCGGTTATAAAAACATTATCCCGATGTGGACATGTGATATCCTCGATGCCCGGACTTGAGTATGGAAATACAAGGCCGCTGAAGCAATGTATTTCGTCTCTATGGACGTCCACCATGACAACTACGACCTTTGGAATTCCAAGCATCACCGGTGAAATGCTGTGAATTTCGTTTCCAAACGTGACATTGCCGGCGAGTTCCGCGACGCCACCTTTGGCGAGAGGTTGCGGTTCGGAGTAACCGAGTACCTTGAGCGGGCCTACTCGTGGATGAATACCAACAAGAACTGTGACCCCGACGGCCCAAGGGCTGGCGTGCCTTATGACGAGCACCATCCTGGATACCAGGACCTCTACTTTCCTCCGTACAACGATATGAATCGGCAATACCCACGTAATCCTCCGTCGTGGTGGAAGCAGCTATGGCTCGACCGAATTCAAGGACTTGGTCGATTCTTACTCCCCAGATCTACTTTATACCGACGGCGCAGTCCCCTTCGGCGAAATCGGCCGATCGATGATCGCGCACTTTTACAACCAGAACATCTCACGGCGCGGCGGTTAACTCGAGCTTGGCTAAACCTTCGGGGCCAGGGTGAGTATGTCGATGGTATCGGCGTACTCACCCTCGAGCGCGGCGGCATCGACTCTATCTCGTCCGAACTTTAAAAGACCGACACCTGGATTGGCGGCTGGCATTACCAAGAAGGGCTGCCCTATAAATCGCCTCAACTCATCGTCCACATGCCCACCTATGTCATCTGCAAGAACGGTATTCTTCTGCTCAACTTCCCGATCGAACCGACCGCACCCTGGACGAACAGGAACACGCTATTCTCGACATACTCGCCGGCTGGTTTACGGCCAACGCATAAGCCATTCACCTTACCCGACCTTGGCATACCTACGCCCAAGACCAGGAATTCCCCACCAGCGACTTCACCGAACCCTAACAGTCACCCTTGGGCGACGGCGATTACCGCTTCGTCACCAAAGGCGATAATATACTGTACGCCATCGCCATGGCTTGCCCAGAATCAGGCACGTTCCACTTAACCGCGCCTACAGACGAACATATAGCCGGCATCGAGCTACTCGGACAAGAAACCCCGCTTGGATAGCCACAAGACGCCAACGCTGAACAAGATCACTGTGCCCGATACTAAGCCTTGCGGTTTAACTTACAGCTTAAAGCTCAGCCCGTCGGGTTGATCGACTTGCGATGAATACCTTCATTTCCTCGCCCGTGATTCGGGAGAGGTCATCCACTCAGGCAGCTCTCCTAAACGCCGCTTGACTTGATACTCGAACAGCGACTCGGGCTCGACAGGTTCGCCGTGACAGTGGATGTGCGAGCAGCTCTCGGGTTTGAAGGTGGTGCGGATGCCGTGGTAACCAACGATACGCGGGTACACGACCTTCGTGCCGCTGTACTTCTGCTCGCCACGCCGAGCAGACCACCAGTCGAAATTATCGTAGCGCTTATCGTGGGTCTGCTTGAAATTCCAGAACGTTAGATCGTGGAGGTGGTTGGGAAGATTCTTATAGTTTCCGCCGCTGCCGAAGATCCCGCCGGTGTTGGCATCGATGAGCGTGGCGTAGGCGATGGCCGTACCTGAGTGGTGATCAAAACCGCGCTTGGAGTTGAGATTCCGGTAGATAACCGTCCCGGCTGCGCCATGGCTGGACCCGAAGCCATGCCACTGCCCCTCTTTAGTGAGGTCCTTATTGAACGCGATCAGGGTACCGTAGCTGCCGCCGCCGGAACTGATCGAGTAATGGCCACGCCGCCCTAGGACTTCATTATCGATCGCGGTCCCGCCGTAACTACCATTGATAAACGCCCCGGTCGACACGCTGACAAACTTGCAGCGGCGGATCACGGGCGCAAAGCCGCGGTTGAAGCCAATCATCGTCCAGCCGCTGTCGTGGTCCGCGTTCTTGTGGTGCACCCAGGGCGTGGGCACCTCACCCACAAACGTGATGTCCTCGACCACCCAGCCCTCCGCCATCGGGCATGACCGCACTTCCCAGCCGTGCTCGGCGAAGACATCAATCATGATCGGCTCGTGAAAGGTGACCGTTGATCCATCGATGGCCACGATGCGGTGTCGTTCGCCGTGGACGATCGGGCCCTTCTCGATGGTGTTGGTCCAGATCGACCAGGGCTCCAGCCCCATCAGGAGAGTGCTGGTCGCAGCTGGGTTGCGCATGTATAGCGTGACATACTGCCCCACCTCAAGCTTGCCGGGGGTTTGGACCGCGATCTCAAAACTACCTTTAACCGAGTCCGAAACAATTGAAGTTAGCTTCTTGCCCTTGGCGGGGTGCTGAAACTTTAGGAGCGGCGGGCACGAGTACATCTTCTTGGGATCGGCCGGCGCCAGCGAGTGACGCATGTACAACACCGTGCCCTTGGTCGCTTTGGCCGTGGGCTCTGCGCCCCTGATCACGATGTTGGGGCTGGTGATGACAAAGCCTTGTTTTTCCTGTTTCTTCTCACCGACCCAATACTCCCCTGCCTCGAACTGAATGATCGCCCCGCCTTTTTCTTCACCCGCGCGGATGGCATCAGCAATCGCTGCCTTGTCGCTCTTGCGATCGTTCGGCTTCGCGCCGAAGTCACGCACATGAACCACGGGCAGGTCCTTCGGCTCGATCGATTCGGGCACCAAGGCGTAGCCCGCGTAGGAGTGGTCAGGCAACTCCAGCGCCTTCATCCAATCCGGTAATTCGCCTCGATCTTGTGCCACCGCTGAAGACGATAACGCAACTATTGCCAGAACCGACAGCCGACCGAACAAGCTAGTGAAACGCATGGATCGAGATCCTTTCGGGGTGTTCGCTGAGTTGGCGAACCGAAAAACAAAACCGATTGATTATTCTGCAGCGGACGAATGGTCGCGCGGCGCTTCCCAGCCCTTCGGGGCCGAGGTGCAATACATTTTCGCAGACACCACTTCGGGACCACGAGCCTTGAGCTTGCCCCACAGCTCTTCCACAAGTTCAGGGCGCTGCGTGGCCAGGCTATTGGTTTCGTTGGGGTCCTCGGCGATATTGAACAATAGACCGTGGAGTTTCCCCCCGGGTAGCGGGATGCTGTCTTTAGGGGCTTTGGCCTTCTTCATCGCCAAGAACTTCCAGTCTCCGCTACGGATCGATCCTCGGCCGGAGGTGTCGGCCACGTTGTGATAAATATCACGCTCGGGCAGCGTTTCGCCCGCAGACAATGCGGGCCAGAAATCCAGGCCGTCCAGCGGCTGGCCCTTGGTCGTATCCCCGCCCGCCAAGCCGACGAAGGTGGGAAACAGGTCAACCACATGCAACGGCGTCGAAAAACGCTGCCCGGGCTTAAGCGTGCCGGGCCATGTCACCGCCGTCGGTACGCGCACGCCCCCCTCGTACTGCGAGCCCTTTCCACCGCGGAGCGGCTCGTTACTCGAAGCGTTACTGCCCGCCCCGCCGTTGTCACTGAAGAAAATAACCAACGTATTATCTTCAACCCCCCGCTTTTCTAACGCATCCAGGACCCGCCCCACCTGGACATCCGCTGCGTGCATCATCGCGGAGTAGGTACGCCGCCTGGAATCTTTGACGTGACTGAAGCGCTTGACGTCCTCGGGCTTGGCCTGCATCGGGGTGTGCGGCGCGTTGAAGGAAAGATAGAGAAACAAGGGCCTTTGGTCGAAATCATGCTCGCCGATCAACTTCACCGCCCGCTGACCGAGCAGGTCGGTGGTGTAGCCCTTTTCACGCAACGGCTGCTTCCATACCGAGCGGTTGGCGTGGAGTTCCTGCCAATCGAGCGTGACCTTGTCGTTGATGTGCGTAAAGTAGTCGAGCCCCCCGCTGAGCAGTCCGTAGTGAATCTCAAATCCGCGCGATGTCGGCCAATACGCCTGGCGGTACATGCCCAGGTGCCATTTGCCCAATACCGCGGTGTAGTAGCCCACGTCTTGCATCGCTTCGGACATAAACCGCTCATCGAGCGAAGCCCCGTGCGTGTGGTGAGAGCGCAAGTTGCAGATATGGGCACCATAGCGATAGGGGTAGCGCCCGGTCATCAAAGCATGGCGTGTAGGTGAGCAGGTCGGCTGGACGTAGAACTGTTCAAGCACCGCGCCGGTGGAAGCGATGCGGTCGATGTTGGGCGTCGGGATATCGCCGCCGTTGAAGCCGACGTCGGCCCACCCCATGTCATCGGTCAGAATCACGACCACATTGGGCTGCTCAGCTTGCGCATGAACACAAGCCCAAAGTACGACCGTCAGAAGCGAAATGAGTGAAGTGCGGCGCAAGAGATGTCCTCAAATAAGGATACGAAAGGAATCACGATAGGGAAACAAAATGGATCTTATCTGAACCCCACAGTCTACGGGACGAATCCGTAAAAGCAATCCAAAAACCAAATTTTCGACATCAACCACCTTTTCGCAATGATTATTCATGACAAAAAAAATCTAATTTTTCAGAGAAAGCCCCGCCCAAACACGCTTCGCACAGCAATCCGCAAATTTACATCAAAACTCTTGCCAATTTGTGAGGTTCAGTTTAAGGTTATATCTTCTAGCACCCTCCCATCCTTCATCCCATCGCAAGAATCCACACATGAAGCGTCGCGAGTTCAACAAAGCTATGGGTCTATATGCCGCCACCGCTGGCATGGCCAGCACCTCAGCACTAGCCGCCAATCAAACCTCCGCGGCACAAACTGGCCGCCAGCCAAATCTTCTCTATATCTTTCCCGACCAATACCGGCTGCACGCGCTGAGTCTCTGGCGCGATCCAGCTTTCCAGCATGCGATCCGAGGCGTGTCCGACCCTGTCGAGACGCCTCATCTCGATGCGCTGGCCCGGGAAAGCGTCGTGCTCAACCAAGCATGCAGCACCCACCCCGTATGCAGCCCCCACCGGGCCATGCTAATGTCGGGCATGTATCCCAGCCAGAACGGGGTCATGCATATGAACTGCAAAGAGGGCCGAACCCAAGGGCTGAAGCACGGCATCACTTGCTTTACCGACGTCCTCGCGGCCGAAGGATACGACACCGCGTACGTCGGAAAGACCCACTGGGAACGCACCGAACCCTTGTTTGACAAGGAAAATCGTTACGTCGGCATCTCCGAAGAACC
>JBCCWB010000259.1:0-5379 GCA_039194345.1 Planctomycetota bacterium
AACCCCGGTATTAAAAACCCTTGAACCGATCCTTGACGTCCGGGGATCGTTCGGTTAACGTCTACCGAACAGATTTTCGCTTTTTCCCTCAAGGAGCCGAACCCCGACCGTCGAAGACTAAAGCGTCCCGCCGTGGACCACCCCAACATCTTGGGGTTCCACGATCCAAGCACCGCTACCCAAAGCCACCACCTTCGACCTGCCACCCAACCCTCGGCCCCACCCCTAAAGAAAGCGACTCCCACCATGCCCACCCCCCTCGTCATGCTCGGCTCCGGCGACTACGCCACCCGCCTCAACGTCAAAGGCACCCGTCTGATCAAGACCAAGGGACCTCAGGGCAACGCTTCCACCAACCCCGACGCCGACCAAGGCCCCAACCACTCCGGCTACCACCGCTCTGGGCAAAACTTCCGCAACGGCAAGTTCTCGCCCGTCGCCGAGGCCCGCCCCGCTGCCCCGCAGCGCGAGGCCGACACCTTCGACCTCACCGCCCCCCTCCACGCCGCCTTCGCCTGGCTCCAGCTCCAGTCGCTCACCCTCAGCGACTTCGCCGAGACCGTGCATCAGGATGTCGAGGCCCTGAAACCCCAAAAAGCCGCCGATGTCATCGGCGGTCTCGAATCGACCGCCACCCCGGCCGACGCCTCGCAACCCGCCTTCGTCCGCGCCCTCCGCGCCGCCAAAGCCAAGCTCCGCGCCCAGCAGCCCGCTCCGCGGATCGCCATCGCCCCGGTCCCTGTCGATTTCGTCGATGCCCACGCCGGCCTCGCCGCCTCGGCAGCCCCCGCCCCCCAACCCCTGACCCTTACATCTCGGAGAGACCCCCATGAACCTCACGCCCAAGCAGCTCAAAATCCTCAACCGCATCCGCGAAACCCGCTTGACCCGCGGCTATTCGCCGACGATGCAGGAACTCGCCGACGAGCTGGGCGTCTCCAAGGTCACCGTCTTCGAACACGTCGAAGCGCTGATCAAAAAAGGAGCCCTCAAACGGCAGGCCAACAAAGCCCGCTCTTTGGAAGTGTCGCCTGACCTCGACCTCCCCGACGAAACCTCCAACACCAAGCTCCCCCTGGTCGGCTCCATCGCCGCCGGCTCCCCCATCGACGCCATCGAAGACCGCGAGCACCTCGACCTCGCCGAGATCTTCGCCCCGCCCCGCGGCACCGTCGGCGGCAACACCTTCGTCCTCAAGGTCCGCGGCGACTCCATGATCGACGAACACATCCGCGACGGTGACTTCGTCATCTGTGAAAAACGCAATGCCGCCCGCAACGGCGAAACCGTCGTCGCCCTCCTCGACACCGGCGAAGCCACCCTCAAAAAACTCTACCGCGAAAAAGACGGCCGCATCCGCCTCCAACCCGCCAACGACAAATACGAACCCCGCTACTGCCAACCCGAAGAAGTCCAAATCCAAGGGACTTGCATCGGGGTGGTGCGGACCTATTAACGTTCCAACTAATGACTACTTCATAGCTATCAAGAATTTAATATGGATATTTCAAATATCTTAAGCAGATATCGAGACTTTGAAAAAGAGCTACTGTTTAATCGCGCTCGTATTAAAGAGCGTTTTGCATCCGCTTCTACTCACTTGGCATTGATCCATGAAGAAGATTTACCTCCAGAACCTTTTCGAGAAAACTGGATCAAATTGAAGAACGAGTTAAAGGAGCACTCCCCGGCAGAACAAGCCCTTGGACCAATTAAGGAATCCATCTTGAATATGCCTGAAGAAGTCGCCGCACTGTTCGCAGCTAAATACATCAGTCTTTTCAAAGAAATCGAAGATTGGATACGAGACCCTAGCACGTATCAAGAAACTGATTGATCAAACTCCGTTCAAGTATTTTCATTCACCTGTCGAGTACCACCGAATCTTTTCCGGGGAACCACAACATGATCATGATCGCCACGACGTAGAACGTCATGCCCACCAGCGCCAGACCCGTCGCCCGGCGGAGTGCCTGTCGGCGGCGGTCGCGCTCGGCGAGCACCGCCCGGACGCCCGGCAGTCCTTCGTCGAGCACTTCGCCGGTGACCCATTGGATGCGCGTCACCTTTGCGAAGACAAACCACGCCGCGGCCATCACCGTCGCCACGCCCAGAATGATCAGCCCCTGAGCCCAGCGGTTCGTCCCCGCGATGATCCGGCCAGAGAAGCCCGTCGTCGTGATCACTACCGCGCAAAACGTCAGCAACACCCCCGCTCGGCTATGCAACACGTCGAACTGACCACACAAAATGTCGTGCAATGTCTTGGCCTGCGGGTCAGCTGCCAACCGCACGACACGCTCCGCCTCGTCCGCCGCGGCTTGGGGCTGGGACACGGAGGTAGCGGTTTCGGGGCTGGGGGTCGCTTCTTGCATCGCCCCGATTCTAAACCGGCCCACCTTCCCGTGCGGCGACGCCGAACATGTGGCCGAAAGCGGTGGGCGGGTGCCACACCTTGGCGGTTCGGGGCCAAGGTGTGCTGATGAACTCAGGCCCCTGATCTCACCACCGCACACCTTGCGGCCGAAGCCTCAAGGTGTGGCACCCGATGCTACAGATAAAGTTCGAAAGCGCTTGCCATGACATTTACCGCAAACACCCTTTCGAGCTCTGCGTTTCCACACCACCGCCATCGCACAACCCTGCAAACTGGTCTGCCCACCGGCCTACCACCAGACCAGACCACCAAAACCAGACCAGTTCCGGACCACCGCCTCACCCCAGCCTTGGATTACACTACCCCGATGGCTGAACCGCTAGGAATCATTGCGGGCAACGGGCAGTTGCCTCGGCTCACCGCCCAGGGCATGCAGGCGGCGGGGCATCGGGTCGTCATCGCGGGGATGGCCGGGCAGTACGAAGACGCCCTGCCGGGGGTGAGCGACGACTTCGTCAAGGTCGGCGTGCTGCGCGTCGGCGAGTGGGCCCGGAAGCTCAAGCGGATGGGCGTGTCCCGGGCGGTGATGGTCGGCGGGGTGGACAAGGCGTCGCTGATGTTCATGCCGTTCTGGAAACGGGTGCTGGTGATGCGGCCCGACTGGACGGTGGCGAAGCTGTGGTACCGTATCCTGCGACACGACAAACGCAGCCAGACGCTGCTCACGGCCGTGGCCGAGGAGCTGCGCAAGGCGGGCATCGAACTCATGGACAGCACCCACTACATCCCCGAGCACCTCGCCGACGCCGGCGTGATGACCAGCCACCAGCCCACCAAGACCCAGCAGGAAGACATCGCCTTCGGCTGGCCGATCCTGATGAACATGAACGACCTGGAGATCGGCCAGGCCATCGCCGTGCGCACCCACGACGTCGTCGCCGTCGAAGCCATCGAGGGCACCGACGCGATGATCAAGCGGGCCGGCGACCTCGTCGGCAGCCGCTCCAAAAAAGAAGACGGCGGCTGGACCCTCCTCAAAGGCGCCGGCCCCCAGAAAGACCTACGCTTCGACGTCCCCACCATCGGAATGCAAACCATCGAAAACCTCAAAGCCGCCGGCGCGGGCTGCTTGGCCGTCGACGCGGGACGTGTGATCTTCGTGGACAAGGAAGATGTGCTGAAAGCCGCGGACGATGCGGGCATCGTGATCGTGGGTGTCGATGGCGTCAGCACAAGCCAGTAATTCGCAACCCGGTCAAATTTAAACGAGTGGGTGACAACTCAGGTGCCAATCCAAACCAGACCCCATTGCTTCTCCAGCGCCTCCCGGACAACCCCATCGATTCCGGTAAAGTCTTCCAGCATTTCGTCGATTTCGTCGGACGGAATATCGTAAAGCTCATCTTTGCTTTCGAGCCATTGAGAATACCGCGACTTTACGATGTCAAAATCGACCTTCGAAAGTAATTCCGCCAAGGACGAAACCTGATCGCTTCGGAATGCGAAATCTTCTCCCGTGAGGTTGATCGCCGAATGAATGCTTGAAGCGGGAGGCTCGTGCCAAGTTTGGAAAATCGATCCGCTGCCTTTAACGAAGTCTTGGGTACCGTTCAGAATCAGATGATAAAGATCGGTGTTTCGGTGATTGATTTCGCCGGTGAATAAGTCGGCTGGGGAGCTTGGCCAATCGGCAGGCACGCTTGGAGATGGTTCTTCGGCAGGCTTTTGCCCGGTAATTTTTTGCCACAAAGTGGGCTTGGGCAACTCCAACTGAAACTCCGGCATTTGCCCATCAACATAGGCGAACAAAGTAGACGGATGCTCCTTCATAAAATCGATATGCGAATCTGGAGCAGTGAATAGAGTGAGGTAGTTGGCCATATTTTTCCCTGTAAACTCAATAGATCAGCAGGTTCTACTTCAAAACCGCGGCGGTGAATTGGGTGCCGGTGGTGTCGCGGTCCCAGCGCCAGGCGGGGCCGTAGCGGGTTTGGTAGTCCTCCCAGAGTTCGAACCAGTAGGCGAGGAATTGGTAGGGGGCAAACTGGCCGTAGTGTTTTTCGATCTTGGTGTGCAGGCGTTTGAGGCCGGCGGCGTTGTCGCCCTTGGGGCGTTTGACGTTGTAGTGCAGGCAGAAGTGGCGGTAGGTCTCGGTGTCGATGGCGAGCTTGTCGTAGCGGCCGACGAGGTGGCAGAGGTTGGCCGCGGCGTAGGGGCCGAAGCCGTGGAGTTCGAGGAAGCCTTCGTAGATCTCGTCGGAGGTGAGCTCGGAAGCGGGGGCTTCGAACCAGTCCAGGTCGAGCTCGCCATCCGCGACCATGCGGGCGAGGCGGATGATGCGGTCGGCCCGGTAGCCGACCCGGCATTGATCTTTGAGGCGTTGTTCGCCAAAGTCGGCGAGCTGCTCGGGCGTGGGGAAGCCACCGTGGCCGACGTGCTGCACCATGCGCTGGTTCATGACGATGGTGTTCCGCCAGGTGACGTTGCAGGACGTGATGGTCTTGACCATATCCTCGAAGAGCGAGGGCGAGCGGAACATGCGGTCGAAGCGGCGCTTCTTCGCTTCGGGGTGGCCCTTCCGCCAACCGCGGTAGTCTTCGCCGAAGCGGAACATGCGGGCGACTTGCTGCTTGAGGGTCTCGTGGTCTTTGCGGGGGACGTCACGGTCGCATTGGATGGCGAGCTTGCCGTCTTTGCGTTGGCGGATGACGGTATGCACCAACCTTCCAGCGGAAGTGCGGAGCGGGCGGTGCAGGACTTTCTTGTCGATGAGCCAGTGGTTGGGGGCGAGGATGAAGTAGCCGTAGGAGCAGACGGCGCGGTGTAAGTCAAAAGACTTATTGGGGGGTGTGAGGGTTAGCGTGGTGGGCATGGAAGTGTTTCGGGTGGGCGTCGCCTTGGATGTGTCGCGAGATTTTAGTCGGCGGACCGCCTGCGCGGCGGGCGGCAGGGGTTTTACCCCTGCACCCCCAAGGCAATATGCAAGACGCGGGACGCTTCGC
>JBCCWB010000260.1:0-5354 GCA_039194345.1 Planctomycetota bacterium
AGTTGTGATGACATCTAATATCGTACAGTGCTTGGCTGCGATGATCAACTCTGTTGTGTTCTAATAATACTTTAATTAAAACCTCTACAACTCTACACCTTAGCCTTCTATTTATAGCTGAGCCAGAGCGGGAACGCGCCGTTGAAGTGTTCGATAAGGCAGCCGATGAAACGCTCCATCGAGCCAAACGGGGCGCGGTGGATCATGATCGGGCGGTGCTCGGCGTTGTCGGCCCCGGTGTAAGACAGCTCAAACCGCTGCGGAAGCTGGTAGTCCACCTGCACGGTGCCGAGCTGCCAGTCCCGGCCGATGACATCCTTGACGACGAAGTCGATCTTGGGGCCGTAGAACGCGGCCTCGCCCGGCTCCTTGGCGTACGGCGCACCCATGCTCTCGGCCGCGGCGATACAAGCGGCCTCGGCCTGGTCCCAGTCGCTTTCGTTGCCGACAAATTTACTGCTGTCAGGATCACGCAGCCCAACCCGGACGCGGTAGTCATCCATGCCCAGCGTGGTGAAGACGATCTTGACGAGCTCGATGCAGCCCATCACCTCGTCGGCCAGCTGGTCGGGCGTGCAGAACAGGTGGGCGTCGTCCTGGGTAAAGCCACGGACGCGGGTCATACCGCCGAGCTCGCCGGACTGTTCCCAGCGATAGACGGTGCCGAACTCGTAGAGCCGGATCGGCAGGTCGCGGTAGCTGTGCTTGTCCGAGGCGTAGATCTGGATATGGCCCGGGCAGTTCATCGGCCGCAGCAGGAACCCGTCGATATCACCCTCGTTCAGCGACGAGGAGAGATCAGCACAGGTCGCGCCTTCGTCGGCGAGCTTCTGGATGCTCTCGCGCTCGACCAGCGGCGGGAACTGCGAGTCGGCGTAGTACGGGAAGTGGCCCGAAGTGCGGAACAGGTCCAGCTTGCCGATGTGGGGCGTGAAGACCTCGCTGTAGCCCTGGCGGGTCAAGTGCTCGGTGATGAAGTTCTGCAACTCTTTCCGGATGACCGCGCCCTTGGGCTTCCAGAGGACCAGGCCCTGGCCGACCTTCTCGTCGATGTCAAACAGGCCGAGCTTTCGGCCGATGACGCGGTGGTCACGGGCCTTGGCTTGTTCAAGGGCTTCGAGGCGGTCGGCGAGGTCGGCTTCCCCGAAGTAGGCGGTGCCGTAGACGCGTTGGAAACGGTCGAGGGTGACGTCGCCTTTCCAGTTACTCGCGGCGACGGACATGACTTTAAATGCACCGATGCGCGAGGTCGTGTCGACATGGGGCCCCATGCAGAGGTCTTCCCAGTTGCCCGATTCGCCGGTGATGTACCACGACAGGGTTGCGCTGCCGTTGGCGATGGCTTTCTCGGCGTTATCGAGCTTGTACTTGTTGTTCTCTTCGCCGAGCTTGGCCATGCCTTCGTCGGCGGAGAGGTCGTAGCGCGAGAACGAACGATTCTCCGCGATGATCTTTTTCATCTCGTCCTCGATGCGGGCGAAGTCGGCCTCTCGGATCGGGGTGTCGAGTTTCATGTCGTAGTAGAAGCCGGTGTCGAGCGGCGGGCCGTAGGCGAGCTCGACGTCGGGGTAGAGGCGCTCGATGGCCTCGGCCATAACGTGGGCGGTGGAGTGGCGCAGCAGGTACAGCGCATCTTTCTCGTGTTGCTCATCGCGCCACTTGCTGCGGCCCTTCTTGTCGATGCGGGGGGCGGTGATCAGTGAGAGGGTGATACCAGACGCTTCGCTCGCCGAGCCTCCCTCAGCGTCGGCGTGGGTGGGCAGGGGGCGGTGGACGTCGTACAGCTCGCCGTTAACGCGGGCGCCGATGGCGGCCTCGGCGAGCTTTTCGCCGATGGACTTAGCGACGTCGTACGGCGTGCTGCCGTCGTCGTAAGACTTCTGGGTACCGTCGGGCAGGGTGACTTGGATCGGCATGGTGGGGGTCTCGTTTCGCGGCTGAATGAGCGTCGGCGTGAACTATGCGGGGGAGTCAGGATACGAAAAAAGCCGCCAGGGTTGGCGGCCGGTGGAGTCTCGTGAGTGAACGATGAGCTTCAACCGATCGCCGGGAGGCGGGTGGTCGTGGTCGTAGTGGTGGTGGTAGTCGTGGTGGTGACCCGCATCATGTCTGAGCAGTATATCGGCCAGTCCGGGGTCCGGGCGATAGGCCATGAAACATCGCGGGATCAATCGATGGCCCGCTCTTTGTTGAACTTTCATACACGGTGAGACCTCGAAACCTCAAAAATTGGCCCCGGTATGTAATAAATCCCGGTTTGTGACGTCTTACAGGCGTGTGACGGCCTGGCCGTTTCTACGATCTGTGACTGAATTTCTCAAAAGGCTACGACATGGCGTACAGCACTGAATTTCGGCAACGTGTGCTCACTTTGATTGAGCAAGGCCACAGCAAACTCGAAGCGGCCCGCCGCTTCGAACTGCCCTACGGCACCGTCTGCACGTGGCATAAACTCGCCCGGGCTGGTGTGTTGTCGCCCGGCACCCCGGGGCCCAAGAAGCTCGGCCAACACAACACCGATCTCGCCTCAGCGAGCTGACCGGCGGCCAAGCGGTCCCGCCGCCTTCAACTTGAATTGGGTTCCACCTGCCACTCGCCGACCAGAGTCATCACCGCGTGCCCGGTGAGTTCCACCCCGTCGCCACGCACACGTACCCTCAGCACCCCGCCACGCGGCGAGGCTTGGTACGCCAACAGGTCATCCTTGCCCAGACGCTTGGCCCAGTACGGCCCGAGCAGGCAGTGGGCCGAGCCGGTGACCGGGTCTTCATCGATGCCCGAGGCGGGGGCGAAGAAGCGGGAGGTAAAGTCGGCGGGTCGGCCGTCGGGCGTCGTGCCACCGGGAGCGGTGACCAAGACGCCGCGCACGTCGATCTGCCCCAAAGCCACAAAGTCTGGGCTCACTGCCCGGACCGCCTCGGCATCAGCGAGGCCTACCAGCACATCGAATCGGCCGCGTGCGATCGCGGTGTCGCCGACGGAACTCTTGTCCAACCGCAGCGCCTCGAGCAAGCCCGCGGGCGGGTCGGCGTCAGCAGGCGGGTCGGCGGGGAAGTCCATGCGAATCGCGCCGTCGGCGGCACGAGCGCACGTCAACGTCTTTCCCTCGTGAGTCCGGAAGGTGATCGGCTCGTCGACCGAGGCATGCCTCTGGTCCCACAACGCGTGGGCGCCACCGAGCGTAGCGTGGCCGCAGAGCGCGACTTCAACCGTCGGCGTGAAATAACGGATCCGCCAAGGTTCATCGCTATCGGGCCTAAGGAGGAAAGCCGTCTCCGAGTGCTTCATCTCCGCCGCCACATTCTGCATCCACGCCTCGCTTGGCCAAACCTGGCCGTCCAACACGCACACCCCCGCCGGGTTACCCCCGAAGGGCTCGTTGGTAAACGCATCGGCGACGTACATCGGGATAGGCATTGATCGGTTCCGGCAGCACGGCCTAGGCCGCGGTTGAGTCAGTGATCCACGCTCCGAATAGAGCAGCAAAAGAGCAGTTTAACGGCCCCCTCATATACGTTTATGAGAATTCTAACCAAGCCGATATAAGTACCGAAAAAGTGCGGTTTCTGCTTATTTTATAGGCTTTTATCAACCCCCGCGTTGTGACTTGGTTCGCTATACTGTCGCTGATCGTGACGAAGTGGAAAGTCTTTGGGGCCACCCGGCCCGTTCGTCACGGCAGAGCCCCGTATCGCCTTCTGAAGGCAGGAGCCATTACGCATGTCCATCGCGCAGATGCCCAACATCACCCTTTCCCACTCCGCCATGTCGGTGCTCGAAGAGGCCAAGTCGGTCACCTTCTTCAGCAGCGTCGAAGAGATCGTGGAAGCCGCTGTGCCCGAAGATCAGGTCGACCCGGCCGGGTACTTCACCGTCGGCTACGACGTCGATGGTGAGTTCGTCCCCGAAGTGAAAGTCTGCCGCGTTAAGAACGGCATCGCCGGCAACTACCTCGAGCCCTACATGCGCCGCAGCGACGCACAGTGCATGTGCATCGCCGACGACCGCGCCACCGACAAGCCCACCTTCAAGGGCCGCTTCGGCAAAGACTTTGAAGACACCCGTCAGGACACCTTCGCCTGGCTGAAGACCCAGGACCTGGCCTGCTTCTTCTTCAACGCCGGCCGCACCGGCAAGGGCCTGCCCGCCCTCGTGATCGCCCCGGCCAACGCCGGCTTCTTCGCCATGGGCCTGGCCATGCTCCAGGGCATCATCCCCATCGAAGAAATCGAGAAGCAGGGCGACCAGTACCACCACACCGCGATCATCTACATCGCCCCGCCCTTCCGCCACACCCACTTCGATGGCAAGCAGGTCGTCGTCCACAACCGCCGCGACGGGCTGCACGAGCTGTACTCATACAACCTCTACCCCGGCCCGTCCGCCAAGAAGGGTGTCTACGGCATGCTCCTGACCCTCGGCGAAAAGGCCGACTGGACCACCGCCCACTGCTCGACAGTCCAGGTCGTCACCCCCTATGACAACACCATCACCATCATGCACGAGGGTGCTTCGGGCGGCGGCAAGTCCGAGATGCTCGAGCAGATGCACCGCGAGGCCGACGGCCGATTGCGTCTGGGCACCAACACGGTCAACGGCGAAAACCGCTACGTCGCCCTGCCCCGCGGCTGCGAGCTCAACCCCGTCACCGACGACATGGCGTTGTGCCACCCCAGCCTCCAGAAAGAGGGCGTCAAGAAAGTCACGCTGACCGACGCCGAGGCCGCCTGGTTCCTCCGCGTGAACCACATCACGCACTACGGCACCGACCCGCACCTCGAACACATCACCATCGACAACGAAGACCCGCTGCTGTTCCTCAACATCGACGCGGTCCCCGGCAGCACCGCGCTGATCTGGAACCACACCGAAGACGAGCCCGGCGTGCCCTGCCCCAACCCCCGCGTGGTCTTCCCCCGCGAGAACTACCCCGGCATCGTCAACGAGCCCGTGACGGTCGACATCCGCAGCTTCGGCGTGCGGTGCCCCCCTTGCACCAAGGACCTGCCGACCTACGGGATCATGGGCATCTTCCACATCCTGCCCCCGTCGCTCGCTTGGCTGTGGCGCCTCGTCGCCCCGCGGGGCCACGGCAACCCGTCGATCGTCGACGAGGGCGGCATGACTTCCGAAGGCGTCGGCAGCTACTGGCCCTTCGCCACCGGCCGCAAGGTCGACCAGGCCAACATCCTGCTCCACCAGGTCCTCAACACGCCCGACACCCTGTTCATCCTCTGCCCCAACCAGCACGTCGGGGCCTGGGAGACCGGCTTCGCGCCCCAGTGGATCGCCCGGGAATACCTCTCCCGCCGCGGCGCCGCCCCGTTCGACCCCAACAAGGTCGTCGACGCCCG
>JBCCWB010000261.1:0-5352 GCA_039194345.1 Planctomycetota bacterium
CCCCCTCAAGCACCCGGATCGCGGTCTCCGCGTCCATGGTGTTGAGCGATCCCGAAATGGTAACAATCTGCGGCGAATCTGTCGCCAAGAGTGACGGGGTTTTCACGAAATCACCCGCCAAAAATCGGCTGTTGGGTAAACCCCGGCCGTTAGCGAACTCAATGACTTCCGGCACGCCGTCCACCCCGATGAATGTCCCGTAGGTGATCCCCCGCTCAAGCATGTACGCCGCGAAATCCCCCCGGCTGCACCCCGCGTCCAGCACCGTTTTGCCTTCGAGGTACAGCATCTGACAAAACACGTCGAACCGCCGCCGCTGCGTCTCGGGCCGGGCCCAGAGGGTGACGTCGAAATCGGTGCCGTGGGTGCGTTGGGCGTCGAGGTAGGGCTGGAGGTAGGCGTCGGTCACGCGGACATGTTAGCCTTTCGCGCATGGGCTCGACTCAGGGATGGCTACAAAATCTTCGCGGCCGATTCATCGTGTTTGACGGGCCGGACGGCAGCGGGAAATCGACCCAGTTCCGCCGGCTGGTGGAGGCGGTGGAGGCTCAGGGCGTCAGCGTCTGCGAGGTCCGCGAGCCCGGCGGGACGCACATCGGTGAAGAGATCCGTAAGGTGCTCCTCGACCCTGAGGTCAAGGAAGACGTGGACGTCCGCTGCGAGATGCTGCTGTTCATGGCCAGCCGGGCACAGCTGATCTCCCAGAAGATCGGCCCCGCCCTTGCGGACAACCAACTCGTGCTCGCCGACCGGTTTATTAGCTCCACGCTGGCCTACCAGGGTACGGCAGGGGGCATGCCCATCGCCGATATCCTCAAGGTCGGCCAGGTCGCTCTAGGCCAACATTGGCCGGACCTGGTGGTCGTTTTCGATGTCGATGAAGAGACCGCCGCCGCCCGGATCAACCCGTTGCTGCGGGAACGGGAATTCAACGCCGACAAGGACCGGATGGAGGCCAAAGGGGCTGCTTTTCACCGCCGGGTCCGCCAGGGCTACCTGGACCAGGCGGCGGGCGACCCGGACCTCTACCTCGTGATCGACGCCACCCAGAAACCCGACGCTGTGTTCGCCGATCTGAGCCAAGGCCTCACGGACCGCTTCCCGTAAAACAGTTCCATTTTTAGGGTCAAGAACCCATGAAAATTAACACGTTTAACACGCCGTCCCCGCTAAACTAACAGTGCATTCACGGGGAGCTAATTTTCCGCGTGGGTAACCCGGCATGGAAGCCGCGAATCAATCCATTGACTCATTCGCATCGCTTCCATATGAGTTTCGCCGCCGCTTACCAAGTGATACCCACATGATCGGCCAACTGACTTTCTGGATGTCTTCCAAGCGTCACACCGTCACCCTCGACGAACAGCTGCGCTGGGGCAGTGATGACCCCAAAATCACCGAGTTCCTCAACGAGGTCTTCACGATCGCCAGCGACGAGAGCATTTCGAATCTCGCGCTTGGTCGCTACGCCCTGTACCGCGCCGCTGAGCGTTTGAATGGGCGAGTTGATATGGCGAAGCACAGCAACTCCTCCGCGACAGCCTAATCCGAGCTTGCCGGTCTTTCGCTTCCTCGGCTTTAGAGCATCTCACTTACAGGTGTAGCGGGTGCCACACCTTGGCGGTTCGGGGCCAAGGTGTGCCGATGAACCCAGGCCGCTGATCTCACCGCCGTACACCTTGAGGCAGAAGCCTCAAGGTGTGGCACCCCACGCGACAGGTGGGATTGGAATGCGTTAGCCCAAAGAAAAACCCACAGACGAATCGCATCGCCGGTGGGTCGAGTTTTGTTGCGTGTTTATCGCGTGCCCGAAACGATCAACCGAATCGGCCGGTGATGTAGTTTTCGGTGCGCTCGTTTTCGGGGTTAGTGAACACCTTGCGGGTGTCGCCAAACTCGATGAGGTTGCCCTCGAACATGAACGCGGTGAAGTCGCTGGCGCGGGCGGCCTGTTGCATGTTGTGGGTCACGATGGCGATGGTGTAATGCTTCTTGAGCTCGTCCATCAGGTCTTCGATCGCGACGGTGGACTTGGGGTCCAGAGCTGAGCAGGGCTCGTCCATCAGCAGGATCTCGGGCTGGGCGGCGATCGCACGGGCGATGCACAGACGCTGCTGCTGACCACCGGAGAGGCCGAGCGCCGACTGCTTGAGACGGTCCTTGACTTCGTTCCAAAGGGCCGCGCCCTTGAGCGAACTTTCGACCAAGTCGTCGGTTTCGGATTTGCTGAGCTTCAGGTGAAGCCGCGGGCCGAAGGCGATGTTGTCGTAGATCGATTTGGGGAACGGGTTGGGCTTCTGGAAGACCATGCCGATCTTACGGCGGAGGGTCACCACGTCGGTGCCCTTGGCCAGCAGGTTCTCGCCGTGCAGGTCGACGGTGCCTTCGGCGCGGGCGCCGGCAATCAGGTCGTTCATCCGGTTGATCCAGCGGAGGAACGTCGACTTGCCGCAGCCCGACGGGCCGATGAACGCGGTCACGCGGTTCTTGGCGATGTCCATGTCGATGTTGTGCACCGCGTGGAAGTCGCCGTACCAGCAGTTGAAGTTGCGGATCTTGACCAACGCTTCGGACGCCGCGTCGGTCGGAGCGGACGCATCGGCTTCCCGCAGCGCCGCGGTCGGCGGCGGCGGTGCCGCGAGGTCGGATTGAGGTTGAACGGAGTCGGTCATACGTGTCATCTTAGTGTACCCCTGAACATGGCCAGCGGGAGTGATGGATTTCTAACACTAGGGCCCTTACCGGACCCCTGGAAGCGGCCTTCCACGTTTCCCCGTTTGCCTAGCCCGCCATTTGGATCCAGGCGGCACGGGAAGGATCGCCACGAGCGATCAGTTGGCTTGCTGGAACTTCTGCCGGATAAACACCGCGATGGCGTTGAAGGTGAACAGCACCGCAAGCAGCACGATGATGCCCGCCGCCGCCGCATCGCGGAACGACTTGTCCGGCTCGGACGTCCAGTTGTAGATTTCCAGAGGCAGCGCCGCGAAGGCCGCCATCAGGTGGTCGGGGCCGGCCTGGAGGCCGACGTAGCCGATGAGCAGGATCGGGGCCGCTTCGCCGATGGCACGGGACAGTGCGAGGATCGCCCCGGTACAGATGCCGGGGATCGCCGAGGGCAGCACGACTTTTTCGATCGCCTGCCACTTCGTCCCACCCAGGGCCAGCACGCCGGACCGCATCTCTTGGGACACCGCACGGATCGCTTCCTGCGACGACACGATGATCACCGGGAGGATGACCAGCATCAGCGTCAGGCCGCCGGCGAGCATGCCCTTGCCGAACGGGATCTGCATGTAGTACCACTTCTTCACGTCTTTGGGCAACGGCTCGGTGCCCTCGATGATCAGGCCACGCAAGCCCGCCGCGGCGAACTCTTCTTTCAGCAGCTTGTCGTAAAGCACCCGACGAGACTGAAGCTGCGTCACCGCGTCCTGGCCGTTCATCGCCAGGAGCTGGGCGGCTGCGGTTTCTTTCATGACTTCGTAGTCGGCCTTGAGGTCGTCTTTCAACGGCGTCAGCATGCCCGCAGCAATCTCGCCGGCACTGGTCTCATCGACCTGGAGCGCGCCATCCACGGTCGCATCACGCAGAGCCCGCTTCATCGAGCGATTGATCTTTCGCAGACGGCCATCGGCTTCGCTGCGGATACCGTCCAAGTCACCGGCCTCAACCACCTTGACCTCAGCAAGCGGGCCACCCGCTTGGGCGTCACGGAGCGAGCCGTAAATCGCCACATCCATCCCCAAGGTTGCGGGGACCAGCTCAGCGCCTTCGGCAGACTTCACGTAGAAGCTTTGACCGCCGGCACCGGGGTATTCGAGGTAGAACTCTTGGCCGATGTCGAGCCAGGGCTCGTTGAGGTTTTCGCTGCTGAACATCACCACGAACACCGAGAAGCCGAGAATGCCGTAGACGATCGACGGGACGCCGGCGAGGTTGGTGATGTTGCTCTGGACAAAGCCGTGGAGCATCTTGGGGAACTTGGCCTTGGGGCGGTACTCTTCGAGCAGTACGGCGGAGGCGACGCCCAGCGGGATCGCGCTCAGGGCACAGATCGCCAGGATCGAGATCGAGCCCATGAGTGCCGGGCCGATGCCGGTCTCCGCCGAGTTGCTGGACATCGGGTTGGTGATGAACTCGGTGCTCAGCCGGGGGAAGCCGCGGGCGCAGATCGAGACAAGCAAGGTGGCGAGCACGATGAGCGCAATTCCGGCGGCGGTCATGGCAACCACTTGGAAGAGCGTGTTCTTGATTTGCCGCGACTTGCGGCTGGAAGGTTGGTACTCGGGCATCTTACTACTCGTATTGCTGACGGAATCGTTTGCGGATGTAAGCGCCCACGATCGTGATGATGAGCGTGATGAGGAACAAGGTCATACCAACGGCATACACAGATTGGTACTCGACCGTGCCGGTGGCCAGGTCGCCGAAGAACACCGAGACCATGTAGCCGGTCATCGTCTGCGTCGGTTCGTTGACCGCGAAGATCTTTCCGAGACCCGCGGCGAGTTCCGGCGGGTTCAGGCCCGCGGCGATGGCGACGATCATGGTCTCGCCCACCGCACGAGCAAACGCCAAGAGGCAAGCGGCGACGATGCCGGACAACGCCGCGGGGAACACGACCTTGACCGAGGTTTCGAAGCGGGAAGCACCGAGGCCGTACGAGCCCTCACGCAGCGCCCGGGGCACCGCACGGAGGGCGTCTTCGGACAGCGAGGTCACGATCGGGATGCACATGATGCCCACGGTCAGGCCCGCGGCCAAAACGTTGAAGATCTGGATGTTCAGCGGGTTGGCCTTGTTGGGGTCGGGGTTGCCGGCGATACCCGCGAAGTCGAGCTGCAGCAGCGGCGTGACAAAGGTCAAGGCGAAGTAGCCGAACACCACGGTCGGGACGCCGGCGATGATCTCGATCAATGGTTTGATCACCGAGCGGACCTTCGGCGAGGCGAACTCGCTGAGCCAAATCGCCACCATCAGGCCGACGGGGATGGCGATGCACATCGCCACGATGGTGACCTGGAAGGTGCCGGTGATCAGCGGCCAGATGCCGAACTCTTTGTCGCTGCCTTGGAGGGGGTTCCACTCGAGGCCGGTGAGGAACTCAGTGATGGTGACGTTGGCCTCCCGGCCCTGGACGTCCTGGATGCCGCCGCCGAAGAAGCCCGCGGCCTGCTGGGCGAGGATGAAGACGATCAGCACGGTGATGCTGATCGTGATCGCGCCGCAGAGGACAAGAAGGCCGACAATAAAACGTTCTTTGATGTCGCGGAGAACGGTCGAACGGGGCCGACCGGGGGTCTTTGTCGTGGCGATCGCCTTAAGACCATCTCCGGTAGTGATGCTAGC
>JBCCWB010000262.1:0-5284 GCA_039194345.1 Planctomycetota bacterium
GTGCAGAGCCCGGGCCTGATCGTGTTTCCCCCGGCGTTGTACGTGATCATCGCAGTAATGGTGATGGTGTTCTCGTCCAACGCAGTCAACCTCACCGACGGCATGGACGGCCTGGCGAGCGGGATTATGGTCATCGTCGCCTTCGCGATGCTCGTGCTCTGCCTCATCGCGGGTTACGCCCACGAAGACTTCGTCTTGGCCAAGTATCTGCTGGTGCCACACATCCCGCTCAGCGACGAATTGGCGGTGGTCGCCGCGGCGATGGTCGGGGCCTGCCTGGGCTTTCTGTGGTTCAACTGCAATCCCGCGCAGGTGTTCATGGGCGACACCGGCTCGCTCCCGCTCGGCGGATTGCTGGGCTTTATCGCGGTGGTGATCCGTCAGGAATTCCTGCTGTTTGTCATCGGCGGGGTGTTCGTGATGGAAGCGGTTAGCGTGATGCTGCAGGTCGGCTACTTCAAACTCACCAAGGGCCGACGCATCTTCAAGTGTGCCCCGATCCACCACCACTTCCACCTCGAAGGCTGGACCGAACAGCAGGTCGTCATCCGGTTCTGGCTGATCACGGTTCTTTTGGCCGCCATAGCGCTGGCGACCGTGAAAATCCGCTAAAGCCGAATTTGGTGATCAGTTCACAGTGAACAGTGACGAGTTCAAGCCTGATCACTGAGAACTGTTTACTGTTCACTTTCCTCCGGTTCGTCCTCAACGCCGTACTTCTTCTTCGCTTCCGGCGTGGGCTCGGGCAACTGCATCCCCGTGGGCGGTTTGTCGTTGATGATCTCGACCATCTCGACGCCGAAGTCGCTGTAGGTGGCGACGTCGAGGAAGACGAGTTCCCATTCGCTGGCGTCGTCGGCGGGGTCGCGTTCGAGGATGGCGCGGACGGTGCCCTTGCCCGTGGGCCCGGCGATGCGGAAGGTCATCTCGGTGTAGCCGGTCTTGTCGTTGACCTGCCCCGCGGCGAGCCAGGCCGGCTCGACCGGCCGGCCCAGGTTCGACTGTACCGCGTGGTAGTTCACCACACGTTCGACCGCCATCTGATAGGGCACGGTGGACTTGAGGTTGTTCACCGTGAGGACGTAGACCGTGGTGAACACGATCGCGCCGAACACGAGGAACGAGCCGAGCATGATCAGCAGCGCCCGCATGCGGTGTTCGATGTACCAGGGGAGCTTGGTTGCAGGTGTCGGGGCAGCAGATTCGTTCATCGGTCGTCGTCTTGGGGCACGCCGCTGTGCATGCCGGGGTAGTGGGGTTGGCCCGCGAGGATCGCGGCTTCTTGCTCGAGCATCTCCTGCCAACGCGCTTCGATCGTCTCGGCGGGGACGCCGGGGAGCTTGCGGGCCAGGTCGAGGAAGGTGACGTAGTGGCCGTGCTCGGAGGCCCAAAGGCCTTTGTACAGCTTGGCGAGTTCTTCATCCTCCCCCGTCTCGGCCAGGTGATCCGCCAGCGTCGCGAAGCGTTCACACGAACGCACTTCGATCAACGCGCTGACCATCAGCCGATCCATCAGCGTGTTCCGCCGGGCGTCGGTCGTGCCGCCGCCGAGGCGGATGAGGTCGCGCAGGGCCTTGGCGTAGGGGTTGCGGTGGCTGCGGGAAAACGTGCCGCCGCGCTTGTGCAGGATGCGCAGCACCAGCTGCAGGTGGTCGGCCTCTTCGCCCGCCACAGCCGTCATCGTCGTCACCCACGCGTCCGGCGGGATCGGGTCGGGCCATTGGTGCAACAACTCCAACGCGTTGGTCGCCGCCTTCCGCTCGAGGTGCGCGTGGTCCGACAGCAACGCCAACGGCTCGGCCAACACCCCCGCCGCCCACGCCGAGGGCGTGGCGGATTTCAGCGGGAGTTCGACTTTATCCAGCAGGGCAGGCATCAGGCGGGAGTATAGCTCGGCCCACGCCATCGCATCGCCTCAACCCATGCCCGGGCGTTACACTTGTAGCCATCCCTTTCCGCCCACGCTTTTTCAGGAGAAGTTCATGTCACAACCGCTATCCAACCGTGTCGCTCTGGTCACCGGCGCATCGGCCGGCATCGGCTGGGCCACCGCCACGTCGCTGGCCGCCGCCGGATGCCGTGTTGCCGTCAGCGCCCGCCGGGTCGAGAAGCTCGAAGCGCTCGTCGGCGAGATCGCCGCCGCGGGTGGCGAGGCCAAGGCCTTCCCCGCGGACGTGTCGGATCCCGCGGCGACGGATGCGATGTGGGCCGAGGTGTGCGACTGGGCAGGCGGCGTGCCGGAGATCGTTGTCGCCAACGCCGGGCGTGGCCTGGCGGGCGGCGTGTTGTCTTCGGACGAGTCTGCTTGGGAATCGCTGTTCAAGCTCAACGTCACCGGCACGATGCACTTCATGCGGATCGTCGCCGGCGCGATGAAGGCCAAGCTCGAAGCGGCCGGGGTCACGCCCGCCGACACCGACTTCCCCGGGGCCGACCTCGTCGTGCTCGGCTCGACCGTGGGCAGCAACGTCTCGCCGTTCTCCGGGGCCTACGGCGCGTCGAAGTTTGCCGTCGAGGGGGCCGTCGAGGCGCTGCGTCGTGAGGTCGGCTCGACGGGTATCCGTGTCACCAACATCAAGCCCGGCATCGTCCTCTCGGAGTTCCAGGACGTCGCCGGTTACGACGAAGAGAATTTCGGCAAGACGGTCGCCAAGTTCGGCAAGATGCTCCAGCCCGAAGACATCGCCCGTACGATCTGCCACATCGTCTCCGAGCCGCCCCACGTCCACGTCAACACCGTCACCATCCGCCCTGTGGGGCAGGATTACCCGTAAAGCGGTTTCCCGTACGGAGATTAGCCACCAGCCGGTTAAACTGGCTCCGGCGTTAAGCCGTTCGGCTTGACCCGGGGATGTGTCTATGCGACTTGCGGATTTACTTGCGTTTCATTGGGGGAGCCGGGCGGCGATCGAGCGGATCGCCCGCAGCCGTGGCGCGGTGTGGATCGCGATCGGGTTGGTCATTACAGCGGCGCTGGCCCGTGATTACGACAGCACCGATCTGCTCGCCCGGCCGTGGGAACTGCTTGCCCCGCTGGGCGTCTCGTGGTTCACCGCCACTTTGCTTTACCTTTTGCTCGCTGGGGGTTACATCCCCCAATCGCACCGTAAAGCAGAGCCCGACGGCCCGCCGCGCTCGGGTTGGGCCACGTATTTCACCTTCGTCATGCTCTTCTGGATGACCGCGCCCCACGCCTGGCTCTACGGCATCCCCTACGAACAATTCATGAGCGAGTACGACGCCACTCGACTCAACCTCCTCACCCTGGCGGTCGTCTCGGTCTGGCGGGTCCTGCTCATCACCCGCGTGGCGAGCGTGCTGCTGAGTGTTCGTTTCAGCGTGCTGCTTCCGGCGGTATTGCTGCTGGCCGACTCGGTGATGGTTGTCTTTGCGATCGCGGCCCCCAAGCCGGTCGTCGCCATCATGGGCGGGGTGCAATACACCGAGACCGAGCGGCTCATTCTCGACACGATGTTTTTCATCATCTTCTGGGGCTTCATCGCTTGGCCGATCTTGGCGTTGATCTCTGTGGTGACTCGCGTGCGATCAAAAGCCCGCGGCCGTTACATCGAGGCCCGCCCCAAAGACGGGCCGCATCCGAGTTTGGCGGTGTGGGCGGTATTGGTCGTTGCCCTGCTTGGTTGGGTGGCGGCCGCGGTTGCCATGCAGCAAGAAGTGCGAGTTGCGAGTCGTTTCGAAAATGCGGTGGATGGCGAGGAATGGGGTAACGCGGCTTCGCTTCTGGCGGAGCGAACCGCCGAAGACTTTCCGCCGAACTTCCCTCCGCTGCCCGACTCCCCGCATTACGGCCTGAACGAACGGCTGCTCCGCCTTGCTCAAGCCATCGAACGTGAGCCCGGCGCCGAGTGGGCGGCCCAACGCATGCAATTCGAGCTCGACGGCTATTTCGAGCGGACCCGGCATCTCTTCGAGGAAGACCTGCCCCTACTGATCGAGGTCTTGCCGACGCTTGCCGACGGGCCGCGTTATGCTCGGCACCTCCAGGGCGAACTGATCTCGATGCAGCGTTGGCTCGACGCCGAGTCGGATGCGGACGTTTTGGCCCAGATCGACCAGCTCTTGCGGCTGGGTGAACCCGAACCCCAGACCAAGCAAGCCCCCGATTCGGATGGGGACGCGGCACCTTCAGAATGACCGAATTCCGCGGCCGAGACATCCGGGTACAATGTCCGATTCGCCATCCGGCCGATGATCGGCGGCGACCGTGTCCCCGCCCCCAATCGCTCCCCCTAAGCCTCCCGCCGAGCCGCTCGGCGATCAGTGATCGCCCGCTAAACGGCCCGACCTCCCCCACCGAAAACACCCACCATGGCCCAGAACCACCTCCGAAACGTCGCGATCATCGCCCACGTCGACCACGGCAAAACGACCCTCACCGACCAGCTGCTCTACCAGTCCGGCATGTTCCGCACCGAGGACCTCGACAAGCTCGCCGGCGGCCAGCACAACCTCATCATGGACACCGGCGACCTCGAGCGCGAGCGCGGCATCACCATCACCGCCAAGAACTGTGCCGTGAACTACCGCCACACGAACGGGGCCGACTACAAGATCAACCTCATCGACACGCCGGGCCACGCCGACTTCGGCGGCGAGGTCGAACGCGTCCTCAACATGGCCGACGGCTGCCTGCTCGTCGTCGACGCCTTCGAGGGCCCGATGCCTCAGACCCGTTTCGTCCTCCAGAAAGCCCTGGCCATCGGCCTCAAGCCCGTCGTCGTCATCAACAAGATCGACAAGCCCAACGCTCGGCCCGAAGACGTCATCAACGAGGTCTTCGACCTGCTCGCCGAGCTGGACGCGCCCGATGACGCCCTGGACTTCCCGATCGTCTACAGCTCGGCGAAGAACGGCTGGGCGTCGGACGACCTGGAGAAGGCCGGCATGAACGGGGCCGAGCACCCCGACAACATGCTCGCGCTGTACTCGGCGATCCTCGAACACGTCCCCGCGCCGTACGCCGAGGGCTCGTCGCGGGGCGCCGCCGCCGGCTTTGCGACCGGTGTCGAAGCGCTCGCCGCCCCGCTGCAGATGATGGTCACCACGATCCAGTACTCCGACTACGTCGGCCGGATCGCCGTGGGCCGCGTGACCGCCGGGCGGATCAACGCCGGGCAGCAGGTCACCGTCATCAACCGCGCCGGCGAAGGCAAGCAGCAGAAGATCCTGAAGCTCAACGCGTTTGATGGCTTGAAGCAGAAAGAAGTCCCCCAGGTCATCGCCGGCGACATCTGCGCCGTGGTCGGCCTCGACCCGATCGACA
>JBCCWB010000263.1:0-5226 GCA_039194345.1 Planctomycetota bacterium
CGCCCTTGTTCGATCATGGACGGCAGCGCTGCGCGGGTCAGGCTGTGCGCCGCGAGCACGTGCGTCTGCAGCACCGATTCGAATTCCTCGGCCGAGGTCTCCACTGCGGGCTTGCGGAGGTGGATGCCGGCATTGTTGACCAGGATCGAGATCGGCGACTCGGCCCGCCTCGAGGCTTGCAGCAGAAGTTCATCGGTAGCCCCGGTGTCGCAGATATCGTGAGCAACCCATGAGGCGTTGGGGCCTAGCCACTTGGCACTTTCAGACAGAACCGACGCCCGCCGGCCCACCAGCACCACCTTCGCGCCCGCTTGGACGAAGCAACGCGCCATCCCCAGGCCCAGGCCGCTACCGCCACCTGTGATCAGGGCGGTCTGGCCTTCCAGGGAGAACGGCGAAACCGAATTCTTAGACGACAAATTCATGGCTTACTGCGTCTCCAGATCGACATGAATCTTTGTGCTCGCTTGGGGCATCCGGGCCCACTCAGCCAAAGCGCCCGGTGCCGCCTCAAGGGAAACCGTCGAGGTGATAATCCGCGAAACAGGAAGCGTTCCCGCACGCAACACCTCTGCCACCCGCCCAAAATCCTCGCGCGTGGCGTTACGCGAACCCATGATGTCGATCTCTTTCAAGATGAACGTCTTGGTGTCGTATTCCACCGGCACCTTGGCGTAGCCGATGTACACCACCCGCCCGGCAAACTTCACTTCTTCCACACAAGAGCGGAACGTCTCGGGCAGCCCCACCGCCTCGATCATCACATCCGGCCCGTGGCCACCGGTCAGCTCTTCCAACTCCTGGTGAAGGCCTTCGTTGGTGGCGTTGATGGCGTAAGTCGCACCCGCCGCTTGCGCAAGCTCCAGCTTGGCGTCGGAAAGATCCACCGCGATCACCCGAGCGTTGTGCAACCGCGCCGCACCCGCAATCGCGCCCAAGCCGATCATCCCGCAGCCAAAGACGCAGACCGTGTCGGCAGGCGTCACCCGCCCGCGTTCCACCGCGTGAAAACCCACGGCGAGCGGCTCAATCAAAGCTAACCCCGACAAGCCCAAAGGTTCGGCCTTCACCACCGCTTCCCATGGCACGACGAGATACTCCGCCAGCCCACCGTCCCGCTGAACCCCCAAGGTCTGATTGAACTTGCAGCAGTTCGGCCGCCCCGCCAAGCAGGCCGAGCAGGTCCCACATTCGGTGTAGGGGAACACCGTCACCCGCTCGCCGACGCCGATTCCGTCGGGAACCGCAGGCCCCACTTCGACCACCTCGGCGGCCAGCTCATGGCCGGGCACCCGGGGATAGGTCACCAAAGGATTGCCGCCGCGGAAGGTGTTGAGGTCGGACCCGCAGTACCCCACGCGCCGCACCCGCAGCAAAACCTCTGCTTCTCCGCACGTGGGCATCTCCCGCTCCACCACCTCAGAAATCCCGGGCTCGTTGATTCGCATTACTTTCATGGATATATCGCTCAGGCTTTACAGCCGATGGTCAATGTCGGGGTGTCTTGGTGTTTATAGGGGATGAAGAATTCGCGGTGGCCGAGCGCTTCGGGCTTGCTGGGTTCTCCGGACGCCACACGGCGGATCAACCGCTTGAGTTCAGCCGCAGACTCCGCAAGCGATTTCTCTCCGGTCAGGACCGTGCCCGCGTTGAAATCCATATCTTCTTTCAGCTTCTCGTAGGTCTGGGTGTTGCCGGTGATTTTGATCAAAGGCGCGATGGGGCTGCCGATGACCGATCCGCGCCCAGTGACAAACAGCACGATCTGGGCGCCGGTGGCGATTAGATCGACGATGCCCTCGGAGTCGTTCGGGTTGGTGTAGCCGAACTGCATGAAGTGCTCGTCGGGCACCGAGTCGAGCAGCCACAACCCGGGGTGCTCGGGACGCTGCCCAACCTTGAGCACCCCCTCGATCGGACGCGAGCCGCTCTTGGCGAAAGCGCCCAAGCTCTTCTCTTCGATCGTGGTCAGCCCGCCCGCAAAGTTCCCCGGCGAAGCCGACCACTGGCGCACCCGCCGGCAATAACGGATCGCCTTGTCGTAGGCCTCGCCCAACGCCTTCTCCACCTCTTGGTTCCGAGCGCGTTGAAGAAGGATGTCTTTCAGACCCACCAGCTCGACGATCTCTTCAAACACCGCCGTGCCCCCCGCATCAACGAGCATGTCGTAGGCATGACCCACGACCGGGTTCCCCGCCAAGCCGGAGGTCGCATCGCTCCCCCCACACTCGCACCCGATCGTTAGGTCCGCCCACCGCATTCCCACCCGCGGAGTGTCTGCTAACTGAGCCTTCATTTCGTCCACAAGACGTTTGCCTGCTTCGATACTGCTCGTCGTCCCCCCCGATTCTTGGATCAACATGCTTTCCGCAGGCCGCCCCGACTCACGCACCGTCTCGGCGATCCGGCTCGCCTGGGTGTATTCACAGCCCAACCCAACCGCCAGAACCGCGCCAACATTGGGATGTCGAGCCAAAGCCAACATCAACCGGATCGCGTAAGCGTTGTCGTAGCAGCCCGGGAATCCGATGACGTGGACACCTTCTTTGTCCCGCCCGATCGCCTGGGCAACGAAGCTCGCGCATTCCACGGTGTAGACCACCAGCACCAGGTTGCGCACACCCTTACGGCCGTCTTGGCGCAAGTAACCCCGCCAAGTTTCATCAACACGGGGATCAGACATAATGGTCCTCCGCGGGCGGAGCGCCGGTGTCCAGGTCCAATGCGCTCGAAGCCTCGTCGTACTGGCTCGCCAGGTTGTGGAGGTGGACCCAACCGCCGCGGGGAATTGGCCTGGTCGCCAAGCCGATCGCCACGCCGTACTTAATCACCCGCTGCCCCACCCCGATATCGCAAAGCGCGAGCTTATGGCCCGCGCGGATGCTATCGATCGATTCCATCGGAGCAGCGGGCGATACCCCCAGCACGGAAACCGCTCCGGGCTCGATGTCGCCCAACGCAGTGGCCACGTTGTCTGCAGGATCAATAGCAAAAGCTTCAGCAGGCATGATGAATAATCGGATCAGAGATAAATCTACAAAACCCCGTATTTCTGGAAAGCCTCGGTCGAACTCATCCCCGCCTCGATCTCTCGGCGTACATGGTTCTCGGCCGAGGCTTTTTCCAACGCCAGACGGATGACCTCGCCTTCGATCTGCTGCGGGATGACCACCACGCCGTCGAGGTCACCAAAGATCAAATCGCCGGGTGCGACCCAGGTGCCCTCGATCTCGATCGCGACGCGGTAGCTCTGGACGTAGGTCCGCACGCGGGAATCCTGAGCAAACCGCCCCGTGCTGAAGACCGGCCAATCCTGCTCCAAGACACGGGGCGTGTCGCGGTGCGGTCCGAATGAGACAGCACCGGTAGCCCCACGCGCCTTGGCGGTGGCCGTAAGAATCTCACCCCATAGCGCCGAGCGCGTTCCGCCGGTCGACACCCAAACCTCGCCGGACTCGAGTTGATCCAACGCTTCGGTGAGCAAACCAAACGGCTTCTCCTGCTCGCCGTAAACGTCGCACATCAACACCGGCATGGCCCGGCCGACCACCTTCATGTCCGTCTTCAATGGCTGCACTTCACGCGGCAAGAACTGATGGAACCGCCCAAAGCCGTCGAGGATGTCACCGACCACCGGGGTATAAAGCTGCTGCCGCATCGTCTCGAAAAGTTGTGAATCGTGGTCGCTCAATTTCAATCTTCCGGGGTTATTCGTTGGGTCGTGTCACAAACATCGATCCTCATCATTCAGCACCATGTCATCATGCGTATTCGGTAACTCTCCCGGCCAGACCGGCGATCTACTGCTCGCAACAAGATCGCTGATCTGCTAGCCGCCCGTTCGACGGGCAACACTTATGACCTGCGCGAGGCCCCGGCGAGTTCCGTCACAACCAAGGGCAACAAAAATAGAAACAGGTATCAATCGATACGCGATCACGGAACAGACAAACGCATAGAGCCAAACAACACCCAGCGTCATACTGAATGGGCGTAAGATTACCATTTAATTTCAAATATGCTACGCTTTAAAAACCAATAAATTCAGTTGTTTTGTAGCATATAGACTAATGGACAAACAAAATGCTACTCTTGCCGCCAAGCCCCGGATCGTCCGCCCCGGCCCGGGACGCCCCCACTGGGTTTCCCCCACACCCAACCCCGAATTGATCTATCTGGGCTGGGGGCGGAGAGACTTCTCGGGCTCAGCCATCACCAGCCACCTCAACCCCGGATGGACTTACGTCGCGCTGGTCGAAGGCGCCACGCGGATCACCTCGGCCGGCCGAGAATTTGCCCTAGAAGCGCCAGACTGCCTCATCGCCGGGCCCGACTTCCGGTTCGGCCTCCGTCATGAGCCGGGCGAGACTTGCAAGCTTCTGGTTTGGATTTTCAAGAATGCGCCAGAATACGAAGAACTGGCTCCATCCGAGAGGCTCTATAAAATCGTCCAAACCGACCCCCAGATGATGAAGACGATCGAGCGGCTGCACGCCCAGTCCCGTGAAGAAATCGCCCGAGACTGCCCGCTGGGGTCGCAGTCCATCAAACACCTCCGCGCCCTCTTAGACATCAGCCTGATCCGGGCCGGCCAACCCAACACAAGCCACGGCGAGCAAGACCGACTGCTAGGCTTGGCCCAGCAGTGGATGCTGAACAACCTTGAGATTCGCGACCCCGTCACCTCATTGTGCGAATACCTCGAAACTTCACCCGCCATCCTGCGACAAATCTTTCGGGCCAAGCTCAATACCTCGCCCGGCACCTACCACCAAAACCTACGTATGCAGGAAGCCCAGCGCCTCATTAGCGAGGAGGGCTGGATGGTCAAGCAGGCGGCTTTCCGCCTAGGATATTGCCACCCCAACGATTTGAGTCGTGCATTAAAACGCTTCAAAAACGCCTGAATACCCAAAAAATATTAATGGGATTATAGATTATAAAGTGTACTCAAACGTTCTTCACAATCTATCACTCTCGTACTAGCTTACAATTATTCTCAGCAACATGGTACTAATCAATTATTTTGCTGAGCTTCTCGTATCACGTGTGTTCGACCGGTGTCGTCAGTCTGTAGAGCAAAAACATCCTCATGTTCGGGCCATATTATTTTAAGCTCATGATCAGACAACTCAATTTCCGGAAGGGGATCACCGTGAAGGTGAGGATATAACAATATTTTAAAACCCGGTTCGACTGATCGGCTTGGAACCACCAGTCGCTTAC
>JBCCWB010000264.1:0-5083 GCA_039194345.1 Planctomycetota bacterium
GCCAAATCGGGTATTCGTATCTTTCTTCGTTTTCGCTTTTCTCCCCAGATCTAAGAAATATTCTTTGAGGTAAAGCGTTTCTTCCTTGCGTTAGGATCAACATTCATGTACATTATTGTTGACAATTGACACTTAATCGTATTCTTTTTATCTTTTCACGCTGAGTGCTCATTCGGGCCTGCCTCCCTCCATTTCTCAGACCCACATTTTCTCTGAATCTGTGCGTCAATACATCATCGAAAGTCGCCATGCATAAATACACTTCCTTATTCGCTCTAACACATCCCCAAAAAGCCTTCACGCTAATCGAATTGCTAGTGGTCATTAGTATCATTGCACTGCTGATCGGCATCCTGCTGCCCGCGCTGGGCGCAGCCAGGCATACCGCTCGCGTGATGAGCTGCGCCACCCAGCAGCAGCAGATCGGCCGTGCAATGGCCACTTATCAAACCGATATGGATATGTACTACCCATTGGGCAACGTCCAAATCGTTGGATTCGGCGCTTCCGAATTTAGCTGGGACGACCGGCTTGCACTCGGGGGCTACGATGGGCGTTCTCTGGGCTCCCTGGGTACCAACCAAGCTGCAGTCGGTGGACCGGTCGACCTCCAATTTGCCAGCTCCAACAACAGCGCCCTCTATCATTGCCCTCTCGCTGAAAACGTCGGACTCGAGCACCGCACTAGCTACGACGCTTCTGAAGTTCACGCCCCGCGTTCATACGCCCTTTCGTGGTGGCAGCGCAATGCCGGAGGCACTCTTAATTACAACCGTGGTATCACCGGCCACGACCTGTCGATTGGCGGTATCACCAATGTGGATGCGGCCATTTCTCGGCGCATGGAAGACATCACCAAGCCTTCGAACACAATCGCTATGGGCGACCACCTAGGCGTCGTGGCCGGCGCGTCTCCCTACGCTCAGAACACCTTAGGTGGCTGGCAGAACTCACTAATCTGGGGCAATTCGCACGAACCCCGCTGGGCCAATGTCGCTCGCAACATCGGTCACCACAGCACCGAGAGAGAAGATCCTGCCGGTACCGTCCAAACAGTTTTCCAACCGAACTACCTGTTTGGTGACGGCCACGTCGCCACGCAAGACAGCGATCTCGCTTATGAATCGCGGGCCAACGGTGGTGCCACCGGCAACATGTGGGACAACCGCGGAACGCAATGGGACGCCGATCAGTAATTATCAGCTGGCAACACCCATACCCCTAAACACATACCACTGGTAACACACGACTACCACAAATCATCCAGCTTCTGGGCTCGACATTTAATCGAGTCCAGAAGCTGATTTTGAAAGACACAATTCTATGAGCGTGATGGAATCAATCCGTAACAACTCATCCACCGCCGCAATCATCGCCGGGGTGGTACTCCTCCTTGCACTCTTCTTAATCCTACGAGGTGTATCTGGAACCAGCTCGGCTCGGTTCGAACAGCCCAAGTGGATGTACAACCTCAACACGGGGCAACTGGTTGTCGGCGACGCCTCAACTCACTCACCAAACAACGATGGTTCGGGCACCTTTGATTATGGCCCTCTCGGTTCTGCTGGAGCCGTGGTAGATGCCATCGTGGTGACCTGCGGCAATCCCACCGCCGTCAAGGACGGAATGACTCTGGCAGACCTCGAAGGAGTTGATGCATCGATCGCTTACCTCGTGCGTGCTTCCAACAACGAGCCTAAAGAGGGCCATGGGTTTAATCCGGCAGGCGGCCTGGTCTCCGATATCAGCGGTAAGGAATGGTTCTCGCAACTGTCCAAAGAAGGCCAGGATGTCACCACAAATAACTACAAGGCCTGTAACGACGGCAAGCTGCCCAAAAGAACCCGCCCCTAGTGTCACAGGTTAGTCATCCATGTGCCACATGCTCACTTTAGCTCGACACATTGGTCGTAGCTGGAGCGGCGCAACCGCAATCCCCAAAACAGGCAACGCCTTCGTAAACACAAGTACTGAAGACTTTGGTCTCACGATCTGAAACAAGCTCGCGCGGCCTCAAATCCAACAAATTGTCAAAGAGCGAACGCTCGGCGGCCAGCGGATCGTGTGCATCGGCCCACGCGATCCGCTTTTTCGTTTCGCCGTCGTCCTCGACCCGCGTGTTGGGGGTGGCTACGCGATTACGCCGTAGTCCATCGTGTCTGTTGCCGGCAAGGTGGCTCACCGACGAACGCCGAAACCCCCGCGCTTCAAAACGCGAGCCCGGCACACCCAACGCGTCAGACGAGACAGTCCTTGCCTGTCACCGCCCCGCCGCCGTTGGGGGCCGATACATCTCCCTTCACCAACGGATGCGACGCACCTGGTGTGCGCACCGCTCCGTCGTCAATCACATACTCCGATCCTTATCTCCTTTCCTGCAAAACGGATAATTTCATATCAAGATTTACGATTTTGCTAGTAAACCAAAGCACTACGGTGCGCAACGTCGCGTCGTTTTCGTAACGTTGCGGGATGCTGTTGGCCTCGCCGGCGTCATCTGACGCGGCAACCTTCTTCTTGTTGCTCGACACAGGCGCTGCTTTAGGCTCGGGGTCTGCTAAGGATTGAGCAAAGAGCCAATCGGCGATCTGCGGATCGGCGTAGACGCCCGGCCAAATCACATGCCCCCCTTTGGGCCATTCGGAATACCTCAGATCGAGTTGGTCGTTTACGTATTCAAACACCTTTTTGTCTTTGTGACGCGGAAATTTCGGCGCGCGTTTTCTTGCCGCCCGGAGGATCTGTTTGATGACCTGCCGGCTGTGCTTTTCAGAAACCACATCGTCATCGCGGGCGTGGATCACCCACATCGGAAGGCCGAGAACATTGGATGCTTTAAAGTCTCGTGCGGGGCTGATACCTGCAACGGCCAACCCCGCTGCAAACCGATCGGGGTATCGATTGAGCATATTCCAGACACCGCCACCGCCCATCGAGAAGCCCGTTGCATAAACCCGCTCGGGGTCGATGTTGTAGGTCCTGATCGCGAGATCGATCTGCTGCATGGCCAAGGCGGTCTCGTGTTTATCTTGCCAGATACCGCGGGTCTGTGGCGCGTAGAAGAACGCACCCTGCGCCTTAGCCGCCGCAAAAAGGCTATCGATGCCGCCCATGAGCTGCTTCTTATTGTCACGGCCACGGAGCCCGCCGCCGTGAAGGTGTAGGACCAAGGGCAGGGTGGCATCCGGCTCCGATGCTTCGGGCGGTACGTAGAGCCGGCCTGGCAGATTCTTCACACTAAAATCGATGAACTCATTGATGTCTGCCGCCGCCGCAGGCAATGCGGTGAGCAGCATCGCCAGGGTGGGGTTCAACCAACTACTTTTCAATCGCTTCATCTGATAATCCCTCAACATTCGGGCTGGGTCGGCGACGTCTCTAAACACACCGTCGCATCAAAGCGCGGATTTGCTGCTAGATTCCCCTCCAGCACAGAACCGTCGACGGGCGTTGAGCAACGTCATCGCGGCGACAAGCATCAATCCACTCGTAGGCTCGGGAACCAGTTGCACGACGCGGAATCCGATTTCCTGATCTGCGTAGTTGCCCGCCACAACTGACCCAACCCTGCGGACGAAACGATCATCGAAGTTCCCGCCATAGATCGCGCTGTTGTAAGACTCCCCTCTGAAACCTTGCACGGGCAAATCCCCCAGGATCGCCAAGATCGTTTCGTTCCACTCGATGACGTTCCCGGTCATATCCATGGCTCCGTAAGGCGTCGTGGTCTGGGTATAGCTGCCCACGTCGGTGAGGCCATTGATCCCGGCGAGCTCTGGAAATCCTGTATCCCCGGTCACAGCGTAGCCGTCGTCGTAGCCATTGTTGGTAAAGTCTTGTCGGTACACGTTGGCGGCTCGTGTTGGGTCTGGGGCGTCAGAGTCGCCGGGCTGGTCGGAGTAGGACGTCTGATCCGATCCGTTCGAGTAGCGGAAATAGTTGCCGGTTTCGCCGTCGTTCTTGTGGTACGCGGCTTTGTACCACTCGTTTTCACTCGCCAACGCCCACTTCGCACCCGAGTTGCGTGTGATGGAGGTCGGGTCGGAAGGGATCACCGTGCCTCCGAGCAGGGTGTAGGCGCCGGTTTCCGTATCGCCTGTGCCCTGTCCGTTGTGTAGCCAGTTCGCGAACCGTAACGAGTCGTACCACGACACAAAGACGACCGGCTTCTGGCCGTAGTCCGACTTCACGCTGTACTTTGCTCCATCGGCGTCTGACAGATTGCGTGTAATCCCCCCGTTCACATGTGTCTGCATCTGTGTGTTGTAGAGATCAAAGCCGTTCGTGCCGGTCGGATCAACCCCGTTGAGGAATTCGGCGTACTGGGCGTTGGTCACTTCGTACTTGCCGATCCGGTATTCGTAGTCCACGCCCCCGAACCCCTCGGTTCCAAAGCCAAGGTTCCCGGCATTGCCCACATGGACCGTCGCGATGTCCGCAGCGGTCGCGGCGGTGTGGCCGACCAGCAACACGCCAGCCGTAATCATGAGATATCGATTGAAGCTGCGAGACAACATACACTTCTCCATGAAGGTGAAACGGTAGAACAGGGAACACAAATTTTGTCGATCGTTCGGCGGGTTAAGGCGGCGGGATGCTTTCAATTCCGACCACGACGCCGATGGGGCCGCCGCCGGGCTCGCTTACGCCGAAGTCCAAGCCATAGCGATCCACACCCGTTCGCCGGTACCCGGCTTCGGCCAGCGATTCAGATAACGCATCGACATGCCCCGGGATCTCACCGTCGGTGAGAAATGGCGGAAGGGCAACGCATAGGTATTCAGGCAGGTGTACGATCCGATCACTCGACGGCGAGTCGCCGACATCGCGGACCTCGGATGACAACAGGACATCGGCGTGCTCGGGGTCATCGATGCCATCGGGGTATACCAACACCAAAGGGCCAACCGGCAAGTAACCATCGGCGTCGATGGCGTCATAAAACGCGCTCACCCCATTGCCAAAATCTTCAAAGTTGCCCGTCAGCCGGTGCGGGATCTGGTAGTACGAAACGGCAGGCATCGTCTGGATATGGAGGCTGGTTCCCACCGGGCCCGAGACCGCGGGCGGAGCCACCGAGACC
>JBCCWB010000265.1:0-5032 GCA_039194345.1 Planctomycetota bacterium
CGACGAGCATGTCGTCGGGGTTGGTGATGAAGTTGGGCGAGAGGTAGCCGCGGTCGAATTGCATGCCCTCGACGACATCGACGTAGGTGTCGAGGGCCTTGCCCTCTTCGACGGTGATAACGCCGTCGCGGCCGACCTTGTCCATGGCGTCGGCCATGATCTTGCCGATCTCGGGGTCGTTGTTGGCCGAGATGGTGGCGACGTTGGTGATGTCGCCCTTGCCCTTGATGGGCTTGGCTTGCTTTTGGATTTCTTCGGTCGCGGCGAGCACAGCCTTCTTCATGCCGCGGACCAGGGCGTTGGCATCAACACCCGCGGTGACCTGACGCAGGCCTTCCTTAAACAGGGCTTCGGCGAGCACGGTCGAGGTGGTGGTGCCGTCGCCGGCCTTATCCGAGGTCTGGCTGGCGGCTTCTTTGACCAGCTGAGCGCCCATGTTCTCGGCCTTGTCGACCAGATCGATCTCTTCAGCCACGGTCACGCCGTCCTTGGTGACGGTCGGGCCGCCCCAGCTCTTGTCGATCACCGCATTCCGGCCGCGGGGGCCGAGGGTGCTCTTCACCGCTGCGGCGAGCTTTTCAACACCCGCGAGCAGGCTCGCCCGTGCTTCAGATTCAAACGTCAGGTCCTTTACGGCCATTCGTATCACTCCAGTTTCAAAAATGAGGGTCCAATTCGTGGTGCCGCCACGGACACTCGTCCAAGCGGCTCATTCAGTAACAAAGTCATCTCCGAGCCGTGGTGGCGCAGAGATATCCCATATTAGTGGCAAGCTCTGTGCCAACCGTGCCAAGCTACATCTCCCGTATGACCCTCGATTTCAGCGCATAAACGGCTCTGAACCTCGATCCAGATAGGTTTTACGGGTTTGGCGTGCCAATCTGACTGTCAGACTGACAGCCCTGTCCCTTCCAATATGTCAAGCCCTGTTCCATCGTCCGAACGCTCAAGCCACCCCCAATCCCGATCAAACCGCGGTGCCGCTGTGCGGTGTCGGCGGGGTGCTTAACAGAGAGTTGACATATGAAGAAGCGGTCTCTATATTCATCGACCCAGATTGCGGGGTAGAGCAGCCTGGTAGCTCGTCGGGCTCATAACCCGGAGGTCAGTGGTTCGAATCCACTCCCCGCTATTTTTTCCTACAAGACTAGTCCTTCTGGACTGGTCTTTTTTCATGGTGTTAAACCAAATTTTTGCTTTAGCGTCGATTGTAATGGTGTTGCCCCCAAGACGAATAAAATGATTTGGCTAGCCGCGAACAGCACTAGCCATATGAATGCGGCGTCCATGAAGCCGTACCCGCCGGGCATGAGGGGTAGGTCATTGCCACTGATGTTCTTCCAGACAAACCAGGACTCGAACCGATGAAACCTAATTCAAGCCTCACGTCGCCTACGAGCGTATGCACCTAAGAAGAGCATGCTCAGGAGTCCCGCGCTGGTCGGCTCGGGGATCACCACGGGTTCAACAAAAGTACGGAATCCGACATCAACCCGCGTGTTAACGAACGGAATCGACGCGAGGTCCGACCCCACGAATGAAGCTCCGCCGGCGTAGAACCCCGAGGGCGGTGGGGTTCCCTCCTCCTCCTCCACGAAATCCTCCGCTTCGTACCAGAAGTAGCGGCTATCGGCACTGGCCTGGCTGAGCCGGATGGCCAACTGCTCGCCCGGGGTCACGGCAATGCCCAAGCCCGAGAGATCAACGCTGAAAAACGGCACATTGCTGAAATCCGCTGGAGGTACGGCCCCCGGGGGCACGCTGACGCTGCCAAGAACCGTCGCCGGATCGGGGGTACCGCCACTGGTGGCCAGGATCGATACGACCAAGTCGTCCGTGGGCGTGTCGAAATCCTGCTGTGCCTGGAGTTCGACCGAAGCGAGCGTGCCCCCGAGCCCGACCGTAAAAGTCTGGTAGAGGATCTGACGCGGAATGAGAGTTGCCCCACCGGAGGAACCCGCCGCAAACGCGTCGAACTCCTGGTCAAGCAGAGGCGCCGCGCTAGCCATCGGCATCCAGGCGGCGAGTATAACCGTGGCAAAGCTAAGTTTTAACGTGTTCATCATTCTGCTTCCTTGGCGGATTCCTGTGATAACGCAAGTAGACAAAAACGCGTGCAACGAGGCCGGCGTCGCGCGTTGAATTGGTCGGCGGCAAATATGGGGACTTGCCGTGATTCATGACCGTATCTCATTGAAATTCCTACCTCCGCCGTCGCGCGGCGATTAGGCCACCGAGACCGAGCACCGCCAAGGAACTCGGCTCGGGTACAAGGGTCGCCACGGTTATGCCGGAACTAATACTTTGGTTAACAGCGGCAGGGAATTCCGGATTGCCGTCGGAGAAGTCGCGGAATAGATAGGAGGTGGTTGGGCCTCCTGATGAGATATAGGACAGGGATTGCATGCAGTCGGTGCAGTCGGCAGAGCTGTTATCTGTAGCTGCAAAACCAGTCGTGTTTCCGAAGAGGTCGGCGATTGCGATCTCCGTGGGTGTGATGTTGAACTCCTCCGGCCGCAGCATCGCGCCCGGGTTCGTGTCGGAAAAGACATAACCGCGCGGGCCGGTCACCTCGACTTGCCAAGCGGTAATGGTGTCCATCGCGTCATTGGTCGTGATGGTGCCCCCAGTGATGGCGAAGCCACCGCTGAGCTGGTAAGGCACCACGCTGTAAATGATGTCGGCTTGAACCGGCACACCTAGAAGTAATGCGATCAGAATTAGTAGGGCCGGTATTTTCATATTGTCTCTCAATCCTTTTCAAACCAAGTCTTGGAAGACTGTCGGCCGATGGACAAGCACTCAAAACGACGACCGAACAACACAGCCAGACCGCCTAGGCTCAGCAGCGCGAGGCTGGAGGGTTCAGGGACCGCGTTGATGGTGAGCGAGTAGCTGTAGTCGTTTCCGTCGTTGATGCTGAACGTGTAGGCGCCCGCGGGCAGGTCGGTGGCGAGCATGGTCTGCCCCGTTCCCACGCTGTTAGAAGACTGAAAGATGTCAGCAGAGCTTGTGAAAAGCACATCATCGACAGTCAGATCATCGCCGCTGCCCAAGCCCACATCCGCGGTAACACTCACACCTTGGTCAGCGATATCCAGCACGATCGACATCGCGGGGTTAGCGAGCGTGAAGGAAAAAGAGCTGTTGGCATCGGAGACGAAGCCGTTAATGGTCGTCGTCCCGGTCTCGGCGATATCGAGCGAGATCGGGACGTCGTTGAATCCGAAAGCCCATGCCCGGACGAACGGCTCGTCGATGACGAGCTGCGCCTCGGTGGTGGTTGCGGTGGTCAAGGCGAGTGCTGCGGCGAGGGCGAAGATGGTTTTCATCAGTTTTCCTTCGGTGTTGTTTTCCGATTGGGTGGTGTCTAGTGGCTGCACTCGACTGCAGCGGGTCAACGCGTCCTGGGCCGACGCCGCGCGACCAGCAGCCCGCCGAGGGCGAGGAGGGTGAGGGAGGCGGGCTCGGGGACGATCTGGAACTGGCCGATGAACGCGCCGGAGCCGGTGGTGCTGTCGCCGACGAGGATGTCGCCGGTGGTGCCGATCGGGCCGAAGGTCGCGCCGGTGAGGTCGAGTGTGGCGGAGCCGGTAAACCCGGGGAAGAACGGTGAGAAGGACTGGGTCTCGGACGACGAGGGGTTGAAGAGGTTGAGGTCGAGGAGGCTGAGGCCGCCGAAGCCGTTAGCAGCGTCGGTGTACCCGGGGGCGGCCAACGCGGTCAGCGTGCCGAAGAAGCTGACCGATTGCGACGGGTTCAGGTCAAAGTCGGCGGCGAACAGGTCGTCGAACGTCACGCCGGCATCGACGGGCGCTGACAGGTCGTTTACACCGGCGGCGGCGGCGGCACCGGTCGCCGAGAAGACGACGGCGGACGGGTCGGAAACGTCGATCGTGATCACGATCGGCATGGGGTCTGTGGAGGGAGGGTTGTCGGTTTGTGCGGTGGCGGGCAGCGTCAGTGCGAGTACGAGGAGTGCGGTGAGGTGCTTGAGGGTGTTCAAGGGTCTTTCTCGTGGGGTGTTTGGGTGGTAGGACTTGGGTGTGTTTACCGGTCATCCACCCGCCGGCGACGAAGGAGTGTCATGCCGCCGAGGGCGAGGAGGGTGAGGGAGGCGGGCTCGGGGACGATCTGGAACTGGCCGATGACCGCGCCGGAGCCGGAGGTTCCGTCGCCGACGACGATGTCGCCGATGGTGCCGATCGGGCCGACGAAGGTCGCGCCGGTGAGGTCGAGGGTGGCCGAGCCGGTGAAGGCGGCCTGGTCGCTGGCGAAGGCCTGTGCGGTTGCCGCGAGGTCGTTGATGTCGAAGGTGGTGCTGCTGAGATTCAGGCTGGTCGCTCCAACAGGGACCACGCCGCCATTCGCGAAGTTGTAGGCGACACCAGCGCCGGAGGGCGTGAGCGTGCCGCTGACCGGAGCGCTGTCAACGACGAAGCCTGGGGCGAACAAGCCGATGAGGCTGACACCATTGATGGTATTGGCCGACGAATCGTCGATGAGGGCCGTCGCGTCGGTGGCGGTGAAGGTGACGGCGGAAGGGGCGGTGGGGTCGACCTCGATCAGGATGGAGATGTCTTCGAAGATGATGCCGGGGGTGGGGTTGCGGTTGAACGGATCCCCGGGGCCCGGCAGAGCGGCGAGGGGTGGAGCGAAGGCGAGTGTGAGGAGGGCTAGGAGTGCCGTGATTTGGTCGGTGTGGCGGAGTGTCATCGGGTGGGGGCTCCGGGTTTATCGGGTGTGTGTCTGGATTAAGCGGGGTGGCTGTGTAGGCGGCGACGCAGTAGGAAGGCGGTGCCAAGGGCGAGGAGTAGGAGTAGATGGATCGGTTTCAAGGTCTTTTTCGGTTGGATGATTTTGGCCGTCATGTGGGGGAGCGAGACTACCGATGCTCAACAACCAAGTCCGTCACGTGACCACGCCGGCTTGGTGTTCGGTACCCCGGGCTGGTTTGCGTCACCGCTCAGTGGTTGTGGCTGCTTGAAAGCCGGAGCGGGTGCCCGGATCGGTTGATTGGTCTTTCTGTATC
>JBCCWB010000266.1:0-5000 GCA_039194345.1 Planctomycetota bacterium
AGATCTTCGGCGCCCATCGGCCCGCGGCTATGGAGTTTGTCGGTGGAGATGCCGATCTCGGCCCCCAGGCCGTACTGCTGGCCGTCGGAGAAGCGGGTGGAGCAGTTGACCATGACGTTGGCGGTGTCGACGGACTGCACGAAGCGGTTCGACGCGGCGAGGTCGGTGGTGAGGATGGCGTCGGTGTGCTTGCTGCCGTAGCGGTTGATGTGGGCCACCGCGTCGTCGAGCGAATCGACCACGCGCAGCGCCACGATCATGTCGAGGTACTCGGCCGACCAGTCGGATTCCTCGGCCGGCCGGGAGTCGGGTAGCTCGCTCATGCTGCGGGTGTCGGCGCGGAGCTCGACGCCCTTGGCGAGCAGGGCTTCGCCGACCTTGCGGACCAGGCCGTTGGCGACGCAGTCTTGGTGGAAGAGGATGGTCTCGGTGGCGTTGCAGACGCCGGTGCGTTGGGTCTTGGCATTGACGCAGATGTCCACGGCCATGTCGTGGTCGGCGGTGGCGTCGACGTAGACATGGCAGTTGCCGGTGTAGTGCTTGATGACGGGGATGCGCGACTGTTCGACGACCGCGCGGATGAGCGACTCGCCGCCGCGGGGGATGCAGACGTCGATCAGTTCGTCGAGCTTGAGTAGTTCGCCGACTGCGGCGCGGTCGGTGGTGCCGACGAGCTGCACGGCATCAGCGGGGACGCCTGCCTTGTCGAGGCCTTGCTTGACGCATTCGGCGATCGCGGCGTTGGAGTGCAGGGCCTCTTTGCCACCGCGGAGGATCGCAGCGTTGCCGGATTTGAGGCAAAGCGCGGCGGCGTCACAGGTCACGTTGGGGCGAGACTCGAAGATGATCAGCACGGTGCCGAGGGGCACGCGGACTTTTTCGAGGCGGATGCCGTTGGATAACACGCGGCCCTCGAGGATGCGGCCGACGGGGTCGGTCTGATCAGCGATCTGGCGGACGGCGTCGGCCATGTTGGCGATACGGTCGTCGTTGAGCTCGAGGCGGTCGAGCATGGCCGAGGCCAGGCCGTTGGCGCGGCCGGCTTCGAGGTCTTTGGCGTTGGCGGCCTTGAGGGTCTCGGTGGCGGCGACGAGGGCGTCGGCGGTGTAGCGGAGGGCGTCGTCGCGGACGCTGCCGGGAACGGTCGCCATCGCGAGGCCCGCGGCGCGGGCGGCTTGAGCCAGGCCTAGGCAGTAGGCGGGCACGTCGGTGGCGTCGGCGGTGGGGGTGGCGGTGGTCATCAGACCCGCATCGTAGCCGGGGCGGGGGCGATGGGTCTAGTTGGGGGCAGCTCGCGGCGATCTGCGATCGTCGGCTAAACCGACGAGTTTGGCTTAGTTACCCGGACTGTTGTCCCGCCGCCGGACGGTCACAGGCATTTTTTCGGGCAGCTGAACCGGCGTGACGCCAGGAGGGGCAATGATCTCGGGCCATTCATTAATGGTTTGCTCAATTTGTGTGACATCGAGTTTGCTCGGGTCGGTAATGGTCAGCTCGGCGCGGATGACCGGGAGGTCGGGGTCTTTCGCCGCGATGCGGGCGATGACATCGGCCGGGCCTTGCAGCTCGACATCCCGGAGGAAGTTGGAGCGGTCTTCGGGGCGGACCGTGTAGCGTAGTTGCAGCTCAACGGGGAGGTTGATGTGCAGTGGGACGCGGTCGAGGGTTGTGCTGACGGTGTCGTTCTGGAGGGTGTAGTTGACCCGGATGCCGTTATTGGGTGCGTTGTCTTTGACACCAGGTGTGCTCGGGTCGTATTGGCTGGGGAAAGTCAGGGGGACGTCTGTGGCGACGCGTTCCAGGCCCGTGCCTTCGACGGTGTTGGCGTTGGCGAGGTTGGCGATGATGTATAAGCCTTCGAGTTGAGCGGCCATACTCATTGGTGCGGTGATCGAGACGCTGGCGGGCTCGGCGACGGGTTTGCCGTTGAGATTGAGGTTGCTGGCTTGGACCATAATCGGCAGCTCGATGGTCTGCAGCGGTTCGATGGTCACGGTGAGCGTCGCGGGCTTGACGTCGAGCTCGGTGATTCCGATGTCGCCCAGGCCCGCGCGGATCAAAGCCTCGTCGAGGATGATCGTGCGGTCGGTGGGTTCGCTGATGCCGGTGGGGTCGATCTCGTGGATAAGCGGAACGCCGGTGATCTTATTAAACCGTTGAATCTGCCCGCTCGAGGCGCGGTAGTCGACCGCGAGAGTTTCGGTCTCGGGGGTGATGGCGTAGCGGTCGGTTGGCGCGTTGATCAGGAGTTGGACCGTCTTGTTGGTCTCTTGCTTGAGGACCGTGGCCTCGGCGTAGAGCCAGACGAGCACCGAAATGATGGTGACGACAATCCAGGTCTCGACTTTTTCGTGGAGCTTGCGTTGGGCCATGGTTGGGGGACGATTCTGGGAGGCGAGTTAGGCGGCGGGGTTGGCAGAAGCGCTGCTTCCACCCGCGGCTTCATCGTCTTCGCTGATGGGATTGGTTTCGTCGAGGGTGACCTCGGTCATCCCCTTGGTCAGGACCCGGCGGAGGTCTTCGATGGTGAGGTGGCGGGTGAGCGTGCCCCGTTCGGCGACGCTGATCGTGCCGGTCTCTTCGGAGACGACCAAGATCAGCGCATCGACTTCGCTGGAGAGTCCGATGGCGGCGCGGTGGCGAGAGCCGAGCTCTTGCTCGACGCTGTCGCCCTCGGCGAGGGGAAACTGCACACCCGCAGCCACAATACGGTCGCCCCGGAGGACCACGCCCATGTCGTGCAACGCCGAGCCGGGCCAAAAGATGGTGTTGAGCAGTTCCTTGGTTACATCGGCATCGACGCGGATGCCGGCTTCGACGATCCCGCCGAGGCCTACCTGCCGCTCGATCGCGATGAGCGCTCCGACCTTGTTGCGTGCGAGGTATTGGATCGACCCGAGCAGTTCCTCGACGACCCGGGCTTTACGCAGCCCCGCTTGCCGGAAGAACCTTGCCTCGCCCAGTCGCACCAACGCCCGGCGGATCTCCGGCTGGAACACGATGACTAGCGCGATCGAGATGAATTGCAAGAAACCCGAATAGAGGAAGCTCAGTCGTTCGAGTTGGTTGGCGCCACCGAAGATCTGAATCGTAAGCGTACCGATGATCAGGATGATCGCTACGCCCTTGATGACCCGGGCCCCGCGTGTGCCGCGGAGGAAGCGTAGGATCAGGTACACCACCACCCAGATGACCGCGAGCTCGAAACACACCGCCCACAACTCGGTATCCAGGTAGTTCTCGACGCGTGCCCAGACCTGCTCGAGGTTCTCCAACAGGTTGTTCCAAAGACGTCTTGGCATGGGGCAGGGTGATGAAACGGAGGGCGAGAGCGGGTGGTCGTACCAACAAGAAACTATCGGCATCTCACGGGCCGGGGGACCGGAATCGGGTGGATTCGGGCCGACTCCGATAATCACCGCCGCGCTGATAGCTCCGACTGATGCAAGATACCATGCGTGGTGGCGTTATACTGACCTAACCGCCGATCGATGGCGGACTTCCTGGTCCGCATTGCCCTGTTCCCCCGATCCCCGGCCACGTCTTATGCACCAACTCGAACGCCTGCGCTCCAACATCCAGTCCTGCTTCCTGGGCAACCAACAGGCCATCGACAAGGTGATTATTTGCCTGCTCGCCAAGGGCCATGTCCTAATCGAGGACGTGCCGGGCGTGGGCAAGACGACGCTCGCCATCGCGCTTTCCAAGTCGCTCGACGGCAGCCTGTCGCGCATCCAGCTCACCCCCGACATGCTCCCCGCCGACATCCTGGGCGTCACCATCTGGGACCAGCAGAAGGCCGAGTTCAGCTTCAAGGCGGGCCCGATTTTTTCCAACGTCGTCCTCGCCGACGAGATCAACCGCACCACGCCGCGCACCCAGTCGGCCCTGCTCGAAGCGATGAACGAGTCGCAGGTGTCGATGGACGGGATCACCCGCAAGCTGCTCGACCCGTTCATCGTGATCGCGACGCAGAACCCCGTCGAGTTTGAAGGCACCTATTTCCTGCCCGAGTCGCAGCTGGACCGCTTCCTGATGCGGCTGAGCCTGGGCTACCCCAGCCCGGCCGACGAGGCCCGCGTGCTGACGCTCGACCCGCGCCGCACCGCGTTGGCGGAACTTAAGCCGGTGATGACAGCACAAGAACTCGTCGAGTTGCAGAAACAAGCTGAGGCGGTGTCGGTGGATTCGACGCTGGTGGACTACGTCGTCGCCATCGCGAACGCCACGCGTACCCACGACCAGCTCCAGATCGGCGTCAGCCCGCGGGGTTCGTTGGCACTGATCCGTGCGGTGAAAGCCACTGCACTGGTGCACGGCCGCGACTACGCTACGCCCGAAGATGTAACCAGCAACGTGACCCCTGTTTTCGCCCACCGCTGCGTGACCAAGACGTACATGCACGAAGCGGACGGCGTGGCCAGTCACAGGGTGCTCAAAGAAATCCTCGAAACCGTGCCCAGCCCGGTTTGATTCGGCGGTGAGTCAAGTTTCTTTGTCTTAATGCGTTTGAACCTGCACCCGTGCCGCAGCCGCAAGCCCGAGGGTGACCGGCTCGTGGCTTTCGGTTTCCACGGTGACCGCATCGGCGTGAGGGAGGTGTTGCGTGATCTTAGTTTTCGCGCCGGGCATCAGGCCGTGGGTCTCGGCAAAGCGGAGGAACTCGGGGTCGTGGTCCACGATGCGCGTCACGATGAGGGGCTTATCGACCGGGGCCGAGTCGAGGGCGATGGTAGATTCGCGGGCTAGCGGTTGGTCGGCCCGCGGGATGGGCGAGCCGTGCGGGTCGGTCGCGGGGTGGCCGAGTAGTTCGTCGATGCGGTCCAGGACCTTGTCGGAAATCGTGTGCTCGAGTTCCTCGGCCTCTTCGTGGACCTCGGACCAGTCCATGTGCAAGACCTCGACTAGAAACAGCTCGACCAGTCGGTGTCGGCGGAGCACCCGGTGGGCCAAGCGACGCCCAGCGGGGGTCAATTCGACACCCGCGCGGGGGGCGTAGC
>JBCCWB010000267.1:0-4853 GCA_039194345.1 Planctomycetota bacterium
AGACAGTGGTCTGTACTGTTCAGATACTGACTCCACCTCGGCCATCACTACGTCTGTTTCTTCAACCTTCCTGGTAATTGAGATTGTCGTAAGAATCTCTTCGCGCAATAGGATATTTAGAAACACTGAGTTGCTAATGCCACTCACTACGGATTCCGCTCGCAAAACTCATAGAGAAGTGGGGAAAGGATTACCGACATACGCACAGGGTTTCAGGACCACTTAGCTCGCAGTTGCCATGGCAACCATAAAAGTTTTCATGGCCGTTACGTTGCCAAGGCTCTCGATTATGGCCGTCAACTGTAAGTACACTTCGACGTATCAGATCTATCGTAGAATTAGCTTAGCGATGAATTTTTATCACGTTGGCGATACATCGTCTCTCCGATGCCACGATAGAAACATTGCTGACAGCAATTGAAGTTTACGCACACCAAAGCATTGTCACCTGCAAGCATATAAATTGCTATGGATGGTGTATAGGTTCGTAAATAGAGAATCGGTCTCATCTCCAATAACTTGGCGGCGCTATCGTCTTGCGGGAATAAATCTTGCCGTGATATTGCTTTGTTGTTGATGTACTCTGGGCCTAGCAGGACCAACTCGGTTAAAGGGCCTGAGATTAGCTATCACAAAGCAAACAAAAAGATAGGACTCGGGATGACGACGAATCCGTTGACTTGGTACACACGTTGGCTGCACACACGATGGCCGGCGGGCACGGTGGAGAAACTGCCGGTGGTGCAGCCCGATGGGTCGACGAACGTGCCGGGGTTTTACATCGTGGGTGACCTGACGGGGATCCCGCTGCTGAAGTTCTCGGCCGACACGGGGACGAGGGCGGTGATGACCATCGCCAACGATCCGGGGTTTGCCAAGCGGACGGTGGCCGACCCGGCGGTACGGGACATCGCGATCGTCGGCGGCGGGGTGTCGGGGTTTGCGGCGGCGAAGGAAGCGAAAAAGCGAAACCTGACTTACGAATTATTCGAGGCGGCTGAGCCTTTCTCGACGATCTCGAACTTCCCCAAGGGCAAGCCGATCTTCACCTACCCGACGGACATGACCCCGGCGGGCGACCTGCAGTTCCACGACAAGGCCGAGATCAAGGAAGGCCTGCTCGAAGACCTCCACGAACAAACGCTCGACCAGGGCATCACGCCAACCAACGCGCGCATCGAAAAGATCACCAAGTCCGGCGGGATCTTCGAGCTCCACGTCGCGGGCGGCGAGAACATCAAAGCCCACCGCGTCATCGTCGGCATCGGGCGTTCGGGGAACTTCCGCAAGCTCAACATCCCCGGCGAAGAACTCGACAAGGTCTACAACCGCCTGCACGACCCCAAAGACTTCTGCGGGCAGGACATCCTCGTCGTCGGCGGCGGCGACAGTGCGATGGAAACCGCGATCGCGTTGGCGACCTGCGGCAGCAAGGTCACGCTGAGCTACCGCAAGCCCGAGTTCAGCCGGCCCAAGCCGGAGAACATCGAAAAGATCCAGGCGTTGGCGGTGAACCCCGAAGCGGACATCGACATCGAAACCGTTGATGGGGATCGTGTGACCACGCCGTCGGGGGCTTACCTCGGGCCGAAGCCGCAGCCGCCGGGCACGATCAATCTGATGATGGCTTCGAAGCCCTTGGAAATCCGCGAGAACGAAGTCGTCATCAAAGACGCGGATGGCAACGAGCAGACGATCCCCAACAACTCGGTCTTCGAGATGATCGGCCGTGAACCCCCGCTGGATTTCTTCCGCAAGTCGGGGGTGCGCATCAGCGGCGACCGCGGAGCGGGATGGTGGACGTGGTTGATTGTGTTCGTATTGTTCTGCGCGTGGATCTACCACTGGAAGGGTGACTACAACATCCCCTTCGGCCTGAAGGATAAGTTCAACGAATCGTTCCTCGGCCTAAATCCCAGTGTGTTCTGGGACTGGGTCAAAGAATCCACCGGCGGATACTTCAGCCGAGAAGGCACACTAGGCCATACGTTGGCGATCAGCGCATCCGGCCGGAGTTTCTATTACACGCTGGCGTATGCGTCGTGCGTGGTGATCTTTGGCGTGCGTCGGATCAGACGACGCAAGACGCCGTACATCAAGCTGCAGACCATAACGCTGATGGCGATCCAGGTGCTGCCGTTGTTCCTACTGCCCGAGATCTTCTTCCCGTGGATGGGGCATAACGGTTGGTTTGATGGCGGCCTCGGCGCTTGGTTTGCCAACACGTTCTTCCCCGAAGTGAGCTACGGGCACGGCCGTGAGTATTGGCGTGCGTATGGCTTCGTACTTGCATGGCCGCTCATGGCATGGAACTGGTTCACGAGCGAGCCGATCTGGGGCTGGCTGATCCTCGGCTTCCTGCAGACGTTCGTCGCGATCCCGCTCATGATCCGCTACTGGGGCAAGGGCGCGTACTGCGGCTGGATCTGCTCCTGCGGCGCGTTGGCGGAAACGCTCGGCGACACGCATCGCCACAAGATGCCGCACGGCCCGTTCTGGAACCGGCTCAACATGGTCGGCCAAGTCTTCCTGTGGTTTGCCGCCGCGATCATGCTGTTCCGCATCGTGGGTTGGATCGTGCCGGGCGACGACTTCTCGGATAAGACCTTCAAGTACCTCGCCAAGGGCGACGGCCTGCCGCTGCTCAACTTCTCGTACATGGTCGACCTGATGTGGGCCGGGGTGCTGGGGGTGGGTTTGTACTTCCACTTCTCCGGACGGGTGTGGTGCCGGTTTGCGTGTCCGCTCGCGGCGCTGATGCACATCTACACGCGGCTGTTTAGCCGGTTTGCGATCGTCGCGGACAAGAAGAAATGCATCTCGTGCAACGTGTGTACAAGCGTGTGCCACCAGGGCATCGACATCATGAACTTCGCCAACAAGGGTCTGCCGATGAAGGACGTCGAGTGCGTACGTTGCTCGGCGTGCGTACAGAGCTGCCCGACGGGTGTGTTGACGTTCGGCCAGGTCGATAGCGAGAACAACCTGATCTCGAAGGACCCTGCGTGGCTGGCGGCGTCGCCAGTGCAGATGGCAGAACTGACCGTCAACGGGAAGAAATCGGCGTAAGCGTGCCTATCATGTCGGGCCACATTGGAATAGCTCGACACCTTCCAGGAGATTCACTGATGCACCGCACCCTTACCGCTCTCACCGCCCCGCTGCTGCTGGGACTCACCACCGCCGCGTTTGCGGGGGACCACGAAAAGTCGCCTTCGCAGCGCATTGCTGCGCTCGAAGCGACGCACGGCGGCGAAACCTACAACGCCCAAGACGCGGTCCAGGCCGACTTCGAAGTCAACTTTGGCCCGATGAATCTCGTCGGCCAACTGGCCTTTACCCCGTCGATGAGCAAGGCCAACGTCGTGCTAAACGACGGCACAACCATGATCTTCGACGGCCAAACCGCATGGCTCTCGCCCGCCGATGCTCAGGTGCCCGGGCCGCCCGCGCGGTTCCACGTGTTGACCTGGCCGTACTTCGTCGCCGCGCCGTTCAAGCTGGACGACCCCGGCACAAACCACAGCGACGCGGGCAAGCTCGCGGTGAAAGGGACCGACGACATGCGCGTCGGCACGAAGATCACCTTCGATGCGGGCGTGGGCGACGCCCCCGACGACTGGTACATCGCCTTCACCGATGATCAGGGCAGGATGGATGCGCTGGCGTACATCGTGTCTTACGGCAAGACCAAGGAAGAAGCCGAGGCGCAAGCGAGCATCATCCTCTACTCCGATTTCGTGGAGGTCGATGGCGTGTCGTTCGCCACCACCTGGGACTTCTACTTCTGGGACCCGACTTCTGGTGTCGGTGATAAGAAAGGCTCGGCCAAGCTCTCGAATTTCCAGTTCGTTACGCCCGAAGCGTCGGCATTCACCAAACCCGAGGGTGCGGCGGAAGCCAAAGCGCCTTAATCGTCCAACCAAACGTTTAGCGGGCGACGCGAAGCGTCCCACGCTGGGTGCACACATTGTTGCCCAACACACGCGGGGCACTTCGTGCCGCCCGCTAAACGTGCCATTCCAGTTAAACAAAAAAAGCCCGCACATGATCAAGATCATGTGCGGGCTTTGTGTTTTAAGTTGAACCAAGGGCTCAGTCTTTGACTTCGTACTCGGCGTCGATCACGTCGTCGCCGTCCGAAGCGGAGGCACCACCGGCCGCGCCCGCGGCGGCTCCAGCTGCGGCACCCGCAGCACCGGCTCCGCCTTCACCGGCGGTGGCTTCGTAGACGGCCTTGCCGAGCTCCATGCTCTCGGTGTTGAGCGTCTCGAGCGCCTTCTTGATGACGTCGGCGTCATCTTCCTTGAGCTTCTCTTCGACGTTGGACACGGCCGATTCGATCTTGCCTCGAACCTCGGCGTCGATCTTGTCCCCGTGCTCTTCGAGCTGCTTGTTGGTCGCGTGGACCACGGCCTCGGCTTGGTTCTTCAGGTCGACCAGCTCACGCTTGGCCTTGTCGGCCTCGGCGTTGGCTTCGGCGTCGGCCTTCATCTTCTCGATCTCGGCTTCGTCGAGGCCCGACGAGCCCTTGATCTCAATGTTCTGCGTCTTGCCGGTGCCCTTGTCGGTGGCGACCACGTTCAGGATGCCGTTGGCATCCAGGGCGAACTCGACTTCGATCTGCGGCATGCCGCGCGGGGCGGGCGGGATGTCGGCGAGGTTGAACTGACCGAGCGTGCGGTTGTCCTTGGCGAATTCGCGTTCGCCCTGGAGTACGTGGATTGTGACCTCGGTCTGGTTGTCCGCCGCCGTGGAGAAGGTTTCCTTCTTGCTCGTGGGGATGGTGGTGTTCTTCTAGATGAGTTTGGTCATCACGCCGCCCATGGTCTCGATGCCCAGCGACAGCGGGG
>JBCCWB010000268.1:0-4799 GCA_039194345.1 Planctomycetota bacterium
CACGCGGCATACCCGGCGCTTCAAACACATCGCCACGCGGCTCAACGACCTTCGGCTTGTCACCAGGCTTCTCTTTCTCGTTCTTAGCGAGGAAGTCGACCAAGCTGCCGCGTAGGTCGTAGAACAGGTCCGAGGCAAGGATCTCTTGACGCTTGCGGGGACGTTCAAACGGAACATCGAGCACCTGACCAACCTTGGCCCGCGGGCCGTTGGTCATCATGCAGACACGGTCAGCCATATACACCGCTTCATCCACGTCGTGGGTGATGAGCATGGTTGTGATGCGTTCCTTGTCGAGGATGCCCAGAATGGTGTCCTGGAGGTCCATCCGCGTCAGCGAGTCGAGACGGCCGAACGGCTCGTCTAGCAGCAAGAGCTTGGGACGCAAGGCGATCGCCCGAGCGATACCGACACGCTGCTGCATCCCGCCGGACATCTCACGGGGGAACTTGTGCATCGAGTCGGACAAACCGACAAGGTTTAGGTAGTACTCAACAATTTCTTTGCGTTCTTGCTTGGTGCCGTGGGGGTAGCAGCGTTTCACGCCGAGCATGACGTTTTGATACGACGTCATCCACGGGAGCAGGCAGGGTGCTTGGAATACGACTGCACGATCGGGGCCGGGGCCTTCGATGACTTCGCCTTCAACCAGCACATCCCCCGAGGTGATGGGGTTGAGGCCAGCGAGCATCATGAGCACGGTGGATTTGCCGCAGCCCGAGTGGCCGATCACGCTGATGAGATCGCCCTTCTTGATGGTGAGGTTGTAGCCATCTACGACCTTGATCGGGTCGCCGAGGGGGTTGGGGTAGGCCTTGACCAGGTTGACGATTTCGACGTATTTGGCGTCGCGTGCGGCTTGGTTGGCTGCGCTGGGTTGCAATACTTCGGGCATGGGTGGAATCCTTCCGGGGTAAACCGTGGGTCAGCCGACCGAGGTGTAGTGGGTGCGGAAGTCTTTGGGCTGGAGGTCGGGGAGGGTGAGCTCGTTGTTGAACTTGAGGCTCTTGGCGTCTTCGTTGAGGCTCATCAGGAAGCCCGAGACCTCGTGGCGGAGCTTCTTGAAGTCGGGGTTGAAGTTCAGCGTGGTTCGGTCGCGAGGGCGTTCGAGCTCGACCGGGTAGGAGTGGGCGAGCGTCGCCGAGGGGCCGGGCGTAAGCGGGACGATGCGGTCGGCCATGAGCGCGGCTTCATCGACGTCGTTGGTGATCATGACCACCGTCCGGCGGTCTTCTTCCCAGATGCGGATGATTTCATCTTGCAACACCGAACGCGTGATCGCGTCGAGCGCCGACAGCGGTTCGTCGAGCAGCAGCACGTCCGGCTTCATCGCCAACGTACGGGCCAACGACACACGCTGACGCATACCACCCGAAAGCTCGGCGGGTTTTTTGTATTCCGAGTTGGTCAGCGTGACCATATCGATGTAATGCTGGATGTACTCGGCCCGTTCCTTTTTGGGCATCTCGGGGAAGACCTGCTTCACCGCGATCTCGAGGTTGCCCGCAACCGAGAGCCAGGGCAGCAGCGAGTAGTTCTGGAACATGATGCCCAGACGCGGCCCGGGCTGGGCGACTTCTTCGCCATCAAGGATGACCTTGCCCGTGTCGGGTTTTTCGAGCCCAGCGAGCAGCGACATCAGCGTGCTCTTACCCGATCCCGAGAAGCCGATGACGGCGACGAACTCGTTTTTCTCGATCGAAAGGTTCACGTTCTCGAGCACCTCATAGCGGTTACTCGGCGGGCCGTAGCCCTTGCTGACATTTTGTAGTTCTAGATAAGCCATTGGTTACTTTCCTAATTTCTCAATGAGCACCGGAACTCATCAGATCGTCGCGACCGAGCCTTCGAAGCTCACGAGGCGTTGGAAGATGATCATGATGCGGTCGAGGATCAGACCGATGATGCCGACCACGAAGACCATGCAGACGATCTTGGCGAACGAGTCGGTCGCCCCGTTGTTGAACTGGTCCCAGGTGAACTTACCCAAGCCTTCGGACGAGGCGAGCAGCTCGGCGGCGATCAGCACCATCCAGCCGACCCCCAGCGATATCCGCATACCCGCGAACACCAGCGGCAGGGCCGAGGGGAGCACGATCTTGAACAGCCGGGAGAAGAAGCCCAGACGCAGCACCTTGGCGACGTTGATGTGGTCCTTGTCGACCGAGGCAACGCCCAGCGCGGTGTTGACCATGGTCGCCCAGAGCGAGCACATCGAAACGGTCAAAGCCGAGGCGATGAAGGCGATGTTGATATCAAAGTCGGTCACCATGTCGCCGACAAACGGGATCCACCCGGTGATCCAGTTGGTAAAGCTGGTGAGCGAGGCGAGCACCACACTTTTGTCGGGGTCGGGGAAGAAGCCGCCCACGACAATCATGAAGATCAGTAGCCAAACGATCGGCGACACCGGCTTGAACAACGCAATGAACGGGGTCATCGCCGCCATGAACGTCCGCGACAGGCCGCAGCACACGCCGATCGGCACCGCGATCGCCACGCCCACCAGGAAGCCAGCGAACACGCAGAGGATCGAACGGAAGATCTGCATCGGCAGCGTCCACGGCTTGGCGTAGATGCGGTCTTCGGTTTTGGCGAGCTTGTTCTGCTCGCGGACGATCTTCTTCAGGGTCTTAAAGGTGTCGGCGCCGCTGGCCCCCGCGTAAGCGACTTCCAACTCGGCGAGCTTGGCCTCGGTCTCGGCCAGCGACAGCTCGCGGCTGTCTTCACCAGCGACCTCAATGAGCTTGTCGATGAACTGCTTTTCATCATTCCGTTGCTTCTGCAGCAACAAGGCTGCAGTGACTTCGGGCGTCTTCTCGTCCTGAATCAGCTTGATCGCCCCCTTCAGGTCGCTCTGGGCGTCCTTCTGTTCTTCTTCCCAAGCGTCGAAGTCGAGGTAGTCGGCCTTGAGCTGATCGCGGGCCTCGGCATCGCTGGTGTCGAGTGCTTCCGCACGGGCTTCGATCTCGCTGAGCCGGGTCTCTTCCTCGGCATCGGCAGCTTCCTTCATCTCGTCAAGCTTGGCCTGCAGCGGGGCGATGCGCTCGGCCTTCTCGGCAGCTTCAGCCTCGCGGGCGTCGTCGACGCCCTTGTTTGCTTCAGCAACCAGAGGTACGAGCTCGGCCTGACGGGCTTCGGCCGCCGCGACCACTTCCAGACGGGCTTCGCCGGTCAGGTTGTAGGCTTCGAACTTGGTGTTCTCCTGCTCGTGCTGGTTCATGATCGAAGTCCACGCACTCCACGTCTGAGTAGGCGTGGGCACGCTGCCCGACTTGGTCTTGTGCTTCGGTGCCAGGAAACCCCAGATCGCGAGAAAAAGGAGCAGCGCCGCGATCGGCACCGCGCTGAACTGAGCGATCAGCTTGAGCTGCTTCTTGGGCTCCTCGCCGTAGCAGAGTCGCACGTAAGGCTCGAGGAAGCCCAGAGCGGTCAAGTCGACGATCTTGAGGAGGATGGTTTTCAGTTTCTTGAGCATGGCGGGGTCTCAGGAGGCGGGCAGTGAGTCGAGTAAGGCGGAAAAGCCCCGGCGTGCCGTTAAACACGGCGGAGCGCGGTTAGGAAAGTCGAATTAGTCTTTGTGGCCGATCGCGTGCTTGGCGAGGTAGCCCAGGGGGTCCTTGCCGTCGTACTCGATGCCGTCGATGAAGTCCGCGGTGGCGGGCTTGTAGCCATCGGTGTCCCAAGGCACGTCAGCCTCTTCGATGAAGCCTTCTTCGAGCAGGAGCTTGGCGGCTTCGAGGTAGATCGCGGGCTTGTACACTTCCTTGGCTTGCTCGTGGTACCACTCAGCAGGCTTGGCTTCGGTGATTTGGCCCCAGCGACGCATTTGGGTCAGGAACCAGATGCCGTCCGAGTACCAGGGGTAGGTGCACTGGTACTTGAAGAACACGTTGAAGTCGGGCATTTCGCGGACGTCGGTCTTCTGGAAGATGAAGGTACCGGTCATCGAGTTCTTGATGACGTCGAAGTCGGCACCGACGTAGTCGGGACGCGAGAGGATTTGAGCGGCTTCAACACGGTTGACCAGGTTGCCATCCGCATCGGTTTCGTCGAGCCACTTACCGGCCTTGATCAGCGCCTTGGTGACGGCGAGCATGGTTTGGGGGTTTTCGTCAGCCCACTTCTTGGAGACGCCGAAGACCTTCTCGGGGTTGTTCTTCCAGATGTCATAGTTGGTGGTCACCGGCACGCCGATGCCCTTGGCGACGGCTTGCTGGTTCCAAGGCTCACCGACGCAGTAGCCTTGGATGTTGCCGGACTCAAGGGTCGCGGGCATCATCGGGGGCGGGGTGACGGAGAGTTCGACTTCGGCGTCGGTGCGGCCGCCGATGTCGGTGGCGGTGTACATACCGGGGTGGATACCCGCAGCGGCGAGCCAGTAGCGGATTTCATAGTTGTGGGTCGACACGGGGAAGACCATGCCCATTTGCAGCTTCTTACCGTCGTCGATGTACTCTTGAACGATCGGCTTCAGGCCTTCAGCGGTGATGGGGTGTGAGGGCTGGGGCATATCGAGAGCCGGGTCGTTCTCTTGCATCTGTTCCCAGATGGAGTTCGACACGGTGATGCCGTTGCCGTTGAGGTCCATGGTGAAGGCGGTGATGATGTGCGCCTTGGTGCCGAAGCCGATGGTCGCGGCGATAGGCTGACCCGAAAGCATGTGAGCGCCGTCGAGTTCGCCGGAGATCACGTTGTCGAGCAGGGTCTTCCAGTTGGGCTGGGCGATGACTTCGACCGAGAGGCCTTCGTCTTCGAAGTAGCCCTTTTCCTTGGCAATAACAATGGGAGCGCAGTCG
>JBCCWB010000269.1:0-4782 GCA_039194345.1 Planctomycetota bacterium
GGACCCCGCCCCGGGGGGAGCTCTGCCGCTGTGTTCTCGGCTGGGGTCGCCCTACCTGCGGTGCGTCGGGGCCGGCGCCCGTTGGGGGCCCGCGACGACCACGACGGTCTCAGGCAGGGCTTACGAGCCTCCCTGTGGGAAGGAGGATCCAAGGCGTTCGACTACGGTGTGCTTCGTCTCGGTGCGTTCCAGGAGACGTGAAGCTTCGCTGACGAGTTTTATTCGGGTCGAGACCGTGGTGTCTTCCGACAAAGTCAGCATCGCGTGCAGCAGCTGACGCATTGATTCGGCTGCGAGTTGATCGGGGAGTGTCGTATTTTCTGACATGGTGGTGTCTCACTTTCTGCGTTTTACTGCTAATTTCCGGGCTTTCGTAACTTCGGTGCGTGGGTACCAGACGTTGTTGCTCACTCGAACCTTGCCCCCAATCCAGCCCCTCTTCGCCCAGGCGTGCAGGGTGTTGGGCTTGATCCCGAGTTGCTTTGCCGCGTCGGTGTGATGGACCAAGTGTTGGCCACGTGTGGCTTTGGCCATCTTCGAAACGTGGGTACGCCCCGCGATGCTGGGACACCGACGTAACGCACCGAGCACAGCTGCGGTTTCATGGGCGTTGAGTTTGGGCCAGGCCTCGACGATTTCGGCCACCTGTTCGGCCTTGCTCATCGTGCGTGGATGGGGACGCTTGGGCTTGGCGTCGTCGGTCTTGGGCGTGAGCCCGCGGATCGAAGTCGTCCCGCCCTTGTTACGTCCCGACTTCTCCGCGGCGTAGACACGTTGGTACTGGCTCGACGCCATCATCTGGGCCAGGATGAATTCATCCTCGGGGTCGAGCGGTTCGGGTTCAGGCAACGGCTCGAACACGGGACGGATCGACGGCGAGAACGCCACCGCTGCACCGCTTTCTGCACCGCCCTCATCGAAAAATGTTGTATTTCCGCAGAAATTCGCCGGGTGTTGCAACCCCACCCGGGCTATTTGGACTTCAACCGCTTGGCATAACAATGGATCGCCGAAATCGGGTCGGATGTTTCTGGACTAAGCTTGTGAGATTCGTTAGCTGTCGGCCTTACCCACCATCACCTTGAGCCGCGGAGCGTCCTCGAGGGCTTGGATGAGTTTGTCCATGTCGGGGCGGTGGATCTTGCCCGCCCGGGCCAATCGCCCACCGGACTCGAGGGTGATGCGGACGTATTTGCCGTCGGTGCGTAGGTGCAGGACCGCGTCTTGGTTCAGAGACAAGCTGCGGCTGCGGCGGAATTTGTGGTAGAGCAGGCGGCGGTCGGTAACAACGACTCCGCCCAATCCCATATCGGCGACGGTGAGGTCGGCGTCGTTGAGATACAGCTTGAAGCGTTCGCCACGCTCAAACTTGCACCAAGTTTCCAGGCGGCGTTGGGTCTTCTCGGACAAGCTGGTCCAGCCATCATTCTTGAGATGGGCGACAGCGGTTTTCAGCAGCGCGTACTCGGGGCCGCAGCGGCCGTTGACGCGGCTGACCCATTCAACGGCGACCTCACCAAAGGGGATTAGCACTTCGCAGTGGTCGGGGCCCATGGGGTCGGTGTGGGCGCGGCACTTAAGGGCTTCCCCGGCGTGACCGTCACAGGCGTAGTAGAGCAGGGGACGGTCGTAGGGTTCATAGAAACCTGACAACCGGCCAATGCCGCGGACGTGTTCACGGGGCGAATGCTTGGGGCCTACGGTTTGTTCGTAGCGCATTTCATAACCGCGGGCTTGTGAGCTGCCTTCCTCGGTGCTGCGGTTCGGGAAGATCATGGGGCGGCTGACCAAGTGGGTCTCCGGCCCCTTTCCGGTGAAGGCGCAGCGGATGGGCATGGAAGTTCGAAAGACCTCGTGTTGCAGTAATTCGGTGGCGAACGATAAAGAAACGCCGCGCATCGAGACTTCGTTGATCACAAGATAAGGCCGGAGTTCAGAAGGGCGGAGGTCGGTGGGATAGGTAGCCGCTGCCTCGGGTGCCGGGGCGTGGTCTCCGGAGTCATCTGCGGATAAAACAGCTGGCGGTTCCTCTGGGGGAAGGCTGGTCTCCTTTACTTCGGGTGCAGAAGGTACGGCTACTGCTGCTTTCTTTGTCTCGGTGATGTGATCGACACTGAGCACTCCCGAAGCCTCGTTCGGCGCGGGCTCGTCGGCTACCGCGGGTAGTCCAAGCACGGTGCCCGAACTAGAGACGGGGTGCTCGGGGCGGGGCGGTCGGCCCGCCGAGGACTGCACCTCTTCGTATTGGGCCTCTTCCTCGTGATAGCGGTGGTCGAGTTCTTCCAACGCCATCTGCGTGATAGTTTGTTCAAGCAACTCTTCGCGTGAAGGAATCACGAAGCGGGTCCCGCAGGCGGTGCAGCGGGCTTTGCGACCGACGGCCGTTTCGGGCACGAGAAGTCCTCGGCCGCAATTCGGACAATCCAAAGTCATCGTACTCATAGCACACCCCTACGCCCGAAGGCGTGAAAATGTCGCCGGCACCTGAACAGCAAAGAGAAATGAAATCGCCGACGTGATATTCAAACATACCCCCAAGCACAGCCGTGGGCAAGAGTTAATTTACCTTTGGCGCAAGGGTTTTAAGGAGCTTCCCGTAACGGGTGCAATTATGTGGTGTAGTCGGCGTTGATATGGATGTATTCGCGGGATAAGTCGCAGCCGAGCCACTCGGCTGAGGCTTTGCCTACGCCCAAATCCACTTCAATCTGGACTTCCTTTGCAGCCATCGCCTTGGCGAGTTTGGCGGGGGGCTTGAGGCCGAGTGTTGTGGGTTGACCGTGCTCGTAAATGCTCATCCCGGCGATGCGGATCGAGAGGGTGTCTTTGTTCAACTTCGCGTCGCTCTTGCCCGCGGCCATGGCGATACGGCCCCAGTTCGGGTCGGCCCCGTGCAAGGCCGTCTTCGCCAGTGGGCTATCCACGATCGATCGTCCGACGCGGTCGGCGTCCTTCACGTTGGCGGCACCGCTGACCCGCACCCGCATGATTCGAGTGACGCCTTCGCCATCCCAGATCAACTGTTCGCTGAGGTCACGGCAGAGATCGGTCAGCGTCTCGACGAATTGTTTAAACCCTTTGCCCGGGCCTGTGATCGCGCGGTTCTTGGCTTGGCCGTTGGCTAGCACCATCACGCTGTCGCTGGTGCTCTTGTCCGAATCCACCGATAGCCGGTTGAACGTCTCGCTGGTCGCGGCACGCAGGGCGAGCTTCAGCGGCTTTGACTCGATGGCGGCATCGGTGGTGATGAAGGCGAGCATGGTGGCCATGTTCGGCGCGATCATGCCGCTGCCCTTGCAGATACCTCCGAGGGTGACGGTCTTGCCGCCGAGCTTCACGGTACGCAGGGCGGTCTTGCGGACCAAGTCGGTGGTCAGGATCGCATCGGCCGCGGCGTTGTCGGCCTTCTTGCCTTGGGCCAGCGACGGGGCGAGTTGCTCGATACCCGGCAAGACCTTGTCCATGGGCAGGCGGTGGCCGATCACGCCGGTGGACGCGACCAGCACTTCGCTGGGGTAACGCAGGCCCAAAGCCGAGGCGGTGGTCTGACACATCGCCTCAGCGTCACGCAAACCCTGCTCCCCGGTCGCCACGTTGGACGTCCCGGAATTGCAGACAATTGCCCGAGCCTTACCGTTGCGCACGTGCTTCTGGGAGACCAGAACGGGGGCGCCCTTAACCTTATTCGTGGTGAACACACCCGCTGCGCTGCAGGGCGTGTCGGAAACAATCAGGGCCAAGTCGGGCTTGCCGCTGGGTTTGATGCCGCAGGTACTGCCCGCCGCGCGGAAGCCGAGGGGTTGGGTGATGCTCGTGGGGGATGTTCGATCCATTTGGTGCGGATTGTACGGTTTTCGTGGTCTGGTTATAGTCTCGACCTGCTGATCGGTTTTACGAGTGAAATGCTCGGCCGATGATTCGTCCCCAACACCCCTCAGGAAGGTTGTAGACCCCATGCCCGTCGCCGATTACGCCACTTACGTCAAGATGCTTGACAACGCGTACCAGAACAACTTCGCCTACCCCGCGATCAACGTGAGCTCGATGGTGACCGCCAACGCCGCCCTTAAGGCGTTTTCCGACCTCAAGAGCGACGGCATCATCCAGGTCTCCACCGGCGGCGGCAAGTTCGCCTCGGGCCTGGTCAACGGCGACATGGTCATGGGTGCGATCAGCCTCGCCGAGCACATCCACCGCGTCGCAGCCAAGCTCGACGTCAACGTCGCCATCCACACCGACCACTGCCAGCCCGGCAACGTCGACGACTTCCTGATCCCCCTGATTGAAGAATCCGAGCGTCGCGTCGCCGAGGGCAAGCTGCCACTGTACCAGTCGCACATGCTCGACGCGTCGATCCTGCCCGTGAAGGAAAACATGGACCTGGCGGTGCCGCTGCTCGAACGCATGACCAAGATCGGCCAGATCCTCGAAGTCGAAGCCGGCGTCGTCGGCGGCGAAGAAGACGGTGCCGCCGGCTCGGACGACATGCCCGACGAAATGCTCTACACCACGCCCGAAGACATGGTCTACGTCTACGAGCGCCTCAGCGAAGTCGAAGGCGGCCGGTACATGTTTGCTGCGACCTTCGGCAACGTCCACGGTGCCTACAAGCCCGGTGCGGTCAAGCTCAAGCCCGGCATCCTCAAGGAAGGCCAAGACGCCATCAAGGCCAAGTTCGGCGAAGACGCCTACTTCTGGCTGGTCTTCCACGGCGGCTCCGGCTCGGATAAGCACGAGATCGAAGAAACCCTGGGCTACGGCGTCGTGAAGATGAACGTCGAC
>JBCCWB010000270.1:0-4731 GCA_039194345.1 Planctomycetota bacterium
AGCTAGAGATCACCGAGACCGAGCCGGGCATCAAGAACGCCACCGCGACCAACGTGATGAAGGAAGCTGTGTGCGAGACAGGCCTGAAGGTCCGCGTCCCCCCTTTCATCAAAGAAGGCGAAGTCGTCCGCATCAACACCGAAACCCGCGAGTACCTCAACCGCGTGTCCGGCTGATCCGACTCCATCTCCCCGCAGTAATCCGAAAGCCCACCGATGATCAAAGATCTTCGGTGGGCTTCTTCGTATCTCCCGAATCCGCACACTTTGGGTTTCAATTGAATCACCCCGCAGCGCGGGTATGCTCAGGATATGAGTAACGCTTTACCTACCCTAATCGTCGGCGCGGGGATCGCCGGGATGACCGCTGCCCATAAGCTCGCCGAGTCGGGGCAACGGGTGACCGTGTTAGACAAAGGGAATAGGCCCGGCGGCCGGATGTCCACACGTGTTTCGCGAAGTGGTCCGATATTCGATCAGGGCGCGCAGTATCTCACCGCACGCAGCGTGACTTTCCAGCAGGAAGTCGATCGATGGATCGACCTCGGCGTTGGGGCGGAATGGGACGGCCGATTCGTCGATTTGAAAGAAGACGAAGCCCCCACCGACAGCAAGCGTGTGGCTAAGCGCTACGTCGGCACACCGGGAATGGGCTCGATTGTTGGACACTTGTGTGAAAGCGCCGAAGATATCGACGCCATCGATGGGCCACACTTCGGCGTCCGCGTGACGCAACTCCAGAAAACCGATGGCGGATGGTCCGCCACCGACGAAGAAGGCAAGACCCACGGCCCATTCGGTAAAGTCGTCCTCACCATTCCTGCGCCGCAAGCGCGCGAACTGCTGACCACTCCTGCCCCCGAGTTGGCGGATGCGCTCGGCGACGCGACTGTGTCCGCCACGTGGACGCTCATGCTCGCCTTCGAAAAACCCCTCGAACTCTGGCAACCACTGGACGCGGCGTTTGTCGAGGACCCCAACAATGAGTTGTCCATCTTCGCCAACATCTCGACCAAGCCCGGCCGGCCGAGCGTCGAAGAAGCGGGCGAATGCTGGGTCGCCCACGGCCGATCCGACTGGTCTGAAGCCCACCTCGAAGACTCCCCCGAATCGGTCGCGGTCGCCCTCACCGCGGCCTTCGGCCGAGCGCTCGGGCGAACGCTCCCCACCCCCACCTACGCCGCAGTCCACCGCTGGCGATACGCCAACGTCGTCGAACCGCTGGGCGATCGCTGGCTGCTCGACGAAAAGCTCGGCCTCGGCGTCTGTGGCGACGCCTGCACCGCGGGCAGCCACACCAACATCGAGCGGGCTTGGCTGAGCGCGCTGGGTTTGGCCGAACGTATCGCGGACTCGTAAAGCGGCCTCAATCTATCGCTACACCCGCTAGTTTGGCTTATCGCAAGAATAATGATGGTTTACCTATAAGTTGAGGTGAAAAGCCCTACCTGTCGGCCCGTCTTCTCTATGGATGAGCGGCATGCGCCTCATCGCACAATTCTTTACCCTTCTGCCGGAGTCCTTTCAGCATGCTAGTACGCCCTCGCTCTTTATGGACGGTCATGGCAATGGTCTTAACACTCGGCTCGGTAGCAGGCTGCCACTACGTGTCGAGCCAACACCCGGTGGGTGCCCCTGTCGAGGACACCCCTGGCAACGGTGGAGTTTGGCAGATCGTTGGGGAAGAGGACAGTATCGTCGCCATCACAGCAACCGGAGACGGCCGATTCATCATGGGAGGTTTGGATTGGGATGGAGAGGTGTTTCAAGTCAATAACATCGACGGGATCGCCACCAAAGAGGACGGTGTGTATTACCTCAACCTAGATATCCGAGACTTTGAAGACGACGGCGAAGACAAGCCCTTGGCCTATTACTTTGTACGTGTTCTGAGCATAGACGACACGACACTCGTGCTAGCACATCCCAACGCCGAGGTATTCGCTGAGGCGGTCGAGGCTGGACAACTCGAAGGATCTGTCGATCGGAGCGACAACCAAGTCGCCGTCCAGCTGACCTCAGAGCCTGCTGAGCTGAACGACTTTATCGATCCCGACCAAATCCATCGACAGTTCCACCTCGACGAATTGATGATTCTGCGTAAGCTAAGCGGCGATGACTGACGACTCCTCAACGCGACCGCCTCGCCTCTATGACGACCTCGCCTGGCTATGGCCCCACCTCTCGCCGCCAGAGCACTACGTCACCGAAGCGGCTCGACTTAACGACCTGATTACGGAACGGCTGGAGCCCGGCCCGAAGCGCATCCTTGAACTCGGCGCGGGCGGCGGGCACACTCTCGTACACCTCGCGAAGCAAACTGGCGGGCACCACGAGTGTGTCGCGGTGGACCTGTCCGAGCCGATGCTCGATAACTGCCGGGGGTTGATCCCCGGGATTGAAGCCGTGGCGGGCGACATGCGGGACGTTCGGCTGGGCCGAACGTTTGATGTCGTACTTATCCACGACGCGATCGATTATCTGCTTACGCCAAGCGATGTGATGCAAACATTGGCGACCGTGAACGAGCATCTTGTGCCGGGCGGGTTGGCGGTGATCGCGCCGACCTACACCCACGAGACTTTCGTGGATGGTGAGGTCGCGGACGACGGCACCACCACCGAATCATCCGAGCTCACCTACTTCACGTATGTCCACGATCCCAACCCGGCGGACGACACCTTCGAAATGATCCTGCTCTATCTCATCCGCGATCAAGACACCCGTCAAGTCGAAACCGTTGAGGACCGCCATACACTCGGCTTGTTCCAACACGGGGCTTGGCTGCAGATGATCGAAGACGGGGGATTGCGAGCCGAGTACGTCGAACAAGGCGAAGAAGATGCCGAGGACGAAGCGGCCTGGGCGTTGTTCGTCGGCACCAAAGCGTAGGGTGAGCACCGCCCACCGCGCTGCTTCAACCGCCCTGCAACACCACTGGCTGCACCGAGTGCCAATCGTCTCGCTGCAGCGACATGACGCGCAGCTCGCCGCTCTCGCTCGCCGCGATGAGTCGGCCGTCGTGAACCACGGGTGGAACCCGGAAACGCAATTCGGTTGGCCAGTGGTAGCGGGTCTGGCCGCTCTGCGGGTCGAGCACGCGAAGGGTGCCGTTGAGCTCGCCGATGACAACCGCGTCCTCAGCCACGACCGGCGGAGTCGCCAGTGAGCCACCACTGCGGCGCAGGTCGCCCGACACTTCGAAGTGCCACAGCCGATCGCCGGTCTCGATCTCCCAGGCATACACCGCGTCGCCCATCGTGGCGATCACTCGGCCGTCGCTGATCAACGGACGTGATCCCTGATATGCCTGCAGCGTGGCGACCGTGCCCGCGCCGACCAGCGACGCGCCGTTGCTGGCCGCACCAGGCCCAAGGCCGTTGGCCGCGTCGAGGTGTCGGCCGGTACTACCCCAAGTCGAGGCCGCCTGAACCGACGCATCGAGCTGTGGTGCTTCCCGCTCGATGAAACGCAGCGTCTCCGTGCCATCGTCCAGCTGAGCTTTGACCAACGCTTCCCGCGCGGGCTGCCCGGGCGTGTCCACGCGCCGGCCGAAAGCGAGGTGTGATGCGGTGACCGTGGGCGCGGTGGTGATGCGGTTGCGTCGCGCTAGGCTCGGCGTGCCATCGGTCATGTCGAACGCCATCAACGTTCCGCCGAGCGTCGCGACGAACACTCGGCCGTCGGGCGCGGGAACAGGCTGGGTGATGACATCCCCATCGATCCACTTCTGCCAGACCACCCGGCCGGTTTGAAGATCGAAGCACGCCAACACGTGGGTCATCGCCATCGTCTCGCCGGTGAATTGGCCAGAGGCGTCTTGGAGCTGCACAACGTTGCCGCCACCTGCGGGGTAGCTGGTGAACACCCGCCCCGCCGCCACGGCCGGTGCCGCGACTTGCGGGTCGCCTAGGTACCAAGACCATTTGGGTTGGCCGGTCTCAGCATCCATAGCAAAGACGGTGCACGACTCGGTATTAACCACGCAAACCCCGTCGCTCGCCGCGACCGCGGACGGGCCGTTGTCGCTCAGCGACTTGGACCACAACGGTTGGCCCGAGTCCAGGTCGACCGCGTGGACCTCGTGGTCGCCGAAGCCCGAGCTGACGAAAACCGTGCCGTCAATCACCGCCGGTCGGGGCAGCGACGCGGTCGCGCCGACGTGCATGGTGAACCCGCCGTGGCGGAGCATGGTCGGGCGATCCGGCCGGTTGGATGCGTTGGAGACCATACCTTCGTTGAATCGCTCCGGGGGCGAAGCGGCGTCGGGCCCGTTAGCTAGCAGCACCGCAGGCAACACATCCCAGTCGAGGTTACCCGGGCTCGCATCGGCCACCGCAAGGGTGGCGGTCGAGTTCACCGTGGGGCCGGGCTGATAGGTTTGGTGGTAACCCGCTCCGCCGAAGTTCTGTAAACCTTGGGACCACTCCGACCAAGGTAGTTGGCTGAGAAGAAACCCGCCCAGCAATAAGATCGGCAGGCCGAAGCCCACGAACACCATCGACCGACCACGCCAGCCCATACGCAACGGCTTCTCGGCCACCGACTCGGGAACCGCGGGCGCGGGACTCTCATCCCGCTGTTTGAGGTTGTCTAAAAAACGTTGCCTGGGGGAAGTCATGCCCGGCTCCCGGATTGAAGAAAGGGTTCAAAGGCCAATCTCGCTGCAGCCAAAACTCAGTGTACCCCGAGGCAACGCATCAACGATTGGAAAAACCCCAAAGAAAAACGC
>JBCCWB010000271.1:0-4722 GCA_039194345.1 Planctomycetota bacterium
CGTGATGATGTTCCGCAGCCGGGTGAAGGGCGTGTACTTCGCCATCCTCACGCAAGCCATCACCGTGATCGCGCTGCGGGTCTTCGAGAAGAACGACCTGAAGATGGGCGGCACCAACGGCATCCGCATCACCTTCGGCGAAGAGCTCTTCGGCAACCCGATCGCGTTCCAGGAGAGCCTCGCCCTCGCGTCGCAGACCCGGTTCAAGCTGTACATCCTCTCGGTCATCGCCCTCATCGTGACGCTGGTCGTTGCCAAGGCGATGGTGCGATCCGGGTACGGGCGAATCCTTCTGGCGATCCGCGACGACGAGACGCGTCTGCGTTTCTCAGGGTATCAGCCGTGGGTGTACAAAGCGTTGACCTTCACCGTCGCGGGCATGATGGCCGGGCTGGGCGGGGCGTTGTACTTCCCGCAAAAAGGCATCATCACGCCCAAAGAGATGGAACCGTTCTGGTCGATCCTCGTCGTCGCATGGGTCGCCTTCGGCGGCCGTGGAACGCTCTGGGGCGCGGTCCTCGGGGCCTTGGCGATCAGCCAGATCTACAACGTCATGACCTCGTCGGCACCGGAATATTGGATGTATGTACTTGGCGCGTTGTTCATCCTCGTGCCGTTGCTATTGCCCGGCGGGTTGATGAGCATCCCGACATTGATCGGTAGCGCGTTATCGAAGTCCAAGCCGAGTGATGGCCCGCCATCTTCCGCCACGCCAGCTTCAGCCACGGGAGGTGCTGCGTAATGGAAACCGCCACGCCCCCCACCACCGACCCCCGCCAGTACGACTACGCCGTCGAGGGCCCGCGCCAGAGCCAGCTTTGGGCTGAGCGTTACATCCTGTTCCTGCAAGATGTCACCGCCGTGTTCGATGGGTTCAAAGCCCTGGACATCGCCGACCTGGGCATCGGGCACAACGAGCTACGCGTCGTCGTCGGCCCCAACGGCGCGGGCAAGACCACGATGTGCGATGTGATCTCCGGCCTGACCAAGCCCACCACCGGCAAGGTCTACTTCAACGGCGACGAGATCACCGGCCAGGACGAAACCGCCATCGCTCAGCAAGGCGTCGGCCGAAAGTTTCAGATCCCTAACGTGTTCGACTCGCTGAGCGTCTGGGAGAACATGCTGCTGGCCCTGCCCAACCCCGCCCAGGGCATCGGCAGCAAGTACCACCTCCGCAAGCTCGACCCGCGCATCACCGGCCCCGGCGGGTTGGCGATGCTGCGTTTCTTCAAGCACTGCCATACCGTCGGCGGCAAGGCCACCCCCGAAGCCCGCGACCGCATCCACGACATCCTCACGCGGGTCCGTCTCATCGACGACCTGCACACCCCCGCCAAGTCGCTCAGCCACGGCCAACGCCAATGGCTCGCCATCAGCTCGCTCATCCTCGCCAGCCCGAAGCTGCTGCTCGTCGACGAACCCGCCGCAGGCTTGACCGATGCCGAGACGGCATTGACCGCTGAACTTTTGCTCGAACTCAAAGACGAACACACCATCATCTGCATCGAGCACGACATGGAGTTCGTCCGTCAACTCGACTCGCGTGTGACCGTGCTCAACGAAGGCCAGGTGCTCGCAGAGGGCACGCTGGATCAGGTGCAGAGCGACGAAGCCGTCATCGAGGCGTATTTGGGCCGCTGACGCGGCCAGCCGTTAGCCTTTAGCCGTTGGCCGCTAGCCAAACACCAAAGGCTTACGCACCTTCAAGGTAAAGGCCAAAGGCTAGCGCCTAACGGCTCCTAGCCACAGAACAGAAAACACCAACACACCGAACTCATGCTCACTCTCCGAAACATCGAATTCGCCTATGGCGGCGTCAAAGCCCTGGACGACGTCAACATGACCATGGCCCCGGGCAAGATGACCTGCGTCATGGGCCGTAACGGCGTGGGCAAGACCACGCTCATGCAAAACATCATCGGGCTGCTGCGCGGCAGCGGCTCGATCACGCTCGGCGACGAAGAAATCAGCGACATGACCGCCCACCGGCGGGCACAGATGGGCGTGGCCCTCGTGCCCCAGGGGCGGATGATCTTTCCGAAACTGACGGTCGAAGAAAACCTGCGCATCGGGCTCCAAGCCCGGCGGGACGGGGGCAAAACCATCTCGCCCGAGGTCTTCGAGGTCTTCCCCATCCTCAAAGATTTCCTCAAACGCAACGGCGGCGACCTCTCCGGCGGGCAGCAACAACAGCTCGCCATCGCCCGGGCCATGGTCGGCGAGCCGCGCGTCATGCTGCTAGACGAACCCACCGAAGGCATCCAGCCCAACGTGATCCAGCAGATCGGCCATGTGCTTAAGAAGCTCATCGCCGAGAAGGGCATGACCATCGTGCTGGTTGAGCAGTACCTCGATTTCGTCAAAGAGTTCGGCGACCATGTGTACATCATGAATCGTGGCACGGTGGTTGCAGAAACCCCGGCCAGCGACATGACCCCCGAACTCGTCAACGACCACCTCAGCGTTTAACCTCCGACCATGCTCCGCAGCCCCGCACCGCCCCATCCCGACACGACGCCCCGCCCCTTGACCGAGGCGGACCTGTCGAAACCGGGCCGGGGACATGTCGCGTTCGAGTACGTCGCTGGTAAGACCGCGATCACCCGCTGCCGCGCAGCCGCACCACTGAAATTCCTCACGCCGTCGCGCCGCGGCGACGCCGCCTGGGCCTACGCCAACACGTTCGGCGGCGGGCTGGTGGCGGGGGACACGATCGACCTATCGCTCGACGTCGGCGACGACGCCACCGCCGTGCTGACCACCCAGGCCTCGACCAAAGTCTTCCACCAGCAAGACGGGCTTGGAGCCCAGCAGCACCTCACCGCAACGCTCGGCGAACAGGCCAAGCTGCTGGTCCTGCCTGATCCGTTGACCTGCTTCGCCGACGCGATCTACAGCCAGACCCAGCATTTCGAACTGACGCCTTCGTCCTCATTGGTGCTGCTCGACTGGTTCACCGCCGGGCGCAGCGCCTCGGGCGAGAGTTGGGAGTTTGCCGAGTACCGCAGCCTCAACACCGTGCATGTGGATGGCCGTGAGATGGTGTTCGACCAGATGCGGCTGACCGCCGACACCCTTGCCAACACCGGGCCGATGTGTGTCGGTCCTTATCAGGTCGTCGCGAACCTGTTCCTGGTTGGCCCCGAAGTGAGCGAGGCCGTGGACCAGCTTGAGCAGTGGATCGACAAGCTGCCGATCCGCGACGAGGCGGGCTACCTCGCCGGCTTCAGCCGTTGCGATTGGGGCGGGGTCTTGCGATTGATGGGACGCAGCACACAGACGTTAACCGGACTACTCAAACAACAGCTATACTTCACCCATCCTTGGATCGGTGGGAGTCCTTGGGATCGCAAGTGGTAGACGAGGAGTGAACCGCGATGCATTTGACGCCGCGCGAGATCGAAAAATTAATGCTTCACAACGCGGGCTTCGTCGCCCAGAAGCGCCTCGCCCGGGGCTGCAAGCTGAACCAGCCCGAGACGGTTGCGCTGATCGCCACGGTCGTGATGGAATTGATCCGTGACGGCAAGCGTGTTGCCGAGTGCATGGACCTCGGCCGGCAGATGCTGGGGCGACGCCAAGTGATGCCAGGTATCGCCGAGATGCTGCACGATGTGCAGGTCGAAGCGACCTTCCCCGACGGCAGCAAGCTCGTCACCGTCCACCACCCCATCGCCGCGGAAGACGGCAACCTCGAACTCGCGCTTTACGGCAGCTTCCTGCCCGTGCCCGACCTCTCGGTCTTTGGCGAAGCGTCCACCGCCACCGATAGCGCCCCCGGTCAGGTCACCGCTCAAGAAGGTGACATCGAACTCAATGCAGGCCGAGAAACTGTCTCGATCGACGTGACCAATACCGGCGACCGCCCGATCCAGGTCGGCAGCCACTACCACTTCATCGAGACCAACGCCGGGCTGACGTTTGACCGCAGCGCTTCCTACGGCAAACGCCTGGATATCCCAGCCGGCACCGCGGTGCGGTTCGAGCCGGGCGAAACCAAGACCGTCACCCTCGTCGCCATCGCCGGCGACCAGATCATCCGCGGCGGCAACAACCTCGCGGACGGTCAAGTCGGCTCCGCCCAACAAAGCGAAGCCCTCAAACGCGTCGAAGCCCAGGGCTTCGGCAACGCCACGAACTAACCCTGTTTATTTCCTCTTACCCCAAAGGTAACACCATGCTTCAAGCTCTCACCACCCTCGCCCACGAAGGCCACGACCACAGCTACTTCCTCGGCGGCGAACTGCACCACTGGCTCTGGATCGCTGCTGGCGTCGTCGCCGCGGCCTTCGCGGTCCGCTACGCCGCCCGCCGCTGGTTCAACCGCTGAACCCCACCCTATCGCAGCCTGCCTACCCGCCCTTGCGACCCTGAGAAGTAGCCATGCCCTACAACATGCCCCGCGACGCCTACGCCCAGATGTTCGGCCCGACCACGGGCGACCTCATGCGGCTGGGCGACACCTCGCTCACCCTCCGCGTGGAGAAAGACCTCACGTCCTACGGCGACGAGTGCAAGTTCGGCGGCGGGAAGGTCCTCCGCGAGGGCATGGGCCAACGCGCGGGCGGCGACCCGGACGAGGCGCTCGACTACGTCATCACCAACGCGCTCATCGTCGACTACACCGGCATCTACAAAGCCGACGTCGGCATCAAGGCGGGGATGATCACGGGCATCGGCAAGGCCGGCAACCCCGACGTGATGCCCGGCGTCACGCCC
>JBCCWB010000272.1:0-4682 GCA_039194345.1 Planctomycetota bacterium
ACCTGTTGGAGGTGCTTGTGTTGTAACTCTTGGAAGATGTTCATGACGTTCTTTCCTGGGGGTTACTTGTTGAGGGCCGAGTCGAGGTTCAGAAGGACCGACGCTACCGCATCGTAGGCGGAGCGCTGGGCGTCGTAATCGTATGCGTCCTCCGGGCCCGGCTGAATCAGTTCTGGGTCGGGCAGGTCGGTGGGCGGCTCTTCATTCTTTTGTTCGGCCTTTTTGATCGCCTGGTTGTTGCGCCAGACCTGAGCGCCGCCCTTCTTGTTGTAGACCGCTTGGATGTGTTGATCCCATGCCGCCTTGAGCGTGGCTTCTTGCTCGGGGTAAAGCGATTCGGTCTGCTGGTAAAGCTTGACCAACTCGGCCAACACCGCTTGCGAGGCGTCGGTGCTCATCACCATGCGGTAGCCGTGGGCGAGGCGTTCTTCCAGCGTGCCGGGGTGTTCTTGAATTCGCCGGGCAAAACGCTGCGTGGCTTTAAACAGGGCCGGATCGTTGAGCGTGAACAGCGGCTGGACCGGTGTGTTGGAGGTGATGCGTCGGTCCGTCACCAAGTCACGCGACGGAGCATCGAACGCCTCGAACACCGGGTAGGTGCTGGATCGCTGCCAGTGAACATAGATCGATCGGCGGTTGGAGGCGTCTTCACCGCTCTGGTTCCAGCTGCCGCCGCCGGGGTGCGACGGGTTCCAGCCGCCCTCGGGGATCTCGGGCATGACCGGCTTGCCGTACATCTTCTTGTTGAGCACCCCCGCGACGGCGAGGACTTGATCGCGGATCATCTCGCCGGTTAGGCGGGTGCGTGGGCCACGGGCCAAGAGGCGGTTGCGCGGATCGCGCTCGTTGAGCTCGGGGGTGGAGGCGTTGTCCTGGCGGTAGGTCGACGAGGTGACCATGTATCGGAGCAGCTCCTTCATGCTCCAGTCAAACTCATGCATCAACTCAAGCGCCAAGTGATCCAGCAGCTCGGAGTGCGATGGCGGCAGGCCGACCGAGCCGAAGTCTTCGAGTGTTTCAACAATGCCCACGCCAAAGAGCTGCTCCCAGAACCGGCAAACCAGGACCCGCGCACTCAGCGGGTTGTCCTCGTCGACCAGCCAACGGGCCATCCGCAAGCGGTCGGGCTCGTCGGTGTCGGGGAGCGGGTGGAACGACGCGGGGGTGCCCGCCATCTGGGGCTCGCCTAGCTCGGTCCAGTTGCCGCGGACAAAGGTCTTAGTGCCACGACGGAGGTGCTCGGGCCGTTCGACCATCACGGGCACGTGGATCTGCTCGCCCCGAGTCAGCTCATTGTTCTCGCGGTTGTATTCTGCTCGCAGCGTTTGGTATTGCTCCGTCGTGTCAAACTCACGCCAACGTGTATCGTCGGTCACGGCGATCGCGCCGCGGCGGATCAGCATCATGTCGCGGGCGGTGCCCTGGCCGTGATGGATCTCGAGACGCAATTGGTCTCCCTCCACGATCTCAACCGGCTCCGCCAAGCGGTACACCGACCAGCGGTCGTGGAAGATGTGGTTCAAGGCCGTAAAGCCACGTCCTTCTTTCACATTTATCCAGCCCATCGGGAACGGCTCGTCCAAATCAATCCGGTCGAACGGCAGCGCTTGTTCGGTGCCATTAGACCGCACCAACGTGGCGCTGAGCTTCTGAATCTCGAAGCCCGGCGAAGGCTTGTGTGGCGCGGCTTCCATATCAATAGGAAGCACGTCCAAACGGATCGCTTGCAGCGGTGCCTCCATCGCGGGTAACGGTGAAGTCAGCTTCTGGTAGATGTGTGCGGGGGTGCCCTCGAAGTAAAACTCTTCTCGGTCGTTTCGCGTCTCGAAGTGGTAAGTGATCTGCTCAGCCCGGTTTGTCTGCGAGCTCGTGCCCGACAGCCACTGCCAGGGCGTTTGTTGGTTCAACTCCGCGGGGACCGACCAAAGCTCGCGCTGCTTCTCTCGAACCCAGCTGACTAACGCCCCTTTCTGCTCCAGCTGATCGACCGACGCGGGAAATTTCATTTTGGGCCGGTCATCGAAGAGGTCGCCGTCCTGGGTGTTGTTCAGGAAGTCCATGAACGTGAAGTATTCGTCGTGGCGGATCGGGTCGTAGGGGTGCGAGTGGCATTGCACGCAAGCCATCGTCGTGCCGTGCCAGACCTGCCAAGTCGTGTTGACCCGGTCCATCAACGCGACAACGCGGAACTCTTCGTCGTCCGTGCCGCCTTCGTCTTCAGCAGGGCTGTTGCGGTGGAACGCAGTGGCGAGGTGGTCGTCCAGCGTCGCGTCCGGCAAGAGATCGCCGGCGATCTGCTTGATCGTGAATTCATCAAACGACATGTCCGCATTGAACGCGCGGATCACCCAATCGCGATACATGTAGATCGTATCGCGGCGGCGGTCACGGCCGAGCCCCTTCGAGTCGGCGTACCGCGCCAGGTCCAGCCACAGCGTAGCCCAGCGCTCTCCAAACCGCGGCGATTCAAGCAAGCGGTCCACGACTTTGTCGTAAGCGTCTTCGGAGTCGTCCGCCAAAAACGCATCCAGCTCTTCAATCGTCGGCGGCAGACCGGTCAGGTCCAGCGTCACACGGCGAAGTAGCTCGCCCTTGCCCGCCTCTTCGGACGGCGAAAGGCCTTCTTCACGCAGCTTCGCCAACACAAAACGATCGATCGCATTGCGTGACCACGAGTCGTCCTCAAACTCGGGGACTTCGGGAGCCTCGGGCTTCACAAACGCCCAGTGCTCTTCCCAGTCCGCTCCCTGCTCGATCCATTTCTTAACGAGCGCGACCTGTTGTTCGGAAAGTGCAGGGCCGTGATCCGGTGGGGGCATGCGGATTAGCGGGTCGTCAGAGGTAATCTTCTCGACGAGGTATGACGCTGCTACATCCCCGGGCACGATTGACATGTTGCCGGAGTCGCCCTGGGCGATGGCTTCATCGCGGAAGACGAAAGAGAGGCCACCCGACTTCTTGACCCCGCCGTGACAAGCCGCGCAGTTGCTGGCGAGGATCGGTCGGATGTGTTCGTTGAAGCCCACGGTTTCGGGAAGTGGATCGCCGGGAAGCGCGGAGACCTCCGCGTCTTCGCTACACCCAGCCAGAAGCCAAGACCCGATTAACAGAGCGGCTATGAACAGTGGAATCGATTGGATAAAACGTTCGGGAGATCGCATTACTGATCGTCGTTTGATGGAGTTCAATAGATTTCTTGGTTTCGTGGGCTTGTCGCTACGCCCACAAATCTTGTCCGTATTCCCAGCCCGGTCTGACCGGGGGGGTGACATATGTATTAAGTTCAGGGCGGTTAGTGATCTTGCCTTGTTTGGCGTCCCATTCGATTCGGCCGCCGAAGCGCATCGCCAGCGCCCCTAGAAGCGCCGTGACGGTAAACGGGCTGGCGTAGTCAAAGTTTGCGCCGGGCTCAGGCCCTTCCCCTTTGATCGCGCGAATCCATTCATTGAACGGTCCACCCTTGACGCGTGGATAGACCTCTGCGGGATAACCGGCTTCTTTGAATGCTCGAGATGCTTCACGGCTTGCGAGGCGAGGATTGTTCGAGCGGTGATCGGTGTAGCCGAGTTGCTTTTCTCCATGGTAAAACGTGCCGTGCCACGGGGTCTCTTCGTCCCACTCCCAGGCTTCAGGTTTCTCGGGGCGGAAACGCTTGGAGTTGCCGTTGTGCCAGTAGAACGTACACGGTGCTTTATCCCCACGCCGTTCAAAATCCCAGCGGACGCGGTTGCCGTCCGGCACAATCCATTCGTTTCCGCCTTCGACATCCTCGAGTTCGACCGCCACCGGGTCGAAGAGGTCGAGAATCCAGATCGGAGCGTCGGCCACATGCACCAGCCAGTCACCCACCAAGCCATTGGCAAAAGCGAAGTGCCCCCGCCATCCTTTGGGGTGATAGAACCGGCTGTGGGGTAGGTCGGTAATGACTGGGCCCTTCCAGAGATCCCAGTCGAAGCCATCGGGTACAGGATCGGCGGGCGGAGGGACGGCTGTGGGCTTCATCCAGTAGCCGTTATCACCACCATCGTCTTCTTTCCATTGCGGTCCTCCGCGCCAAGAGTGAACCTCGGTGATTTGTCCGAAAATGTCAGCTTCGTACCACTCACGCATCTGACGGATGCCGTCGAAGGTGTGTCCTTGCGCGGCCATGTTGGTCACGACGCCGTACTTGTGTTTGGCTTTCTGGAGTGTCTGGGCTTCCCAAATGTTGTATGTCAACGGCTTTTGTGTACAGACATGCTTGCCACGTTGCATGGCTTCCATGGTGGCGACGAAGTGCGTGTGGTCGGGCGTATTGATGCAAACCGCGTCGATTTCGCCATCCATTTCGTCGAGCATGACGCGGAAGTCGGTGTATTTCTTGGCATCGTGAAGCTGTGGGAACTTGTCTGCATATTGAAGAAACATGTTCTCGTCAACGTCGGCAAGGGCGACAATGTTTTCATTGTTGCAAGGGCCATAGGCCATCGCCGCGATGTTACCTGCGCCGATCATGGCGATATTGAGCTTGCTGTTGGCAGAGGCTCCAGGTTGACCGATCGAAAACGGTGCAGGCAGTATCGTCCCCGCGGCTCCAGCGGCGGTGGTTTTTAGGAACGTACGGCGACTGAACTTGGGATTCATAGACAGGCTCGGGGATAAATAAACCGGCAGTGACGCAGGGGTAGATTTTAACACTATAA
>JBCCWB010000273.1:0-4666 GCA_039194345.1 Planctomycetota bacterium
AAAACCGTCTGCGAATGCGGCGGGGCCACGGAAGTCTGGAAGGTCGTGGCGAAGGTGCGGAACTGACACTACACGGCTTATGCCTAGTCGTTATTTCCCTCTTGACGAGTTCGGTGAAACGATCAGCATCGATTGGAAGCCTCCGATACTACGTAACCGAAAATAGATCAGCTTGAAAGGGTTACCTCAAGCTTTTTTTGCCATTGTGTAACTGAACTGGCCGAATAAGATAGTGATCCATGCCGGGGTATGTCGAACTTCGTCCAGACGGGGGCACGGACACCACCACGATACGCCGAGACCCGCCGTTGAATGACACCCCCCCCGTTGAAGCCCCCGATAGCTCACGCGTTGCTCCGTGGGAGTGGGGCGTCCTTGCGGTTTTGATCTTGGGCGGGCTGCTGTCTTGGGGCCGCTATTACATGAGCTTTGAGATGCCAAACCCCGACTTCTACGGGATGAGGGACTTGGCCAAATCGATCTTTGGGTTGCATCTCCCCTACACGCTCAAACGGATGCCCGGGTACGCCTTTCCGCTCGGGCTGTTGGCGATGGTCATCCCCGCCGATCGCCCGTACATTCATGCTTCCATGATCCTGGGGTTGACCTGCTCAGCGGTCAGCCTGCTTTTGTTTTTCCTGTTTTCCAAACGCCTGGTCGGACGCGCCGCTTTGATCCCGGTGATCGCGCTGCTGGGCACGCCAATCTTTTCCCTCATGTCGACGCAGACGATGCTCGAAGCGTTTATGGGGATGCTGATCTTTCTGACCTTCTGGCTGACGAGCCGGGGATCACAGTGGGCCTACGTCGCAGCCGCCTGGGCCACATTGTGTCGGCACGAGTGTGCGATCCTTGTGCCTTTGGTGTGGGCGGTCAACCTGTGGGAACAACCCAAGGGCTGGTGGAAACACACCGCCAAGGCGATTCTCGCGGGACTTCCTCTACTGTCTTGGATGCTTTTCACACGATGGGCATCACAACGCATCGGCGGGGCTGATGCCTACGTCCAGGAAATGGTGGGCATGGGCTGGTACATCGAATGGAACAAGATGCGGCTGATGCTCGAGCCTTTCCCTCAAGCGCACATCATCTTCCAGGGCCCGCTACTGATCCTCGCACTCATCGGTGTTATCGTCGGATTACGACGCTGGCCCAAGATGGCGCTGATGCTGCTGGGGTTCTTCGCGTTTTACAATTTTGTACACCTCGTATTCAGCGTTTACCTGCTGCGGTATGCCTACCCGGTGTTGTTTATTGTGCCCTTGTTCGCCACAGCGGGTGGCCAGTGGCTGCTCACTTGGATGCACTCGATCACCGAGAACCAGCCAAAACTGCGGACGGTTGGAGCAATCGTCATCGGGCTGATGGCGTTGGCGTGGGCAGGCAACCGGTGGATGGACTTCGGGCGATTCGATGTCTTGCCCTGGCAACACAAGGAAGACTTCCTCGGCCTAGCCGTGCTGATGATGATTGCCTTGGGTGTCACGGGCATATTGGCGCTGCGTGGCTCGGCCATCGTCCGGGCAGGCATTACGCTGGGCATCATCGCATTCATGACCGGGCCGTTGCTTGTCGCTGCGGATGTCCGTTCTCGGGAACAAGGCTACTATGACAAGGCCAACATCCGTCATCGATATGCCGTGGATTGGATCGAATCCAACCTTGCTCCTGGCGAAACGGTTGCCGTTCCTCGTGGGATGTCGCTGCTCTTTTGGCGGGATCGTTTCGACCCTGCGGCGGTGTACAACATCACCGATTTCAACTCCGAGGACGCCCCAGCTTTCCTCGAAGACCTGGACCGTTTAGGCGTCGACTACGTCATCAAGACGCAGACCCTGCCCAAACCGACCGACGAATCAAAATTGAACTACAGCTGGAACCTGCACTACTACCACTGGCAGCGGGCCCACCTGTCCGAGCCGTTCCGCGATGGACATGAGGTCGAGGGCTTCGAATTGCTTGAAACCATCGAGCACACGGAACCTGTACTCGTCCCCGTCGAGCCGGTGTACGTCTACCGGGTTCTGCGTGATGAAATCCCGGACGACGATAGCGACGTCAGCTACCGGCTGGATCAGCATCCCACTGTGCAACGTGATGCGACCCAGCCATGACCCTGCCACGCAACCGCCCCGCCGACCGGATAAACTGACCCGATGCTCAAGGGCATCCGCATCAGCCTCGCCAACAAATGCCAGTTGCTCTTCGGCTTGGCCGTGGTGTTGGTGATGACCGCCGCGCTCACCGTCGTGGGCTGGCGGATGCAGACGCTCGTCGAACAGGCCCCGGAGCGCCGCGCTAAGGACCTGGCCGAGATGTGGCTGGCCGAGCAAATCGCCTTTGGCGAACCGGTGCAGCGCGTTGACGAAACCGACAACCCGGCTTTCAAAACCGGTGTACTCCTAACGCTCATAGAAGAAGACGAACTCGAATCCACGGCCGCGGATAATCCTTTTCTCCAGGCCGCGATCGAGCATTTCGACCAGATGCCCGCCTCCCCGGAATTCTTCGACGCCTCCCGGGATGAAGACGGCCAACTCACGTTTCGCTACGCCCGAGCCGTCCGCGCTTCAGACGTGGCACGGATGGAAGGCACCTTCGAGGCCGGGCTCGACGCCGCAGGGCTCGCCGATCCGCTGCAGCAGGTGCTGCTGGTCCGCCTCCGCGACCAGGAAGCAGCGATGCAGCAGACGCTCAACCGCATCTACATCGTCGCGGCCGGGTTGTTCGCCGGGCTGCTGGCGATCGCGGTTTTTTATTACATCACGACCCGCATCATCCTCTCGCCGGTGCGCGTGCTGCGTGGCTATGCGGAGCGGGTTTCCGAGGGCGACATCCTCATCCGCTCGGACATCAACACGGGTGACGAATTCGAGCAGCTCTCGGACATGTTCAACACCATGCTCGAGAACATCAAGGCCAATCAGGACGAACTCCAGTCGGCCAACAAAACGTTGGATATGAAGCTGATGGACATGGCCGAGTCTAACGTTGCGCTGTTCGAGGCCAACAAGGTCAAAGGCGAATTCCTCGCCAACGTGTCGCACGAGCTGCGGACGCCGTTGAACTCGATCATCGGATTCGCCGAGGTGCTGCAGGAAACCTTGGCCGACCGCACGGGCCCGATCGACGAGAAACGCAAGCGTTACGCCTCGAACATCATCGTGAGCAGCAGGCGTTTGCTTGAACTCATCAACGACCTGCTGGACATCGCCAAGATCGAGGCGGGCAAGATGCAGCTGCGTCTGGCCACGGTGTCGGTCATCGACACCCTCGAGGGCCTGGTCACACTGATCCGCCCCCAGGCCGACAAGAAGAAGGTCCGGCTGTTCGTCGAGGTCTCGCCGCGGCTGCCGATGATCGAGACCGACCCGGGCAAGCTGCAGCAGGTGGTGTTCAACTTCGTGGCCAACGCGGTAAAGTTCACGCCTGCCGGGGGCACGGTGACGCTACGGGCCGAGAGCGCCCCACCGCCGCCCGAGGTGCTCGCCCCCATCCGTAAAGAAGACCGCTCGACGTCCAAGGCCGTATCGATCGACCCTGCCGACGCCGCCTATGTCCGCATCTCCGTGTCCGACACCGGGCCCGGCATCGACCAGGCCGACCAGGACCGCATCTTCGACAAGTTCACCCAGCTCGACCCCAGCGTCACCAAGTCCCACGGCGGCACGGGCCTGGGCCTGACCATCGCCAAAGAACTCACCGACATGCTCGGCGGCTGGCTCAACGTCGAATCTGCCCCGGGCCGTGGCGCGACCTTCAGCATCACCCTGCCGATCGTCACAGAAATCGAAGAAGAGCCCGTCCCCGAAACCGTCGAAGAACAGGTCGACGAAGCCGAACCCGCCGCCGCCAAATCGCCTTCAGAATAAGACGGCCCCTCGCGTTGGACGCGCCGCGCAGCCGCCCTAGAATAGTGTTGTTAAGTCCGTAACCCCGAACCAAGGTCGACCCCATGGGCATCGAAGCCGCACTCCCCGCCGAAGGCATCCTCACCACCCAGCTCCAGAAAGTGATCAACTGGTCACGCCGGAGCTCGGTCTGGCCCATGCCCTTCGCCACCGCCTGCTGCGGTATTGAGCTGATGGCCACTGCGTCGTCCCGCTACGACCTGGCCCGCTTCGGCGCCGAAGTCATGCGGTTCAGCCCCCGCCAGGCCGACCTGATGATCGTGGCCGGCCGGGTCAGCGTGAAGATGCTGCCCGTGCTCCAACGCATCTACCAGCAGATGACCGAGCCCAAGTGGGTCCTGTCCATGGGCGCCTGTGCCAGCACCGGCGGCGTCTTCGACACCTACGCCACCGTCCAGGGCATCGACCAGTTCATCCCCGTCGATGTCTACGTCCCCGGCTGCCCGCCCCGCCCCGAAACGCTGATCGAGGGCATCATGGCCATCCAACGCATCATCGACAACGACGGCCTCCCGCCCACCGGCCCCGACGGCCTCCGCCGACCGCTGGGCATCACCGTTGAGCCGACCCACACCGTCAGCTCCCAGCCGACGGGTATCACCGTGGGCGGGGTATGACATCCAAATCACCAGGTGATTTGGCCTGGCAGCGCCCGGAAGCGAGGCTGCTGGCATCGATCTGTTTATGCGGGGCCACGATCCTGCTGGGATTGTCGTGTCTATTCGGCTATCTGCTCACTCGTTCGGATGCGTTCG
>JBCCWB010000274.1:0-4577 GCA_039194345.1 Planctomycetota bacterium
CGCCTCGACACACTTGCGGATCAGCGCGGGGATCACGTGCGAGGTGACCAGGTCGAAGTTGTCGTGCGGGCCGTACAGGTTCACCGGCACGACGACTGCGCTGTCCAGCCCGTACTCGGCCTTGTAGGCATCGAGCATCACGAACAGCGCCTTCTTAGCCACGCCGTATGGCGCGTTGGTCTCCTCGGGGTAGCCGTTCCAGATGTCGGTTTCCTTGAACGGCACGGGCGTGTGCTTGGGGTACGCGCACACGGTGCCGGTCTGTACGAACTTCTTCACGCCGCGCTTGCGGCCCTCGTCGATCAGGTGCAGCCCCATCGCCGCGTTGGCAAAAAAGAACCGCCCGGGGTGGTCACGGTTGGCGCCGATCCCGCCGACCTCGGCCGCGAGGTGGATCACCACATCGGGCTTCGCGTCGTCGTATAGCCGCACCACATCTACTTCTTGGGTGAGATCGTAGTCCTTGCGACGGGGGATAAAAATCTGCTCATCCGTCACCCCGCGCGATTTCAGCGCATCGATAACAAAACGCCCAAGGAAACCTGCCCCGCCGGTCACCACGATCCGGTGGTCCTTCAACTGAATCATGCTTAGTGCCTCACACCTTCCACACCCGCAACCTCGTGGCCCGCGTCGATCAGCGTCTTCTCGCGGGCAGCAAGCTCCATATCAGCATCAACCATCATGTCAACCAGGCCTTCGAAGGTCACCCGCGGCTCCCAACCGAGCTGACGTTTGGCCTTGCTCGGGTCGCCCCAAAGTAGATCGACCTCGGCGGGCCGGTAGTAACGCGGGTCGATCTCGACGTAGTCGTTGTAATCCAAGCCGACACGGCCGAACGCCCGCTCGCAGAACTGTCGAACGGTATGCGTTTCGCCGGTGGCGACGACGTAGTCGTCCGGGGTGTCTTGCTGCAACATCAGCCACATCTGCTCGACGTAGTCCCCGGCAAAGCCCCAGTCGCGCTTGGCGTCGAGGTTGCCCATGAACAGCTTGTCTTGCAGGCCGTGCTTAATTCGGCCGACGGCGCGGGTGATCTTGCGGGTGACGAAGGTCTCGCCGCGGCGAGGCGATTCGTGATTGAACAGGATGCCGCAGGAGGCGTGCATGTCGTACGACTCGCGGTAGTTGATCGTGATCCAGTGGCCGTAGAGCTTGGCGACGCCGTAGGGCGAACGCGGGTGGAACGGCGTGGCTTCGGACTGCGGCGCGGTCTCGGGCATGCCGCCGAACATCTCGGAGGTCGAGGCCTGGTAGTAGCGGACCTGAGTGCCGAACTCGTCCTGGTATTGACGGACGGCCTCAAGGAGGTTGATCGTGCCAGCCCCGGTAGCCTCGGCGGTGTAGATCGGCTGATCGAAGCTGACACGGACGTGGCTTTGGGCACCCAGGTTGTACACCTCGGTGGGCTTCGCCGCCCGCAGGACCTTGTACAGGCTGTTTGCGTCGGTGAGGTCGGCGTAGTGCAGCTTCAGGCTCGGGGCGTCGTCGTGCGGGTCGGAATATATGTGGTCGATCCGGTCGGTATTGAACGTCGAAGCCCGACGGATGATGCCGTGGACGTCGTAGCCCTTTTCAAGCAGAAACTCGGCAAGGTACGAACCATCCTGGCCGGTAATCCCGGTAATCAGGGCGCATTTAGATTCAACAGCCAAAACAATTCTCCACGGACATTATGCACAACAATAAATTAGGCAGTTTACGTCAAACCGCTCGGCGCGAGGGCCCCATCAGCTTTAGTACAGCTCGACGAGATTGTATCGCAGTCGATTCGATACGGCTCGGTATCGACCCTACAGTCTGACTCAAGAACCGCCCGAATACCACCCTGCCGAGTAAAAAATATGTCAGAACTCATCGAAGTGCGTCAAAATGCCCCTGCTTTTAACCTCAAAGACCAAGATAACCAGGCCCATCGGCTATCGAGCTACAAAGGAAAGTGGGTGGTGCTCTACTTCTATCCCAAAGACAGCACCCCGGGCTGCACCAAGGAAGCCTGTGCGTTCCGCGACGCCGCTGCTGACCTCCAGAAAGCCGGCGCGGTCGTTTTCGGGGTCAGCCCGGACGACGTGAAATCCCACGCCAAGTTCGCCACGAAGCAGGAACTGAACTTCCCCCTCTTGGCCGACCCCGACCAATCGGTCTGTACCAAATACGGCGTCTGGCAGGAAAAATCCATGTACGGCAAGAAGTACATGGGCGTGGTCCGCACCACCTATCTCATCGATGCCAAAGGCAAGGTCGCCCACCGTTGGGACAAGGTCAAAGTCCCTGGCCACGTCGAGGCTGTCTTGGAAACTCTAGCCGAACAGACTTCATGAAAACGTTGTCAAAATTTGGCCGCTCGTTATGAATATTTTTTAATGATTGCGTCCTATGGGGCCTAGAAAAATTGATGGGCAATCGATATCTTTAACTGCGCGAATTAATCGTTATCCGATTCTGCGATCCGCTTACGCCGACACCACTGTCGGTCCTGCCTGGCCGCCACAGAACATGAGTTTGGGACGGTTGAATCGAACCCTTTCGCCTGCCCAACCTCCTTCACGGATTGACTCTGATGAGCGCCACCAAATCGTCATCACGCAAGACGAACACCAAGAAAACGCCCTCCAAACCACGCTCGAAGGCAAAAGCCTCCAAGACCAAGAAGGCCGCAAAGCCCAAAACCGTTGCCCCCGCCCAGGTGGTCGAGGTTCCCGCGGTAGCCGAGCCCACCGAGGCTCAGCTCGAGGCCGCAATTGTCACCGATGAGCAGATCAGCCAGCGGGCCTACGAAATCTGGCTCGAAAAAGGCCGTCCTTATGGTCAGGAACAGGCCAACTGGGACCAGGCCGTCGCCGAACTCCGCGGCTGAGTGTTTAGCGGACCAGATCGAGAACCACCGACGCGTCCGACAGGTCGTCGATCACGATGTCCGCCCCGGCCTCGGTGAGCTGCTGCCGATCGAACCGTCCCGTCGCGACCGCCAGGGCCACGCAGCCGTGGGCGCGGGCACAATCAACGTCGTGAGGGGTATCGCCGATGACCACGACGCGTTCGGGAGCCGGGGCGTGGCCGTGAAGGGATTCGTAGCGTCGCATCGCCAGTGAAGTGAGGTCGGGGCGGGTCAATGCCTCATCGCCAAACGCGGTCACGCTAAACCGTGCGGGGTCGATGCCCACTGTATTGAGTTTCACGTGAGCACCCATCCGGAGGTTGCCCGTCAGACAGCCAAGCACCGGGCCATGCTCCTGCCTCTCCGACATGGATTCGAGTTCATCCAGCAGTGCGTGCACCCCAGGCAGGGCCCTCACGCGGTCACGGCGAAGCTCGAGTTCTTCCGTAAGGACCCCCGGGTAGTGTTCGCGTAGCCGGGCGTGTTCATCTTCGTATTCAGTCCACCCGGCACGTTCGGCAGCCTCAGCGAAGATTTCGTTGTCTAACCGACCCGCGGTGGCAATCCCCTGAAAGTCCAAGGCATCACCAAAAAGCGACTGCGCTGCTCGGTGAAATGCCTCTCGCCCCGCACCCGCGGCGTCCATCAACGTCCCGTCGATATCAAACAGCAGCATCGTGCGGTGCATGGCGAGATTCCAGGTGCTTCAAGCCGATCCACCTACGTCCGGCTGGGCCGGACCGCCCAGTGCATTTTATGCGACAGCGTATTCCAGTAGGTGCGGTTGGGGTTCTGGAACAGCTGTAGGCGGTTGGGGTGCCGACGGATGCGGACCTGCTGGCCTTCTTGTATGGTGGTCGATTCCTGGCCGTCAATCACAAGAGTCGTGCCTTCGTTGGCTCGGTTCATGGTGATCCACACATCACAGTCCGCCCCGAACACGATCGGTCGGAAGGCGATCGACTGCGGCGCGATCGCCGAGACCACCATCGCGTCGACGCCGGGCGAGACGATGGGCCCGCCCACGCTGAGGTTGTACGCCGTGGACCCCGACGCCGTGGCGACGATGATGCCGTCGCCCCCGTAAGTCAGCGCCGAACGTTGCGAGACGTCCGGCTCGATCGCCAGGTCCATCTCGATCATCCGGAACGGCGGCCCCGCGGTTATCACCGCGTCGTTCATCGCGGTGTACGAGTGTTCGGGTTGGACATCCTTGCCGTCCCACTTGGGGGTATCCATCGGCATCACGTCAACATCGAGCATGACCCGTTGGGTCTGGACGCAGGTGCCCGCAGCGATCACATTCCAGTGGGCTTTCACGTCTTCGATTTCGAAGTCCGCCAAGAAGCCGACCTTGCCGAAGTTGACCCCCAAGAGCGGCACCCCGCGATCCACCATCACCCGGGCTTGTGAGAGAAACGTGCCGTCCCCGCCAAGCACGAAAGTCAGATCACACTCGGGCGGCTCGACATCGAAGCCGTCCCGCGTCTCCCAGGTGTCCATCACCGCCACCACCTCGGCCCGTTCACGCAACCAGGGCCCGAACTCCTCGATCGCCCGGAGCACCGGCTCTTTCTTCATGTTCGCCAGAATTAAGATACGGGGACGCGTCGGCATGGCAGTAGTGTACGGGAATAAAAAAGCAGGAAAACCACAAAGCCGAAAAGCTGGAAATCAGAAAAAACCAAAGCCCTTCGCC
>JBCCWB010000275.1:0-4546 GCA_039194345.1 Planctomycetota bacterium
CCGCCCTCATCCTTCTGGGTCTAGAGCCCGGCCAACCCGCCCGGGCGGAGAAAGACGAGAGCGGGAAGCTACGCTTCTTCGCTCCCTACGGCCCAGAGCTCGAACTTTTCTTCGTCCTCGAGGATCAACTCGACCAGCCGATCCCCGCCAACCAGTGGGTGATCGATCAAGAAAACGGCCAGGTCATGCCCGGCAACCGCTGGGTATTCACCGGCTCGACGATCATCGAGTTCAAAGGTCAAAACCACTTCATGGCCGAGAAGAACGGCACGATCGTGTCGCTGCTGAACTTCGGCGACGAGCTGGTCAGCCGCCCCACCACCGACTCGCAAGACGGCGGCACCGAGATGTGGACGGCCAACACCGAAGTCATCCCACCGGTCGGCACAAAGCTAACCCTGCGATTCAGACCAGCCGAGTGATCCGAAGCATGATCGCTACGACGAGTTTCGCGGACCCGCTCGTAGCCTCGTAAACCGTATTTACCCCGCCGCTGGCGCTTTAGTGATCAGCGATTGATCCTGCCCGCACTCTTCTTCGTCGTCGGCCATACAGACAAACATCTGCCGGTACACCAAGAAGCTAAGCAACGCCATGACAGGCACCGTGACGGCACCAATCGCAGGGAAAATCTGCAGGGCCAGCAAAATGAAGAACACCAGCCGCAGCCCCCACTTCATGACAAGGTTGCGGCCGCGCGGTATGTAGCGTCGGAACGGGGCGACCAAGGTCATGCGGTACACGATCACCGCAGGGATCACGCCCACAATCCAGATCGCACCGAGCCCCGCACAGATCAGCAGCACCAACGGCACCCGCATGCCGATGCGGTCGACATAGGCCTTGGTGAATTCAGGGTCTTCAAACGGATCGTCGCCGCAAGCCACGCAGTTTTGGCGCGGCCGACGCTCTTCGAGCTTGGTCGCACAGGTCGGACAACGCTTGGCCGCGGCGAGTTGATACGGATGCGAAACCATATCCGCCGGGTCGTCGGTGTCGGACTGCCCCAGCCAGCCGACGTCACAGACGTTGGGGTTGGGCGTCCGGCAGTTTCCGCATTTGATGGCACAGCGGTACATCAGTTCGCCGCAATTGCCGCAGGGCACACGAGATTTTTCTTCTTTGCGATGAACCCACCACTTGATGAGATAGATGAACCCGGTCGCCAACCCGATGAGAATCAGCATCACGATCGGGAAGAGGATGAAGAAGAACAGGCCGAACAAGGCCCAGAGGTCTTCGCCCCAGCTGATGAGTTTTTGGATGCCCACGTCGTCGTCTTCGTCGGCATCGATCAGCAAGCCGACTACGAAGGATCGCGTCGTCGCAATCACGAACGTGCCAACCGCGGAGAAGGCCGCGGGGATGGCTGACCAGGTGAGCCCGGCTGCCAGCACCGGCACCAGCGCCAGCCCGCCCGTGGACTCGATCGCTCCGATGATGCTCTGGGCAAAGGCCGCGTCGCCCGCAGAGGCCACGCCCATCACCGTCAGGGCGGCCATGACCGGTTTGGCGTACTTGTCGACCTCGTTCAGGATCGCCCGGGCGTCAGGGTTTTTGGTCGCAGCCACCTCGAGCCCCGCGAGAATCCCTAGGACGATCAGGCAGCCGTTGCTGGTGAACCAGGTCGGCGTCGCGTCCTTGGCCACCCCCAGAACATTCAGCATGCCCCAGTCATCGAACCCCAATTCAGGGCCGAACCGCAGGATTAGTGCCGCCGCAAACGCCGGCACAAAGGCCCGAGAGGCAAATAACCCCATCGACCCCAACGCCTGCACCATCAAGCCCACAAATAAACTCATAGATTAATGCTACCCGTTTTGGCGCGAAATGCGTATTCGTGTTGACAGCAGCCGGGCCGGCCCCGACAATACCTGTCTCCTCTGGCTGATCCGTGTTCCCCCAAGGAAGTCCCCCCGATGATTCAAGCGATCTACCGCACCCTGGCTGCCGTCCTCCTCGCGGGAGCACTCCTGTATACCGGCGGCTGTGCCTCCAGCTACAGCAACGATCTCACCCCCGAACTAGCCTCGTATGGTCGGAGTGAACAACAAGACGCTAACACCTACGCCCGGGTCATTGACAACAACACCCGGACCATCTGGGACGATTTTGCCCGCATCTTCTTCTTGGACAAAACCTCGCGGCTTAACCCCGCTATTGTGCCCTAATCAGGCATTCCCCACCGCTTTCCTCAAACCTCCGCTTAACCGCGGAGGTTTTTTATCGGCCCAAGGCTTGACACAGAACTCCTCAACCCCGAGGCTAGTTTTATGCTGACGTACATTAATCATGGTGAACGCAGCTTTTTCGATCACCCAACTCTTCCTGTTCGCCGGAAGGGTTGGGAGTTTCTAGTGGTCTTTGAGGGTCGATGCGCTCCCACTGAGCGCCCCGGCCAACGCCCCGAGCTCCATGAGCAGCGCCTTTGGGTCATGCCTGCCGACGAGGTCCATGGCTGGACCGGCGACCCTAATGCATCCTGCATGATTTTGGTTGCGCATTTCGATCGAGTCCCCGATGCGCTGAGTAATTTAAATCGGAGCCTGTCGGTCCCTCTAAAGCCGCAACAGATCTCCAAACTCAAAGAGCTGTTTCTGGAGCTCAAGGACAACTACACGCAGCCCACCGAGCTCACCCGACTACGATCTGAACGGCTCCTTCTTGAGCTCACCATCACCGCCCTCGCCGACACCGAGAGTAATACCCGAGATACGGCGAAGCACAAGGTCGCTGCGGGTTTGGCGTGGTACGCCGAGAACCTCTCGCAGCGGCCCAGTGTTGAGGACGTCGCGCGGTCAGTATCCGTATCGCCCAGTCACCTTCGGCGACTTTTCATGCAGGCCATGGGGGTCAGCCCGCTTGAAGCCATGAAACAGGTCCAGCACGACCGGGCCAAACAGTTGATGAAACGGACCGACCTCTCGCTCAACGCGGTCTCTGCTGCCTGCGGGTTCTCCGCACAAAGCGTGTTCTCAAGAGACTTTGCGAAACGGCAAAACATTACGCCTCAGGCATGGCGAAAGCAGAGCAACACAGAACGCTGACCCGCTATAGAAAAACGAGAAGTTTGGCACCTCTCGTTTCTTCCAAATCAGATTAAATTCAATGATCTACGATCGAGCGGTCGTGGGGAAATATTCCTGCAGCGACTTCACGCCCCAATCGTTCTTCCGCAGCGCCGCGATCGCCTGGACCGCGACCTTAGCCGCTGTCATCGTCGTGATCATCGGCACACCGTTGCGGATCGCGGTTGCTCGGAGCTTACCCTCGTCGGTGCCCGCACCTTTGCGGGTTGGGGTGTTGATAATCAACGCCAACTCGCCGTTCTTCATGAGGTCCAAGGCATTGGGTCGGCCGCCCTCCTGAATCTTCTTCACGGGGGTGGTCTGGATGCCCTGATCAGCCAGGTACTTGTGGGTGCCGCGGGTGGTGAGCACCTCGAAGCCTTGATCGACCAGACCCTTGGCCACCTCGGGCAGTGCGGGCTTGTCGCTCTCGCGGACCGAGAGGAAGATTTTGCCTTCGAGCGGCAGCTTGGCCCCGGCGGACATCTGGGCCTTGGCGAAGGCGACCGGGAAGTCGGCATCGGCCCCCATGCATTCGCCGGTGGACCGCATCTCCGGGCCGAGGATGACGTCCACGCCGGGGAACTTGCCGAAGGGGAAGACCGATTCTTTGATAGAGGTGTGCGTCGGCGTGACTTCCTCGGTGACGCCCAACTCGACGAGCTGCTTGCCAGCCATGACCTTGGCGGCGAGGCGGGCCCAGCTCACGCCGGTCGCTTTGCCGACGAACGGCACGGTCCGCGACGCACGGGGGTTGACCTCGATCACATAGATCTCGCCATCCTTCACCGCCCACTGCACGTTCATCAGACCGCGGACACCAAGGGCCTCGGCCATCTTGCGGGACTGGGCTTTGAGCTGCTCGATGATTTCATCGGACAACGAGTACGGCGGGATGGTACACGCCGAGTCACCCGAGTGGATGCCCGCTTCTTCGATGTGCTCGAGCACACCGCAGACCAGCGCCCGCGGATCGTCGCCGCCAAAGTCGGCGATGACATCGATGTCGCACTCGGTCGCTTCCGCAAGGAACTTGTCGACCAGGATCGGCTGACCCGCGAGGTCGGACGCGCCGATCGCCTTGGCCATGTAGTACCGCAGCTGGTCGTCGTCGAAGACGGTTTCCATCGCCCGGCCGCCCAGCACAAACGACGGCCGCACCAGCACGGGGTAGGTGATCCGGTTGGCGATCTCGATGGCCTGCTCGACGTCGTAGGCGATGCCGTTCGGCGGCTGCTTGACGCCAAGTTCATCGCAGAGCGCCGCGAACTTGTCACGGTCTTCGGCGAGGTCGATCGAATCGACGCTGGTCCCGATGATCGGCACCCCCGCTGCCTTCAAACCACTCGCGAGGTTGAGCGGGGTTTGACCTCCGTATTGCACGACGACGCCGTGGAGCAAGCCGCCTTCGTCACCAAAAGGCTTGCCGTTGAGGCGTTCGCAGATGTTCAGCACATCTTCGAGCGTCAACGGCTCAA
>JBCCWB010000276.1:0-4477 GCA_039194345.1 Planctomycetota bacterium
CGGACGCCCCGATCGCCTTGGCCATGTAGAACCGCAGCTGCTCGTCGTCGAAAACGGTCTCCATCGCTCGGCCGCCCAGCACGAACGATGGGCGGACCAGTACGGGATAAGTTATCCGGTTGGCGATCTCGATGGCCTGCTCGACGTCGTAGGCGATACCGTTGGGCGGCTGCTGCACACCCAGCTCATCACACAACGCCGCGAACTTATCGCGGTCTTCCGCAAGATCGATCGAATCGACACTCGTCCCGATAATCGGCACGCCCGCCGCCTTCAGGCCGCCGGCCAGGTTCAGCGGCGTCTGTCCGCCGTATTGCACCACGACGCCGTGAAGTAGACCGCCGTCGCTTCCGGGGGCGCCGAAGGGCTTGCCGTTGAGGCGTTCGCAGATGTTCAGCACATCTTCGAGCGTCAACGGCTCAAAGAACAGCAGGTCCGAGGTGTCGTAGTCGGTCGAGACAGTCTCGGGGTTGGAGTTGACCAGCACCGCTTCATAGCCCAGCTCTTGGGCCGCGAACGCGGCCTGCACGCAGCAGTAGTCAAACTCGATGCCCTGGCCGATGCGGTTGGGGCCGCCGCCGAGGATGACGACTTTCTTGGTGTCGCTGACGCGGATCTCATCGTCAACGCCACACGTGCCATCGCCCTGAGCGAACGGGGCTTCGTAGGTCGAGTAGTAGTACGGCGTTACCGCTTCGAACTCGGCGGCGCAAGTGTCCACCAGCTTGTACACCGGTTCGATTTCGAGTTCCTTGCGTCGAGCACGCACCGCCATGATGTTCTCCACCGCGAGCGAACTGAGATACAGGTTCGCCAGCTGCGGGTCGCTGTAGCCGAGCTGTTTGGCTTCGAACAACACATCCCGCGGCACGTCTTCCAGTTTGTCGTAGCTGGCCAGTTTGCTCTCGAAGTCGACGAGTTGCTTCAGCTGATCGAGGAACCACGGGTCGATCTTGGTCGCGTCGTGGACCTGCTCGACGGTCCAGCCCATCTTGAAGGCGTAGCGGATGTAGAACCACCGGCCCTGCGAAGGCACCTCAAGCTTACGGACCAGCTTGCCCTCGTCGATGGGAAACTCGACCTTGGTGCCGTCGGCGTGGGTGACGCCGCGCTGGGCGTTGAGCCATTTGTCATTGGCGTCGAGGCCGTAGCCGTAGCGTTTGATCTCCATCGAGCGGATGCCTTTTTGCATCGACTCTTTGAAGGTCCGCCCGATGCTCATGCCCTCGCCGACGGACTTCATCTGCGTGGTCAGCGTTTCGTCGGCCTCGGGGAACTTCTCGAACGTCCACCGCGGTATCTTGGTCACGACGTAGTCGATCGATGGCTCGAAGCAGGCCACCGTCTGTCCGGTGATATCGTTGGGCAGTTCCCAGAGCGTGTAGCCTACGGCTAATTTCGCAGCGATCTTGGCGATCGGGAAGCCGGTGGCTTTGGAGGCCAGGGCCGAGGACCGCGAGACCCGCGGGTTCATCTCGACGACGACCATGTCGCCGTTGGCGGGGTTGATGGCGAACTGGCAGTTCGACCCGCCGGTCTCGACACCCACGGCCCGAAGGATCGCCAGCGAGGCGTCCCGCATGAACTGGTATTCCTTGTCGGTCAGAGTTTGCGCGGGGGCAACGGTGATCGAGTCGCCGGTGTGCACACCCATCGCGTCGAAGTTTTCGATCGCGCAGATGATGACCGCGTTATCGTCCTTATCACGCATCACCTCCATCTCGTACTCCTTCCAGCCGAGCAGCGACTGGTCGATGAGTACTTGGGAGTTCATGGACGCATCCAGGCCGCGGCGGCAGATGTCTTCGAATTCTTCCCGGTTGTAGGCCACGCCCCCGCCGGTGCCGCCGAGGGTGAACGCCGGGCGGATGATCGCGGGCAGGCCGGTTTCTTCGAGCACGTCCCAGGCTTCCTGCATGGTGTTGGCCACGCCGGACTTGGGGCTCTGCAGCCCGATCTGGTCCATGATTTCTTTGAACTGCAGGCGGTCTTCGGCCCGGTAGATGACTTCGCGGGTCGCGCCGATCATCTCGACGCCGTGCTTCTCGAAGGTGCCCGCTTCGTCGAGGGCGCAGGCGCAGTTGAGCGCGGTCTGGCCGCCGAGGGTGGGCAGGACTGCGTCGATGTGCAGGTCGGTGCCCTTGTGTTTGACGATGATCTTCTCGACCGCCTCGGGCGTGATCGGCTCGATGTAGGTCGCGTCGGCGAACTCGGGGTCGGTCATGATCGTCGCCGGATTGGAGTTGATCAGGACGACCTTGTAGCCCTCTTCCCGCAGGGCCTTGCAGGCCTGGGTGCCGGAGTAGTCGAACTCGCAGCCCTGGCCGATGACGATGGGCCCGGAGCCGATGATGAGGATGGTCTTGAGGTCGGTGCGTTTGGGCATGGGCGTACGGGGGTGAGTCGCGGGGGAGGCGTGGCGCGTCAAAAGCTCCTCGACCGGGGTGCCTGGGGCCCTCCAGCAAGACGCGCTAAATTCGCGGCAGTTTAGCGATTTCCGGGGCCGAGTGTGTGGCCATCCCTTGCCCCGGCTCCTCGAATTTCGAGAATAAGGGTGTATTCAGCCTATCCCATCCATTCTTTCCAAGAAATCGCCGTATGACCACCTCTTTGCCAACCGACCTTTGGATCGCAATGGCAATCGTGGGTGGGCTTTCGGTAGCGGTCGGTACGCTGGGTTGGCTGTCGGGTCGCAAGCTCGATAAATGGGGTAAGGCGGTGATTGCCGTCGGGCTGATGGCGGCGACAGCGGGCTACCTGTATTGGGGGCGGGACGCGACCTTCTGGACCACGCTCTTGCCTTTTTCGGGTGTCATTATCCTGACTAACCCAACGCCTTGGCTGGCTTCGGCCATGGCTGGGATGTGTCTCGCCCAACCCAGCTTACCCATTTGGCGGCGAAGCGTCTTGGCGCTTACCTTGGTGATGGCGGGGTTCTATATCCCTGTTCAACTGTTATTCGTCAAGCCGCCGCCCACGGTGCCGACTTGGATCGACGGTGTCGCGATGCAAAGCAGTTCCGCGACCTGCAGCCCCGCCGCAGCGGCCACCCTGCTGAAAACCAAGGGCATCGAAGCCAATGAACGAGATATGGCCGTGCTCTGCCTGACCAACCCAAAAGGCACACCACTCCTCGGGCTCTACCGCGGTCTGGCTCTGATCGGCCCTCAACATAACCTGCACCCGAGCCTGACCACGCAAACTCTTGCGGAGCTTCAGCAACGTCCCGACCTCTTACCTGCCGTTGTGAGCGTGCAGCTCACGGCAGAAGTCGATGCTCGCGATCCCCGTTACCGCGAAAACTGGGGATGGGTCCTCGGCACACGGCACTCGGTCACATTCTTGGCGTTTGATGGCCCCAACCACGTCTGGGTTGCAGACCCCGGTGTGGGCAAAGAACGCTGGCGGCTAAGCCACATCAGCGATCTTTGGGTCGGCGATGTCCTGTCACTCGTCCCCGCGGATGAATAACCCCATCTCCGCAACCACGGCTAGCCTTTCACATCAATCAACTCCGCAGTCGGCTTAGGCCCGGTTAAGTCCATCAGCGCGATCGTGCAGCGGTCGTTGACCCAACCGCAGCACTCGCCGGGGTTGATGAACAGGACTTCGCGGTCGCCGACCTGGCGGGCCTGGATGTTGGGTGTGTGGTCGTGGCCGGAGATCACCACGTCGACCCCGGCCAGGTCGGCGGGCTTGAACCACTCGATGAAGTGGGCCATGCCAATCGTGGTTGTGCCCGAGCCGCAGCCGGGGGTGTCGAGGGTAACACGGAGCGGGCCGTCGGCGATCTGGGGGAGGACTTTCTTGAGGCCGTCACGCTCGCCGTCGTTGTTGCCGTAGATGACGTGGACACGGTCGGGGAAGAGCTTGGCTGGGAGGAGGTCGGCATCGACGGCCAGCAGTTTGGCGGCAAATGGGGCGACCAGATCCCCAGCGTGAAACACCGCGTCAACCTCAAGCCGCGCGAACAACTGCAATGCTCGGCGGAAGGTGGGGATGCGGTCGTGGGTGTCGCTGAGGATGCCGATTTTCATCTTGCCATTACACCCGGCAGCCTCGCCCTGAGCAAGCGGTCATCGCATCGAAAAGCCCCGCTCGCGGCACGAGCAGGGCTGACGGTTTCATCCAATTAAATATGAAGGGTGGCTAGCTTTACTCCGCCCGCTTCATGGTGATCTTGCCCTTGATGATCATGTCGATATCGATCGATTGGCCATCAGGGAGGTTCATGGTCATGCCGCCCTGCATATCCTGATCGATGGTCGAAGAGATCACCCAGCCCGAAGCGCGGTCCAAGACGGTCTGGCCAGCCTGGGTGCCGGCAAACTCGGCGTCCATCTCCATGCCGTTCATCACGACGGGCTCGGCATTGGGGTGGGGCTTGATATCGCCCGCCACGCCCAGCGTCGCGGTGGCGTCATCGAATTCTTTAAGGGTGTACTGGGTCGTGATCGACATCGGCGTCGCGCCGCCC
>JBCCWB010000277.1:0-4445 GCA_039194345.1 Planctomycetota bacterium
ACTCACGATCCACCTGATTTTCTTCTTGTCCGGCGTGGCCGGGCTGGGCTATCAGATGGCGTTCGTGAGGATGTTTGCGGTCGGGCTGGGGCATGAGTTGCCGGCGGTACTGGCGGTGGTGGGGGCGTTCTTTGGCGGGTTGGCGTTGGGGGCGTGGGCGTTGGATCGGCCGATCGCACGTAGCCAGCATCCGGGCCCCTGGTATTTGGGGCTGGAAGTGGTGATCGGCTTGTGGGGGATGTTGTGCGTCTGGCTTGTGACACCGGCCAACGATTTGGCTTTGTGGTTGATGGGCGAGCAGCCGGGGATGGTTTGGCAGTGGTTGGTTTCGCTGGGACTGCCGTTGGTTGTTTTGCTACCGGCGACCGCTGCGATGGGGGCAACGCTGCCAGCAATGGAGCGTTTCACCGCTCCACTCGCGCGGGGCGGTCGTTGCGTAGGCGGGTTGTATGCGGTCAATACGCTAGGGGCGGTGCTGGGCACGCTGGCCGGGGCGTTCGTCTTAGCACCGATGCTCGGCTACCGAACTACGGTGATGGCATTGGCGGGGGTTGATCTGTTGTGCGCGGCAATGATGTTGCCACTGCTACGCGGTTCCTTTACGCCTCAGCCATCTGTCGAGAAGGCTAAGGATCAGAACACGTCTGATGCGGTCGCGCCCGCCGTCACAACATTGAAGCGACCGCATCTGTTGGCCTTGCTTGGGGCGACTGGTCTCTTGGGCATCGGCTACGAGATCGTCGGGTTACGGGTCATCGCGCAAGTGATCGAGAACACGGTGTACAGCTACGCGGCGGCCTTGGCGGTGTTTTTGACGGGCACGGCGTTGGGCGCGGCGGCCTATCAACGCTGGGGCCGACGATTCGCATTCGATACGCTGCTGGGTTATTTACTCGTCGGATTGGCGACCACGGGTGTGGCTGGCGGATTGGGTCTGGCCTACAGCCGAGAGATTTACCAAGCCTGTCGACTATCGATGGGTGATGGGCTGTGGGCGGTGGCGTTGAGTGAGATGGCGGTTGCGGCGGCCGTGTTCTTGCTGCCGACGTTGCTCATGGGCGCGACATTCAGCCATCTGGCGGAGGCGGCAAAGGGACGCGGCGGCGGTTCCACGGCTTCCGAAGACGCTAAGGGCGGGGGGCTCGGCGTGGCAGTGGCGATCAATACTGCGGGAGGTTTTGCCGCGCCGCTTTTGATCGGCGTCGTGATGATGCCGCTGCTGGGGACCAAGTGGACGCTGGTGGCGGTATCGCTGGGTTATTTGGGGTTGATTGCGAACCCAGGAAAGGTCGCCTGGCCGGTGCTGCTGCTGCCGTTGGGTGTATTGCTTGTGTTGCCGGAAAACCTTCGGTTGGTCCGCACCTTCGAGGGCCAGCGCGTCATTCACTACGACGAAGGCGTCATGGCTTCGGTGGCGGTGATCGATGACCGGCAGGGCCACCGCTTCCTCCGCGTCAACAACCGCTACCAGATGGGCGGCACCAGCCCCAGTTCCGCGCGGATGGCGTTGCGACAGGGGCATATCCCCTTGCTGTTGCACCCGGACCCTCAGCGGGCGCTATTTGTGGGCGTGGGCACCGGCCTGACCGCGCTCGCCGTCGCCGACCACCCCGAACTCCAGGCCGATGCGATCGAGCTTCTCCCCGAAGTGGTGAAAGTCTTGCCCGCTTTTCGGGTTCAGGATCAATCGGTGGTCGATGCGACCAACGTGGCCGTGCACACTGCCGATGCCCGGCGATTTGTCCGTACCACCGATCAGACCTACGACGTGATCATTGCGGATCTGTTCCACCCGGCTCGCGACGGTGGCGGCATGCTCTACACCCTTGAGCATTTTCGTGCGATCCAGGATCGGCTCGCCCCCGGAGGGCTATTTGTCCAGTGGTTGCCGATGTATCAGCTCGATGAACCGACAACCCGGGCGATCATCCAGACCTTTCTCGAGGTGTTCCCCGATGCCCGAGCGGTGATGCACGATGTGGAGCTGAACTATCCAGCCGTGGGGCTCGTGGGCGTACGAGACGATTGGCCGAGCTATGACCAAGGCTACCTCGCCCGCCGGGTGACCTCGCCGGCCTTGAAAGGTGAGCTGGCAGACCTTGGTCTCAGTAACGATGAGTCTTTGCTGGGAATGCTAATCACCGGGCCGTCTGGCCTAGCCAGTTATGCAAACGCCGGGGCGATAAACACCGATGATCGGCCGGTCGTCGTGTATCAGGCTCCCCAATTTGCCGCCCGGCGGGGCACCACCAGCTACGGTCGCTTGCAGGCTATTCTCGATCAGACGGAGGTCGAATCGCCCCCGTGGGCTATCCAGGACCATGCCTTCGCTACGACATTAACCCGAATCATGGCACGCCGCGATGAGGCCATCCGCCAAGCGATACAAAAAGATTCGGCAAGCCCCTAACGCATAGTGAAGCCCTTGGCGGGTGAGATTAGGTTCACCTCAGGCGTCGGCTCGTTTACGATACGTCAAAGGAGTTTCCGCATGATTCATCGCTTCCCCCGGCCTTTGGCTAATCGTCCCGCGTTCCTGACGCTGCTTGTTCTGTCAGCTTTGATGCTGCCCGGCATCGCGCAGGCGAAGGATTTCCTGCCTGCCGACGGTGTTCTCAAGATCCGGGCGGGTGGTGATAAACGAGTCCCCGTGATCTTACTTGTCGACAAGGGCCTGATCTACGAAGGCGAACGCAAGAGCGAAGACGCGATCCTCTACAACTTCCGCAGCGGGTTGGTCCGGGAAGGACGAGAACGCAGCGGCGATTTTGTGGTGAGAATCCGAGAGAACGCGGTGGTGGACGCGGAGAACAATCGGGTATTCACCGTGAGTAACGGCAAGATCTTCGGCCCCGATGATCGCCGGACCCCGCTCTACACCATCGGTGGCAGCCAGCTTTACCGGGGCGACGATCGCCGGGGCGAGGTGTTGTACAACTGGTCGGGAAGCAAGTGGGACAACCAGCAGGCGGCGCTGCTTTTTGCGGTGCTGTTCCATCTCGAGGCCTTGCCCACTGGGGACAAAGAGGAATCCGAGTCTGAGGATGAGGGCGAAGGCAAGGACGACGAAAACGATCAGGGTTGATCGTGGGGGCGATCCCGCCTAGCGTGGTAGGGCCATGCCACTGCGACAAACCAACCAACGAGCCGCGGTCCGTGATGCCATCGAAGCGGCGGATCGTCCGCTCACCCCTCAGGAGATCCTTGGCCTCGCCCAGGTCGACCTGCCTGGGCTTGGGATCGCCACGGTCTACCGGACCGTCAAAGTAGGTACCGAAGAGGGCTGGCTGACCCCTGTCGAGCTGCCCAACGGCCCGACCCGCTACGAACCCGCGGGCAAGAAGCACCACCACCATTTCGAATGCACCGCGTGCAACGCCGTGTTCGAGCTCGAAGGCTGCCCCACCCCGCCTTCGAAGCTCCGCCCGATGGTCCCCGAAGGATGCGAGCTCACGGGTCATGAGTTGATTTTGTACGGCCTATGCGGCAGTTGCCGGTGATGGCCTAACCCGTACCGAAGCGGATTTGACCATCTCAGCCATCTTGCGTCAGGGCTTCTCAAAATTGGGAGGCCCAGTGATGCAACTTTTTTTGTTTACAAACGTCTTATCCGGGGGTGATGAATCCGGTACCCTTTGTTTGCTCGCTTTTCGTTTTCAAGCAGTCTCCCCTTACACACACGTGTGGTCAATTTGCTTCACTCACTCTCCGAGTCACGGCGATCCGGTCCCTTGGCGTTAAAGCTGGGGGAATTACTGGTGCAAGACGCCGTGATCACCCCCCAACAGCTCGACGCGGCGCTGGAGGCCCAGGCTCGGTCCGGGGGTCGGCTGGGCGAATTGCTGGTCGCTTCCGGGCAGGTCACCGCCGAAGCGGTGTGTTCGGCCCTTTGCCGACAGCAGGGCATCGCGGCCATCGATTTGGCGGACGCGGTACCCGAAGCCGAGGCGTTGGAGCTGTTGCCCGCCGAGGTGGCACTAAAACACCGCGTGTTGCCGCTGGGGTTCACCGATGGTCGGCTGCACGTCGCGATGGCCGACCCGTTCGACGGCACGGCCTGCGACGTGGTCAAGATGTTCACCGGCGGGGCGATCGAACGCTTATTCGCTTCGGCGGATTCGGTCGGTGACGCCATCGGCAGGCACTATGGCTCGAATGTGAGCCGGATGATCGCGGACCTCAATGGTGAATCCGACACGGGCAGCGAGATCGACTTCGAAGACGAGTCGCCCGCCGACCTCGCGTCGCATCTGCAGGCCTTGGCCCGCGAGCCCACGGTGGTGAACCTGGTCAACCTCATGATCCACGAAGCGGTCGAGGCCCGCGCCAGCGACATCCACATCGAACCCTTCGAGAAGTCGCTCAAGATCAAATACCGCATCGACGGCATGCTCCACGAGATGAGCCCGCCGCCCAAGCACCTCCAGCCCGCGATCACATCGCGC
>JBCCWB010000278.1:0-4438 GCA_039194345.1 Planctomycetota bacterium
CGGGCGGCGGGGGACTGGCGGTCGCCGGTGATCATGACGCGTCGTTTTACGCCCAATTCGCCAAGTTCGGCGATGGCGGCGGCGGCTTGTTCGCGGGGTTGGTCGGCCATGCCCAGCCAGCCAGCGTATTGGTTGTCGACCGCGACGAAGAGCAGTGACAAGCCTTCGCCTTCGCTAATGTCGACGGCAGAAAGATCGACGCCTTGCTCTTGGAGCCAGCTCTGACGGCCGACCATGACGGCCTTGCCATCAACGGTGGCCTTCATGCCGCGGCCGGCAACTTCTTCGACGTTAGCGGTGTTGCCCGCTTCGACCTTGGCCTTGTTGGCGATGGTGACTACGGCGCGGGCGACGGGGTGGCGGGAGTTTTGCTCAACACTCACGGCATAACGCAGGAGGTCGGCGGCTTCCATGCCTTCGATGGGTTTCATGCGGGTCACGGCGAGTTGGCCGGTGGTGATTGTGCCGGTCTTATCGAAGACAAACGCGGTTACACGGCGGACGACTTCAAGCTCCGCCACCGACTTGACGTACACACCCAGGCGAGCGGCAGACGAGAGCGCCGCGACCACGGCGGTGGGGGCGGCGAGGATGATCGCACAGGGGCAAGCGATCAGCAGCAGACTGATGCTGATCGAAAGGTCTTTCGAGAAGAAGTAGATGATGCCGGCGAGCATGACGACGACGGGCGTGTAGAACGCGGCGTACTTCGAGAGCTCGCGGACCGCGGCGGGACGGGTCTGTGCCGCTTGGAGGATGAGGCCCTGGACTTTGCCGAGCGTGGAGTCTTCACCGGCGCGGGTGATCTCGATGACCATGCGGCCGGTCTCGTTGATGGTACCGCCGTAGACTTCGTCGCCGGGGGACTTCTCGACGGGCAGTGATTCACCGGTGATGTTGGCTTCGTCGACGGTGGAGACGCCTTCGGTGATCTGGCCGTCGCCGGGGATGTTGTCGCCGGGGAGGACGACGACTTTATCGCCGGGCACCAGGGTCGCGGCGTGGACTTCGGTTTCGCTGCCGTTGTCGGCGAGCTTCACGGCCCGGGTCGGGGTGATTCGGATGAGCGATTCGATGGACTTCAGCGCTCCGACTGCGGTGCGGTGCTCGATGAGCGAGGCGATGAGCATGAAGAAGGCGACCGCGGCGGACTCGAGGTAGTTGCCCGAGGCGAAGCTGGCGATGATGGCCAGCGCGACGAGCTCTTCCATGTGGCTTTCAGAATGAACCTTTTCGGAGCCTTCGGCCTGGCCCTGGGATTGCCGGCCGCGGACCAGGGATTTCACTGCTCCCACGACGATCGGCGAGCCCAGCAGGATGGCGGCGGCCATCGCGAGCAGGTTGGAGTAGTCGAGGGAATCGAAGACGTAGCGAGCGACTACCGAGGTGATCAATACCGTGCAGCCGAAAAGCACGGCGATGATTTTGAGATCGACTTTGCGGTCACCGGTGTCGGGGGCTTCAGCCGTATCGGAGGCGGGATGAGCCTGATTGTGGGTGGGGTCGTGCGGGAGGGCGGTCATGTACTGAGGTCCTGCTCGTGGTCGCCTGAAAGGGCGGCCTGGTGGAGATGGTGGCTGGGATAAAGGTCGTAAAGGATACGCGGGCTGGGGGCAGAGAATCAAGGCGAGTTGCCCTACGGAGATGGCTTTCATACGTTCAAAAAGCCGTGCAGGTTCAGCAGTTAACGACGTTCAGTTGTGTGGGCCAACGGATCGCGTTCGAGCAAACGAGTATCGTCAGAGAGGGGTAGAAATGACCGTCATGCAGCTCAGGAAGCGGCGGTGCCGTCCGGCTGATCTTCGTGCTGGCGGTAGAGGTCGAGGTAGAACTCGAGGACTTCTTTGCCGGGAGCGGTGCGGGTGCGGGTGTGCTGGAAGCCGATGCGGTCGAAGTGGCCCAGTGCGGCGGTCTTCTCGTATCGCGTATCGAGGCGAATTTTGAGGTAGCCATTGTTTTTACAATGATTTAGGGCTGAATCGAGGAGGTGCTCAGCGACCGGACCGTCCTGGTGCGCGGGGTCGACACGCAGACGCCTCACCTCGGCGGTGTGCTCCTCGTCCGAACCGACGCCGATCATCCCGACGATGTGCTCGGCCACCTGAGCCACCCAGAAGTGGTGGCGGGGCTCATCAAAGTAGGCCTCGGCGACGTGGTCGAGGTCCGCTCCAGTGTCGTTGGGGGCGATTTGGCCCGCCAAAAGCCCGTCGTTATAGAGCCGCATAACCGCCGATTGATCATCCGGCATGAAGCTACGCACACTCAGTTGGCTGTAGTCAAATGCTTGACCGGCCTCGGGTTGTCTTGACTGATCGGTCATGGATTCCTTGGTCCCCAGCGGCCGCGCCGCTGTGGATCACTGATTACCTCTTACCTGCCCATATTAACCTCAATATTCCTATCCAGCCATGGCCGTAACACCCCAATTTACGATCAGTTTTTGCCCCAGAGTGTTGTTCTTGGATCTTAGTGTGATTCGACCTCGAAGAAGACCAATTGATCGGTCGCGGTGTCCAAAATCGCGACGCTGTACACCGACGCCCGAAACAGAGCCCCTGGATTGATGACCCGGGTCGAGCCTTGTCGGTCATCCTCCTGGGAATGGGTGTGGCCGTGACAGAGGTACTTCGCGCCCTCGGCAACGGCCTGCTGCATCGGCTTGGATTCGTGGCCGTGGCAAAAAACCAGGTCACCACCGTCCGCGAGCGGGATCCGGCCCACGGGGTGATCGACCGCGACGTCCAAGTCGTCGGCGTACTCCGCCAAAGAATCGATATCCCAGTCGGTGTTGCCGAATACCAAGTGCGACTCGATCTGGTCACCGCTACTGGGTTTGTCCACGCACAGGGCATCAATCACCTCGACGGTGCCGACATCCCCAAGGTGAATCAAAACATCCGCGCCTTGCTTGAGCAGCACGTCAACCCCACGGCGGGTGGTGGCGGCACGGCCATGTGAATCCGAAAGAAGGCCGATCTTGGGCAAAACAATGATTCCATTAGCCGCAGGATGCGGCTATGTTGAGCACGAACAGGCTAAGCTGAGGCGATGGCCAAAGTGTAACTCCAACCCGCAAGGATGCCAAGCCCCCGAGCCACCCGCAGCCCGCCTCAACGGGGTAAGAAGCGGACGTCTGGGCGGTCCTTGGCTAGAATGACTCTATGAATAATCGCTTGATCGGTAACCTTGCGCTGGCGTCGGCTATGACCGTGCTGCTGGCGTTTTTCGTGACTTACTCAGGGGCCTGGGCCCGCACCGCGTCGACGTGGGAAAGCCTCGACCTGTTGGTGGGCCTCCGCTACGAGCTCGCCACCGAATACGTCGACGAGCCCGATCAGCAGGAGCTCATCGAGGGCGCGATCAACGGCATGATCGAGTCGCTCGACGACCCCTACACCCAATACTTTCCCCAGGAAGAGTTCGAGGCCTTCAACGAAAGCGTCCGCGCTGAGTTCACCGGCATCGGTGCGGAGGTCACTATCGAGAACAATCGGCTGCACATCGTGACCCCGCTCGAAGATTCTCCCGCTTGGAAATCCGGCGTGATGGCTGGCGACACCGTGATGGCGATCGAGGGCGAAGACACCTTGAACATGCCCATCAATGAGGCGATCAGCAAACTCAAAGGCCCGGCCGGCACCGACGTCACCATCACCGTCCGCCACGCCTCCGGCGAAGAGGTGGACCTCACCATCACCCGCGCCAAGATCGAAGTCCAAACCGTCCGCGGCTTCAAACGTGACGCCGACCACAGCTACAACTACTTCCTCGATCCCGACAACAAGGTCGGCTACATCCGCTTGACTCAATTCAGCGAACGCACCACCCCCGAAGTCGCCGAGGCTTTGCAGAAACTGAAAGCCGATGGCGTCCGGGCCGTCGTCATGGACCTGCGTTACAACCCCGGCGGGCTGCTCGAATCGGCGGTCGCGATCAGCGACATGTTCCTCGACGAGGGCCAGGACATCGTCTCGGTCCGCGGCCGGGCGGTCCCCGAGCAGACCTTCAAGTCCACGTCCAAGACGCTGTTCCCCGAGATCCCCGTCGTGGTCGTGGCCAACCCGTTCAGCGCCTCGGCCTCGGAGATCGTGGCGGGGGCGTTGGCCGACAACAGCCGCGCCCTGTTCGTCGGCGAACGCACCTTCGGCAAGGGCAGCGTGCAGCAGGTCAAGCTGCTCGACGGTGTTAACGCCGGGGCCCTGAAGATCACCAACGCGTACTACTACCTGCCCTCGGGCCGCAACATCCACCGCCGCACGAACGAGGACAAGTGGGGCGTCGACCCCAGCGAGAACGCCTACGTGCCCATGAACCCCGACCAACGCCGGGCCCGCCTCGAAGCCCGCCGGGCCCAAGACGTGATCGACGCAGCCAACGGCCAGGAAGACGGCGAAACCGTCACGCCCCAGTGGATCGAAGAAACCCTCAAGGACCCGCA
>JBCCWB010000279.1:0-4434 GCA_039194345.1 Planctomycetota bacterium
ATATCATTCACCCTTATTTTCTAGGCCAATCCGAAGCGCAGACCCCCCCGATGTTAAGAACTGAGAGACAAACCTTTCCCCGCCGTTCAACCATGCCACGCCCCCCTTCCAATCTGTTCACCGAACTCGCGGAACACCAACGGCAACGGCGAAACGTCGCCCATGCGTTGCTCGCCCTGGTCATCGTGCTCATGATCGGCACGGGTGGATTCACGCTGCTCGAAGAACAGTGGACGCCGTGGGACGCGTTTTTCTTCACGCTCATCACCATCACCACCGTCGGCTACGGCGACTACGGGCTGGACATGAAAGGCGAGATGTTCGCGCTCGTGCTCCTGCTGACCGGCATCGCGGTGACCACCTACGCCTTTGGACAAGTCGTGCAACTCGCGGTGACTAGCCGCGCCGCCTGGAGACGCAAGATGCTCAAGACCATCGAGAACATGTCGGACCACTACATCGTCTGCGGCGTCGGCCGGGTGGGACGCGCGGTGTGCGAACGCTTCGAGGAGTCGGGCATCCCGCTGGTCGTCATCGATGAAGACGAAGCCCGCTGCGAGTGGGCCCGGGCGCACGGCCACCTCGCGATCGAAGGCAACGCCACCATCGACGAGACGCTGATCATGGCGGGTATCGAACGCTGCAAAGGCCTCGTCGCTTCCGCCCCATCGGACAACCAGAACCTGGTGATCACCCTCACCGCGCGGGAGCACAACCCCGATGCGTTGATCGTCTGCCGCTCGGACGACCCGGACACCGAGGCTAAGTTCCGCCGGGCCGGAGCCGATCGTGTCGTCGCGCCCGAGACCAACGGCGGACACACGATCGCAAACCTCCTGGTCCGCCCCCACATGACCGACTTCCTCGCCCACACCGGCGAAGACGACTATCAACTCTCGGAGCTGCACCTGCGTGAGAACTCGCCGTTGGTGGGATTGACGATCCGTGAATTAGGCGAGCAAGAACCGCAGCTGGTGTTTGTCGCTCACAAGCGTGCCGACCAGCCCACCCGCGTCCGCCCGAATCCGAACGAGGTGTTAGAGGTGGATGACATCTTGATTGTCGTCGGCGAGCTGGATGCGTTGGCCCGGGCTTCACAGCATGCTGCAGCAGCGTGATGCGTTTGCATTGGTGAACTTTTCGTAGTCGATTGAAATCATCAGACAAAATCGGCGTCTACCAACGCGAAGCGGTCGGCGGTGGCTTGCAACCCAGCGACACGCCGCTGTTCTATCATGGTCGCAATGATCGAAATCACCCTGCTTATCCTCGCCATCGTGGCCCTGCTGCTGATCAACGCGGTGGGTGTGGTGCTGACCGCCATCCAGTTGCCGGGGACGTGGCTGATGATCGGGGCGACCGGGGTCTTCGCGTGGTGGCGTTGGGACGACGAGCATTTCACCTACGGCTGGTGGACCCTAGCCATCCTGTTGGTGCTGGCCCTCATCGGCGAACTGATCGAGTTCGCCGCGAGTGCGGTGGGTTCGAAAGCGGTGGGCGGCTCGAAGCGCGGTGCCGCGATCTCGATCGTCACCGCCCTGGTCGGCGCGATCGCCGGCTCGTTTCTCATCCCCATCCCGATCGTCGGCACCCTGATCGGCGCCGCCGTCGGCGCGGGCTTGGGCGCGTCGGCCGGCGACAAGTGGGCCGGCCGCTCGTGGTCCGAGACGGCGCAGGGCTTCAAGGGCGCCGCCGTCGGCAAACTCGGCGGCGCCGCGGGCAAACTGCTGGTTGCAGCAATGATGTGGCTCGTCGCGGCGGTGATGTTGTTCTTTTAACTTGGCATAACACTAAGAGTGCTTATATGAGCGGGAATCAACAATATGAGAGATTTTGGTGGATGCCTCAAACACCAAACGACCGACTCGTAGGCGAACTTACCTATAAAGCCGACGGAAAGATCACCTTGGCATTACGTGGAGAAACCCGTAAACCCAAGGTAAATACGCTAGCAGAAGCCTTGCAGTATGAATCAGATCAAAGCGAGTCAATCAAGATCATTCACGGCGAAACTCTATCCGGAAAACCAATCTCCCTTTTTAGATCGTTCACAACCAACTACTCGCCATTCCGAGGACCTATACACGGAAAGATCACTGCCAATACCGGCTTAATCGGATGTCATTTAGTTGATGAGGATGAACCAAATCTTATCTCATGTCAGTTTGAATTGGCCAATTTAGACGCGTGGGTTTATCCAAAACAGAAAGCTTTTTCATCAAAGATGGATCAAAAAAATGGCAAATTGACATACGCCACAAGGTACAAGCCGCCAAAAGATATTCTTGTATCAATCAACGATACCACCACTCTAAAAATCGAATCGCATTTACTGTTTAGCGAATCAGCCCACCCAAATAACTCAGTCAAATTAGAAAAAACTACAACGGCAGCATTAAAACACGAAACCAAAACAACAATATCTACGCTCTATGCGGGAATGACCAAGTTCCTTCATCTATTTGAATTACTTTGTGGCCACCCTAGTCAAATCAGAAAAGTATGGATGACTTACCAGGACGCCGAAAGCAACAAGGCAAGATGTGAATTCCTTGCCTCACACCACGCCGCGAGCAATCTAAATGATGAGCTAAACGTATATGACATGCTTTTCTCTCACCGAGACATACAAAGACGCTTCCCATCGATTACCAAAAAATGGTTCAACCTCTATGATTCATACCGGAATCCACTCGGAGTCCATTTTGCAGAAATCCGTAGACCTTCAGACTTTGTCGAGCAACAATTTTTAAATCAAGTTCGAGCCATCGAAGGTATTCATCGCCAAATGTATTTGAATAAAGATTACGAATTGCCACCGGCAGCTTTCAAGAACAAAGTTTTGACATTAACGCAGAACATGTCTAAGCGTGACGCTGTTTGGATAAAGCAAAAACTACAACACGCCAACCAAACCAGCTTGCGAAAACGCTTGTTGCAGATCACAGAAATTAATCCAGACCTCTCTGCTTTAATTATTGGGAATACACAACTGTTTGCAAAGCTTGTAGCGTCGGCTCGAAACGACGAATCTCACCAGTTCCCCACAAACACAACAACCGACAATATTGAATTCCGTTATCACGGAGCTGCCAGCAAACTGCGAGTACTAGCTGATATGGCATTACTGCACCTGCTGGGCCTACCAAATAATGTGTGCTTGGAACATATCAAAAAATGTCGCAAGTATTGGTTTTACGCCAACAACGAAACCTGGCCTTGGCATATTTGACTCTACTCTGGCAACGACAAAGATTCTTATTTTCATAAGAAAAACCCCGCCAAGGGGGCGGGGTTGTGTGGGTTTTGGTTTTAAACATCACGCCGAGCGGAGGCCGCGGAGCGGAGCTTCTTAGCTCTTGCCGGTCGGGTCTTCGCCGAGGAGTTCGGCGACGAGGCGGCTGTCGCCGACGGTGCTGGTGATGGTGTCGGGGCTCTCGGCACCAGCGGCTTCGGCGATCAGAGCGGCTTGCTCGATCTCTTCTTCCACCGACAGGGCTTCTTGAGCCGGGGGCTCGGCGAGCTTGACGACTTCCATGTTCTGGTACTCGCGGAAGCCGGTGCCGACCGGGATCAGGTGACCCAGCAGCACGTTTTCCTTGAGGCCCACCAGGTCGTCGGACTTGCCAGCCAAGGCGGCTTCGGTGAGCACCTTGGTGGTTTCCTGGAACGACGCACCGGAGAGGAACGACTCGGACTGCAGCGCGGCCTTGGTGATGCCCAAGAGCAGCACGGTACCCGTGGCGGGACGGCACTTGCTGGCAGACGCGGTGGCCTTGCCGTCGGCTTCGAGCTTGGCGTTGACTTCCTTGAGCTCGGCCTTGGTGACGATGCTGCCGACGACCAGCGAAGAATCGCCGGGGTCCTTGACCTTGCCGCAGCCGGCGACCTTTTCGTTCGCTTCGCGGAAGCGGAACTTGTCGACGACTTCGTTGGGCAGCAGGTCGGTGTCGCCGGGGTTGTCCACGCGGGTCTTGCGGAGCATCTGGGCGACGATGACTTCGATGTGCTTGTCGTTGATCGGCACGCCCTGAGCACGGTAGACGTTTTGAACCTCTTCCAACAGGTAGTTGTAGAGGGCCTCTTCGCCCTTGATGCGGAGGATGTCCTGCGGGACGAGCGGGCCGTCGATGATCGGATCGCCAGCTTCGACGTGGTCGCCGGAGTGGACGAGCAGGTGACGGTCCTGCGGGACGTGGTGATCGACTTCGAGGCCCGAGTCGGACCGGACGATGACGGTCATCTTGCCCTTACGCTTGTCCGAGCGGAGCTCGACTTGGCCGGTGATCTCGGCCATGACGGCGGCGTCCTTGGGCTTCCGGGCTTCGAAGATTTCCGTAACCCGAGGCAGACCGCCGACGATGTCGGCCGAGCTGGTCGCGGCGCGAGGTTGACGGGCGAGCATGTGACCCGCTTCGATCTGATCGCCCTCGG
>JBCCWB010000280.1:0-4428 GCA_039194345.1 Planctomycetota bacterium
CAGCAAGGCCCAAGGAGGGCTACTCTCGCCCATCCGCCCTGAAGACACGTCCTATCCCTCGGCGATGCGCCAGGCGATCGACGGGCTGGAAGTCGGACAGGTCAGCCAGCCAATCGCGATCGACGGTGGATTCGCGCTTCTGAAGCTGGAAGAAAAAATCGCGGCCGCTGAGGTAGAATTCGACGATGTAAAAGACAGCTTGGAATTGGCCGTCCGCGGCCGAACCGAGCGGGTGCTGATGCAGCAACTGGCCCGGGAGCTCCTGAGCGGTGCCGAGTTGGTGGTGCTTGACCCCACCCTCAAGGCCCTATGGGAAGCCCAGCGTGAGTCTCTGCTCACCCCCCAATAAACCTAGACCCCTAGTCCGTTCCCGGACACCCCACCAAGAGAACCCCGTGGAAATCAACTACTCCAACCGCATCGAACGCCTGCCCCCTTACGTCCTGGGCCGCCTCAAGCAGATGATCTACGACCGCCGCAAGGCCGGGGCGGACGTGATCGACATGAACATGGGCAACCCTTCGGACGCCCCGCCGGATGCGGTGGTGGAGAAGATCCGCGAGGCTGTGCTCGACCCACGCAACAGCCGGTACTCGGTGAGCAAGGGCGTGTACAACCTGCGCCGCGACATGGCGCTGAAGTATGAGCGTAAGTGGGGCGTCGAGCTCGACCCCGACAAGGAAGTCATCGCGACCATCGGCAGCAAGGAGGGCTTCAGCCACCTCATGCTGGCCCTGCTGGGCCCGGGCGACACCGCCGTCGTCGCCGACCCCGCGTTCCAGATCCACACAACCGCCGTGGTCCTCGCGGGGGCATCGACCATCAGCGTGCCGCTGGGCAACGACGACTCGTTCCTCGATTCGATCGACCACGTGCTTGATTCGATGCAGCCCCAGCCCAAGCTCGTCATCCTCTGCTACCCGCACAACCCTACGGCCATGACGGTCGACGACGACTTCTTCCCCAAGGTCGTCGAGCTCTGCCGCCGCCACCAGGTCATGGTCATCAACGACTTCGCCTATGGCGAGACCTGCTTCGATGGCTACAAGGCCCCGTCGCTGCTTCAGGCCGAGGGGGCGAAAGAGTTCGGCGTCGAGTTCACCACACTCAGCAAGCCCTACAACATGGCCGGCTGGCGCATCGGCTTCTGCTGCGGCAACTCGAAGATGATCGACGGCCTCGCCACCGTGAAGGGCTACTACGACTACGGCATCTTCCAAGCCGTCCAGATCTCTGCGATCATCGCGATGCGCGAGGGCGACAAGCACATCGAGCAGCAGAACCTCAAGTACGCCGCCCGCCGCGACATCCTCGTCAAAGAACTTGGCAAGCTCGGCTGGGAAGTCGACTCGCCCAAAGCCTCGATGTTCCTCTGGGCCAAGGTCAACCCCGACCACCTCGTGCCGTACCAGGGCTCGACGGACGAGTTCTGCGTGTCGATGGTGGAGCAAGCCGAGGTGGCCATGACCCCCGGTGCCGCGTTCGGCCCGCGTGGCGAAGGCTATGTGCGTCTCGCGCTGGTCGAAAACGAGCAGCGCATCCGTCAAGCGATGAGAAACCTCAATCGCGTGCTGAATAAGCCCGCGGCGGCGATTGGTTGACTCGTTGACTTGCTTGCCATCCATACGGCTGAGATGAAGCAAAAAATCCTTGCCAGCCTGGCTTTCCTTGGATTACTCATTGCAGGTTATGTCTGCGTTCAGTTATTTCAGCGGCATCAGACGAACCAGCGTCTTAGTGGTTTACGGCAGCAGGTTTACGCCTTGATCCAGAAGGGTGACCTTCTGGAAGAACGACAGCAAGTCATTCGTGAGCATGGGTTTGATCTGGTGTATGAAACCCCGATCTGGCCCACTCTTGGTGAAGATTACCAACAGCAACTGGTAAAGTTGGCTGAACGCGATATCACTTGGTTGGATACGTTGTGTTATGTCACGGGGATGAATAACCCCATGGCGACCGCTAGTGTCTACGTTGCTATCGATGCCGATGCGGACGGGGTAGTGATCAGAGTTGAATGATCCGGAATCGTGGTTATTCAACTCGCGGCGCGGAGTTGCGATTCTGCCCGCTGAAGGAAAGGCAGCACCATCTGGTCCGGGTCTGCCTGCCGGGCCTCGGCGGCCTTGAGGCTCTGCTTCGCCAATGCGATGCGGTGCTCAAGGCGATCGTTCTCGCGTTCGAGGGCTTTCAGATCGGCGAGGATTTGCTCAGCGGTGCGTGGCATACTTCGATTATCGGCACCGGACGGCCAGAACTTGAAGCGTGATCGTGTCGTCGCGGGGCCGGGCCGATATCTTTAGGGATATGGCGATGAAACTCAGCAAAGTGTTGGCGGGGCTCCGTCAGGTCGCGCCCGAAGCGTTGGCCGAGCCTTGGGACAAGGTCGGGCTGCACGTCGGCTCGCCCCAGCGGCAGATCAAGTCGGCGCTGCTCTGCATCGATCTCACCGAGGCGGTCGTGACCGAGGCGGTGTCGCGGCGGTGCCAGCTCATCGTGGCGTATCACCCGCCGATCTTCCATCCGCTGACCAGCCTGACCGATGGGCCGGGTTCTTCTTGGAAGCAACGTGCACTGGTCGAAGCGGTGCGGCACAACCTCGCGGTCTATTCGCCGCACACCGCCCTCGACGCGGTGCGTGGCGGGATGAACGACTGGCTGTGTGCGGGGCTGGGTAAAGGCACCTCGGTGCCGATCGCATCGAAGGCTTCGCCTAGGGATGAGTACAAGGTCATGACCTTTGTGCCGCCGGATCACGCAGATAAAGTGCGTCAAGCGATGGACCGCGGCGGGGCGGGTTGGATCGGCAAGTACCGTCAGTGCTCGTTCAATGCGCGGGGCGTCGGCACGTTCCGACCGCTTCAGGGAGCCAAACCCTCCATCGGCAAAGTCGGTGATCTGGAATGGGTCGAAGAGCTGCGGGTCGAGATGATCTGCAGCGGCGATCGGTTGGCGTCGGTGCTGGAAGAACTGCGCAAGGCCCATCCCTACGAAGAGCCCGCGATCGACGTGTTCCAGCTCGAAGCCGAGCCCGCGACGAAAGCGGACCGAGCCGCGGCCGTCGGAGCAGGACGCCTGCTCACGCTGGCCCGGCCCGTGCTGGCCGAGACCCTGGCCGACCGGGTGAAGGATCGGCTGAAACTCGGTGTGGTGAAGGTCACCCCGCGACAGTCGAAAAAGAAGGTCAAGACTGTGGCCGTCTGCGTCGGGGCGGGCGGCTCGCTGTTCGAGAACACCGCGGCCGACGCCTACGTCACCGGCGAGATGCAGCACCACCAGGCGCTCGACCTGACGCAGCAGGGCAAAGCCGTGATCCTGGCCGGACACACCAACACTGAACGCCCTTACCTGCCCGCCTACCGTGAGAAAATCCGCAAGACCGAGGCCGCGGTCGTCCGCTGGCGGCTCAGTCGCACGGATCGGGCCCCGTTGGATTGGCGATAGTCCGTGGAGAAGGGCGGTTTTGACGCCCGGGCGGGGGTTGATACACTATATGGCTCGAAATCGGCCGCGGAATGGTCCGCGTGCCCGATCCTTCCCGTCGGCCCGTCCCCGAGACCGGCCTACCTCAACCCAAGACGGAGTCTCCCATGAGCCAGTTCCAAGCCTTCGGCACCACCCCGCCCGCCAAAGTCGTCTTCAAGTCCAGCAACGGCACCACCTTCGTGGACTACAAGAACAGCGAAGACCTGCGTCGCTACATGACGCCCAACGGAAAGATCCAGGGCCGTAAGAAGTCCGGCCTGACCGCCCGCGAGCAACGCATCGTCGCCCAAGCGATCAAGCGTGCCCGCTACATGGGTCTGCTGCCGTTCACCTCGGCGACCCTCTAGGGCCGAACCCAAAAACGAATTCGTGAAACGCAGGAAATCAACTTTCCTGCGTTTTTTCTTGCCCTGCTTTTCTGATTTTCCTTACCTACAATCGCCGCACATGGCACTCACCGAAATCTCCATCCGCGGCGCGCGGGAACACAACCTCAAAGGCATCGACCTCGACATCCCCCGCGATCAGCTCGTGGTCATCACCGGCTTGTCGGGCAGCGGCAAATCGACCCTGGCGTTCGATACGATCTACGCTGAAGGGCAGCGCAAATACATGGAGTCCATGTCGGCCTATGCCCGGCAGTTCCTCGACCAACTCCAGAAGCCCGATGTCGAGTCGGTTGAAGGCCTGCCGCCAACCATCGCGATCGAGCAGCGGGGCAGCTCGCACAACCCCCGGTCGACCGTCGCGACGACCACGGAGATTTACGACTACCTGCGTCTGCTGTTTGCCCGTGTCGGCCAACCCCGCTGTTGGCACGTCGATGAGAACGGCAAGGAGTGCGGTACGCCGATCGAGTCGCAATCCGCCACGCAGATTGTGGACCACGTGATGGGTCTGCCCGAGGGCAGCAAGCTGATGGTGCTCGCCCCGGTGATCCGC
>JBCCWB010000281.1:0-4403 GCA_039194345.1 Planctomycetota bacterium
GGGTCGTCACCTTTGCGGGCACGGACGACCCACTTGGCGGGATCGATTTTCCAGAAATCGTCGGAGACATTTTGATCTCGCTCCGCGGCGTAATGATCGGCGACCTCGGCTGGCAGGGGCAGCGGACCTGCACAGGCGACTTGAGCGGCGCAGCACGCAATCAAACAGACGAAAACAAGAGCGGACAGACTTGAGCTTGAAGCAGGCGAATCGAAGGAGCAGACCATTCGGAGGGACCTTTTGAATAAGATTTAACTTAATATTTTTATTTAATTGGATTTCAGAATCGCATGAATCACTGCGAATTGGGACGCCACGGTCTACACATACTTGCGGGCCCTGGTTTTCACAGATAAAACCGAGCCAAATGGTGACGCGATATCTTTGTTAACATTATACATTTACCCTATACAATTTCCACTCTTATTTTGCCACCTGTCCACCGGAGCCCTTCCATGCTGCACCGCGTAAGGCCACCACTGTTCGCCTTCGTCGCCCTTCTGCTCGCTCTCGCCTTCCCTACGGCGGCAGACAAACCCAACATTATTGTGATCCTCGCCGACGACCTGGGCCACGCCGACGTGGGCTTCAACGGCTGCACCGACTTCCCCACGCCCCACCTCGACCGGCTGGCCGCGGGCGGGGTGAAGTTCACGATGGGCTATTCGAATCACTCGTTCTGTTCGCCGACACGGGCGGCCCTCATGACCGGTAAGTACCAGCAGCGCTTCGGCTACGAGCGCAACGTCCCCTACGCCCCGCGCGACAAGGTGGCGGGTCTGCCGGTGGAAGAAGTCACCATCGCCGAACGCCTCAAGAAGGCCGGCTACACCACAGGGCTCGTCGGCAAATGGCACCTGGGTGTCAGCTCGAACCACCACCCGCTCAAGCGCGGCTTCGACAAGTTCTACGGCATGATCGGCGGCGGGCACGACTACCTCTCAGTCGACAGCACCCGGCTCGACAACCCCTACTACCACGCCCTCATCGACAACAAAAAGTTCGTCAACGTCGAGAAGTACCTCACCCACCAACTCACCGACGAAGCCCTGGAGTTCATCGAAGAAAGCAAAGACCAGCCGTTCTTCCTCTACCTCAGCTACAACGCGCCCCACGGCCCGTTCCAAGCGCCCCAAAGCACCATGGACGAGCTCAGCCATATCGAACGCCGATTCCGCCGGATCTACGGCGCGATGGTCGTGGAGATGGACCGCGGCATCGGGCAGGTCATGCAGAAGCTCGCAGAACTCGGGCTCGAAGAAAACACACTGATCTTATTCCAGAGCGACAACGGCGGCCCGGAGAAGGGCTACAAGTCGGTGGAGGCGACGTGGGGCCTGACCGACAACTCGCCGTTCAAGGGCGGTAAGGGGTATCTGCACGAAGGCGGCATCCACGTGCCGTACTTCCTGTACTGGCCGAGCAAGCTCGAAGCCGGGCAGACGTACCCGTACCCCGCGTTATCGATCGACATCACGCGGACCGCCGCCGCGGTGGCCGGGGCGGACGAATCGGACATGGAGGGCGTGAACCTGATCGACTGTGTGAACGCCGACCCCGTGAAGGTGTCTCACGAGCACATCTTTTTCCGCCAGAACAATAATGTGATCTGGGCGGTCATCGACAAGGACGGCAACAAGCTGATCAAGCCCGGCGGCGACCCCGCACTAGCGCTCTACAACCTCCAGAACGACCCGGGCGAGTCCAAAAACCTGATCGACGAGCAGCCCGAGTTGGCGAAAGCGCTACAGGAGCAATACGACGCCTGGAACGCCGACAACGAAGAAACCCGCTTCGCGACCCACGGCGAATACAACAAGCTGCTCGACGAGCTGCACGGCTCGATCAGCAAGGGGCCGCCGAGCGAGTGATCGCTGGGCGGAGCCCGCGGGGCAGCGATACACTGTGGCGATGCGTAAGCGGATGACCCCAATCCTGATGCTGGCTAGCGCCCCGCTACTGCTCATGGGCTGCGTGCAGCGGACGATCTCGATCACCTCCGAGCCGGCCGGGGCGTTGGTGTGGCTGAACGACCAGGAGGTCGGGCGCACGCCGCTGGAGGTGCCGTTCAAGTGGTACGGGACGTACGACGTGCGTCTAGAGAAGACCGGCTACGAGCCGAAGTGGACGACCGGCGAGGCCGAGATGCCGTGGTGGGAACTGCCCGGGCCGGACCTGGTGGCGGAGGTGCTGCCCGGGGCCGAGTCGAACGTGGCCTGGCATTATGAATTGACCCAAGAGGTGCCCGCTGCGGAGCAGGACGTGCCCGCGCTCATTGAACGAGCGGAGCAGATGCGTCAGGACACCCGCGGCTTCGCGGACGAGTAAACCGCGGCCCTCCACTCCCCCTCGCAACCGCCCCGCCCCCGAGTTCATGGCCCACCAACCGATCCAATTTGGCGATCACAAAGACTCCGACGACTTTGGCGAAGTCGTGGAGCCGCTGCCCCCCGGACTTAAGCCCACGGCCCTGGACCTTAAGAAAGACACCGCGCTCACCATCACCTGGAGCGATGGGCGGATATCGGTCTATCCCGTCGGCTACCTCCGGCGTCACTCGCCCTCGGCCGAGGCCAAGTCGTTCCGAGAAAAACAGGCCGAGAACCCTCTCATGGTCCTTCCGGCCTCTGCATCGAACGCATCGGGGAAACCCTTCCAAGCGGAGAACGCAGAGCTGATCGGAAACTATGCGCTTCGCATCGAGTTTTCCGATGGACATCGCACGGGGTTGTACACGTGGGCTTACCTGCGTGAAATCGATCCGAATCAACAAGACTCACGCGATGACCACCCTGAACAGCGTCCTCACGATTCATCCACCTAAGGAAAAACGTCGGCTTCAAGGAATTCCCTTGTACGCCAGACGATTCCGCACCTCGACCTAAGGGATTGATGCCAACCACGTTTACGTGGCTAACACTGTTCTAACGTTACAGTTGCTCAATCCTCACACGCGACCCGTACCCTTCCGCCAACTCATAAGCCCCCCAGATGTCTGGGGACACGCACTGGGGTGGCCTGCTACTCCTCTTTCCTTTATGGAGACCTGATCGATGCAACGTAAACTGACTACCGGTGTTCTCGCTGCGGCGTTTTTTACGCCCGCCGTCGCGATGGGCGAAACTTCTGAGCTTGACGCGATGAAGGCTGAGCTCGCTGCGATGCGTGCTGAGCTGTCGCAGATCAAGGGTGGTTCGACCGCTCAAGCCAACGCCGACCTCAAGGCCGCGACCGACGCCGCCATGCTCGACGCCCAGTCGCGCATCAACTACGCCGCCGAAGAAATGACCGCCGGCCACAACGGCAAGAACTTCTTCCTCGAATCCGCTGACGGCGGCTTCAGCCTCGCCATCTCGGGCCAAGCCCAAGTCCGCTACATCTACAACAACCGCAGCAACGCTCCGGGCACAGGCATCGACGACGGCGACAACCTCTCCGGTTTCCAACTCCGCCGCACCAAGCTCAAGGGCAAAGGCCACATCGCCGACCCCAAGATCAGCTACGCCTTCAGCTTCGCTTCGAACCGTGACTCGAACAACACCGGCCTCGAAGTCCTCACCGTGGGCTACTCGTTCGACAACGGCGTCAAGCTGACCGCTGGCCGCACCAAGGCCCCCTTCGCTTTCGACGAACTGACCAGCTCCAGCCGCCAGCAAGCCGCTGAGCGTGCTCTGGTCACCGAGCAGTTCACCACCGGCTTCACCGAAGGCATCATGGCCGAGTTCAAGCCCGTCGACGACCTGAAGATCCGTGCGATGTTCAGCGACGGTGCCGGCGCTGGTGAAGGCGGCAACGGTGACTTTAACGAAACCCCCGCCGACCTGGCCGTGACCGTCCGTGGTGACTACACCATCGGCGGCAGCAAGGGCTTCGCCAAGGACTACACCTCCTGGGTGGAAGACGAAATGGGCATCAACATCGGTGCTGCGGTTCACCACGAAGTCGCCAAGACCGGCGTCAACCAAGCCACCGGTGGCCTGGACGCCTTCACCCGTCTGACCGTTGATGCTCTGTACAACGCTGCTGGCCTGAGCCTCTTCGGTGCGGTTTACTTCGAGACCCAAGACGCCGTCACCGGCGGTGTTGAGTCGGATCCCTTCGGCCTGCTCGCTCAAGCCGGTTACACCATCGATGACACCTGGGAACCCTTCGTTCGCTACGAGTTCATCGACACCGACGTCGCCGGTGCTGACGAAATCAACGTCGTCACCGCGGGTGTGAACTACTACATGAAGAAGCACTCGGCCAAGTTCACCATCGACGGCGTCTTCGCCCTCGACCCGCTGACCGGCATCTCGGTTAGCGACAGCCTCGGCCTGCAGACCGACGCCGCTGACGAAGACGGCCAGTTCGCCCTGCGTGCTCAGTTCCAGCTGCTGTTCTAAGCCACGCTTGAACGAAAA
>JBCCWB010000282.1:0-4379 GCA_039194345.1 Planctomycetota bacterium
CAAAAGAAAGAGAGAAAGAAGGCTGTTGACCATTTCAATGATAGCCAAAATTAGGACAGACATACACCCCGCTTTCGCCGCCAGCTTCTCCGATACCCTGTTGACGTTTATGGATGTCACAGGGAGCTATGTCCCCACCTCAGGCGGAGACCTCGTGACATTCAGTTACACCAATCTGATGGATACCGGTGGAGCCAACGGCACGTTCAGCGGTAACTTCAGCTTCGTCATCCCCGAGCCCGGTTCAGTGCTGCTGGTCGCTGCGACGGGGCTGCTCCTCGGATGCGGCTCGCGGCGGCGGCGTAAGGCCTGATCCCCTCACTTGGAATAGTCGCAGTCGAAACCATGTTGGTTTGGCGTGGAGTGTGAGGCCGATGTGATCGCCTTTGGCTTTGGGCTGGGACATGATATGGATAATAAGCTTCTATAACCGCGCGAGCTGAAAATAAATGGCTTGGCTGGATTGCAGCTTAAACCATTCTCCGTGCGAGTTATATGTTGAGCTTAGCTTAGCGGCGGCCGGCATAGTTAAGGGCCATGCAAAGCTTTTTTGCGATTGGATAGCCGCCTGCAAAATTAGGTGCGACCTTCAGAATAGATCGAACGGTGTGTGGCTAAGTTGTAGCGATTCGCCAATCGTTGCCTGCTATTATTGGGCATAGAGCCGACACACTCCTTGGTCATCCACTTCGATAACATCTAGGTCATACTGGTAATCATTAGTAGTATTTTTTACACACCTAGCCATATCCGCAAAATGCCAAATCCCAACATCCCAACAACACGGACGACACGACGCGGTTTTCTCAAGAGTACAACTGCAATGGGGGCTGTGTTTGGCTTATCCGCGACCTCAGGAAACGCGGAGCCACATCAAGGCCAGTCTGACGAGAGTTTAGTCAAAGCCTCCGCGAGCAACGGGCCAGAACCCGAGTGGCGCAACCGCCACCCCGACATGGCTTACCGCATGCTTGGGCGGACGGGCTTTATGGTGTCGGAGGTCGTCTACGGCGGCTATCTGATGAAGCCGGACACGATTGATTTGTATGAGGCCGCCCTTGATCGTGGGCTGAACTATCTCGATCAAGCGACAGCCTACGGTAGCGGCGATGGGGAGAAAGCCATTGGTGCGTTGCTTCAGCGTGGGATTCAGCGCGACCGTTTCTTCCTCACCACCAAACTCTCGCACTACAACGGCTATGTCCGCCGGGTCTACACCGAAAAATACAAAGGCCTCACCGAGGCGAAGCAAACGGAAATCAACGAGTTGGCCGATCGCCTGCTCAAAGAGAGTGGCAACACCCGGCCGGGGTATCACGTCCACTATTTCGGTGGGCAAGAGGGGCCGTTCGATGGGCGTTACCGCATCAACGCGATGAAGCAGCTCGGCTACTCGGCGGGCAATAAGAAGCAGTTCAAGGACAAGATGTACGAGATCCTTGAGGCCAGTATGAAGCGGACCACCGTCGACTACTACGACGTGTTGTACTGCCCGCACAGCGCCGAGTCTCCCGAGGCGTTTGACGATGAAGCGCTGCTCGAGGGCATGGCCGAGATCAAGAAATCCGGCAAAGCCCGGTCGCTGGCGTTCTCGGCACACAACGATGCTGGGGCCAACCTCAGCGCTGCCGTAGCCACAGGCGTCTACGACGTCGCCATGATCGGCTACAACATCGTCAATCACCTGGCGTTGGACCCCATCATCGAGCAGGCCAAAGCGGCGGGCGTGGGTGTGGTCGCAATGAAGGTTGCCCGGCCGGTGATTATTGATCCCCTCGAGTGGCGGATCGCCAAGCTCAACGCCATGATCCCGGATGAAGACCTAAGCATTGCGCAGAAGGCCTATCTCTTCGCGCTGCAGAACCCCAATCTATCCGCAGTGATTTCCGATATGGCCGACCTGGATATGGTGAACGAGAACCTTGCGTTGGCCGGCCGTAAGACCGAATTGAATTTGGTCTGAGCTTCTGATGTGTTGAATTCATTGGGGGCCGCGTGTGTCCGCCTCGAAGGGGACTCTATAGCTGTCGGGGTTTGTTTGTTTTTCTGCGGAAGACAACGCTTTATCATGAGGCTAGCGGATGCTCAGCTATGCGTGACTGAGATTTCCTTTTCGTCTTCATTTTTAGGGAGGTTCTGGCCATGAAGAAATTTAGTGTGTGTCTGGTGGTGGGTTTATTGGCGGCCGGTGCGGGCGAGGTTGCCGAAGAACCGTTGCCGCTCTTACCCAGCGGCTGGCATGTCCACGACCCAGAGCGTCCCGTGCCCCCGGTTGTGAACCCCGGCACAACGAATGCCGACGCGCCTTCCGATGCGATCGTGCTTTTCGATGGAACGAACACCGATGAGTGGTGGGCGAACCCCGAGAACGATGTGCAGTGGAAGATCCAGGACGGCTACATGGAAATCGTCCCCAAGACCCACAGCATGAGCACCCGCCGAAAATTCGGCGATATTCAGCTCCACCTCGAGTGGGCCGCGCCGGAAAAAATCGAGGGCCACGCCCAACAACGTGGCAACAGCGGCGTCTTCCTGATGGGCAAATATGAAGTGCAGATCATGGACGCCTGGGAAAATAATTCGTATGCCGACGGCATGGTCGGCGCGGTCTACGGCCAAACGCCCGCGTTGGTCAATGCCGCCAGGAAGCCTGGTGAATGGCAGACCTACGATATCATCTTCAAAGCCCCGGTCTTCGAAGACGGCGAACTGAAAAGCCCGGCCTACGTCACGGTGTTCCACAACGGTGTTCTCGTGCAGAACCACACCGAGCTCTTCGGCCCGACCCGTCACAAACAAGCGTTCCCCTACGAGCCCCATGAAGCCAAGCGGCCGTTCTTCTTACAGAACCACGGACAGATCGTTCGCTACCGCAACATCTGGGTGCGCGAGCTATAAAGCGAATCGCCTACATCATGAAAGCAAAGCCTGCGGATGAGCGTTATCCGCGGGCTTTGTTTTCAACGAGCGTGTTTATCCGAATCAGTCGATTGCTTTAGGATGTTTTGCTTCGGCCTCTTTGCGTAGCCGTTGGTTAAGGTCCTCGAACATCTGTATCCGAATCTTCTGGTACTCGTGGGCTTCCGGATAAACCGCGGGCTGGTTCTCGGCGTTCCAGGCATTCCACATGTCTGCGAGCTCGGCCCGCAGTTCGGGTTGGTTTTCGCGGACGTCGATGGTTTCGTATGGGTCGCTATCGATCAGATACAGCTCGGGGCGTGGCCCGAGCGTGGGCATCAAATACTTCGCGGTGGGGGTGCGGATGGCCCACTGCTGACCGTTGTACTTCCGCCAGAACAAGGCTTCGTGCGGGACACCCTCGGCCTCGCCGGTGACGAACGGCACGAGGTTTACGCCGTCCATCGGCTTGCCTGAAGTATCCCCCTCGCCCAGCGCGACAAACGTCGCAGCGATGTCGAGCGAGATCACCGGCGCGTCGTAGGTCTGGCCCGCGGGCAGGCCCTTGGGCCAGTGGGCAATGAAGGGCACATGGATACCACCTTCAAGTAGCGCAACCTTACCGCCGCGGTACGGATCGTTGCGTGGCCAGTCCGCGTTGGGCGACCAGGGGAACATCGGCGTGACGCCGCCGTTGTCAGACAGGAAAAAGATCAGCGTGTTGTCGAGCTTGCCCGCTTGTTGGAGGGCGTCCACCACCATCCCGATGCCCGAGTCCATCGAGTCGATCATCGCGGCGTAGACCCGGCGTTTGGGGTGTTCGATGTGGTTGTACTTCTCGATCAATTCCTTGGGCGCTTGCAGCGGGCTGTGCGGCGCGTTGTAGGACAGGAACAGGCAGAACGGCTTCTCGCTGTCCTTCACGAATTTGGCGGCATCGCGGCTGAGTGCGGTGGTCAGGTATTGGTCGAAGCTGGCGACCTGGTCGTTGCGGTGGATGGCCTTCTTGTAGTCGTTGCCCGCCAGGTGATTGGTCGTGCCGTCGGGCTTGAGCAGTTCGTAGACCTCGGTGACGTCCTCGGGGAAGTAGTCGTGGCCGCCGTGGAGGAAGCCGTAGAAGTAGTCGAAGCCGCGCCGGTTGGGGTGGAAGTGGGCGGCGGTGCCCAGGTGCCATTTGCCAATGAGCCCGGTGTGGTAGCCAGCTTTTTGTAGACGCGTGGCGAAGGTGGTTTCGGTAGTGGGCAGGCCGATGTGGCGGTCGAAAGGCGAGTTAGGGAAGTTTACATCCACCCCGAAGCGGGCTTGGTATCGCCCGGTGATGAAGCCGCAGCGTGACGGGCCGCAGTAGGGGTGGGTGACGTAGCCGTTGGTGAACTCCACACCGTTGGCCGCGAGGGCATCGAGGCGTGGTGTGTTGATGTCGGGAGCCCCGGTGAACCCCAGGTCGCCGTAGCCCAGATCGTCGGCCATGATGACCAGCA
>JBCCWB010000283.1:0-4341 GCA_039194345.1 Planctomycetota bacterium
TCGCGTCGCGGCGGCCGTCCGAGGCCGAGGCCTTGGCGACGTCGTCGTACGAGATGTGGTCGGCCAGGCCCTTGGCGCCTTGCACGGCGGTGATGGCCGCGGTCAGCGTGGTTTTGCCGTGGTCAACGTGGCCGATCGTGCCGACGTTGCAGTGCGGTTTGGTCCGTTCGAATACACCTTTAGCCATTTGAAAAACTCTCCGTGGTTCAGTGGTCGGTGACCACGCGTTCATTTTTGATCTTTGATTGATGATTTTTGATTTGGCTACACCGCCAACCGTCCATCATTTTTGTCTTGTGCAATCAAAAATCCTAAATCAAAAATTGAGTCCAGATTCAGGGCAATCGCTCCGAAAAAAGCCACCCATGGGACTTGAACCCACGACCTCACCCTTACCAAGGGTGCGCTCTACCAACTGAGCTAGGGCGGCATGCCCGGCTGTTTATCTCGTTCATTATTAGGAACGGCCGCAGCAGATATGCGGGAAAAACAGCCAAAAAATCTATTCGGTTGTCAGGCCCAAACTAGTTGAGCCGACGCTCCACATTGCGGTGAAACGCCCTATTTAGCGGCGATCCTCGGGATCGCGGGCTGAGCAATGTAGCGGTTTGCCCCCGATTAACAAGGGGCGTCGAGTCGGTTTTGTTACCAACACGCGCCCCATTAATGGACGGTCAAACTCACTAGCAACTCAGCCGAAGCCAAATCGTCGGAAAAAAGTAACAAGATCCGGCCGGCAAGTCAAACCCACGGCCCGTGCCCGTGAACGAAATTCTGTATCAACCCGCCCCCACCGGGTCCGAATCCGCCGCAGCCGCTCGGTTCAGCGTAACCCATCCATTCGTCTAACCAAAAACAGCAGCAAACCACTTCCTTAAAGATATTTACGCAATCGAACCGCCACGCTGGACGAGACATCGCCTTCAACGTGTAACCCAAGCCAGATTCCTTGGCCGCCTAACCCTGGAATCTGTAAGCCCAGCCTTACAATGGACCTGACGCAAAGCACCCAGAAGAATGCGGTAATAAAGCCGGATAACCCCATCGATCACTAAGAACGCTGCCCCGTCGTTGTTTTAAGCGGCTTACGGGCATATGATGCCCTCCGATACGCTAATAAATAAGTCTCGGCTAATTTCTCCGGTGCTGTAAAACCTATGAGCCAATCCCTCCCGCAATACAACGACTCAGACGTCGATACCACCCTGCCACTGGCCGAACAGGTGCAGGGCGTCATCGAACGCATCCGCCCGGCTGTGCAATCCGACGGCGGAGATGTCGAACTGGTGGAGGTGACCAACAAAGGCGTCGCCCGTATCCGCTTCCACGGCGCATGCATCGGCTGCCCCTCCAGCAGTATGACCCTGCAAATGGGTATTGAACGCAATATCCGTGAGCGGATCCCCCAGATCACCGCCGTCGAGCAGGTGGACTGACCCCCAACTAACCGCACGGCCAACCTCCGCCACGTGGTGTGAGGGCCCCGGGAGAAGGAAGACCTCTCGGAGACACGGCCGCCAACTTTGATTACGCCCAACGGAGCCTCATGCCGCGGGTGATTGTTTCGTAACCCCACGTGGCACGCGTCGGAACGTGCTCGGGGACAGGAGGTCCAGTCATGCTCGCGCTCACCCGCCGTATCGGAGAAGAAGTCGTCTTAGGCGACCCCAACGCCCCCCTAGGCCGGATCCGCGTCGTGGACATCCACGGCGACAAAGTCCGCCTCGCCTTCGACTTCCCCCGCGAAGTCGAGATCAACCGCAAAGAGCTCGCCGACGAGAAGCGGCGGGAGGCTCAACAGCCGCCACCACCGCCTGAACCTGAAGAAGACCAGAACGAAGACGATTCCAACGAAGACAGCCAACCAGAATAAACACCGGAGTGAAAAGTCTCGGCCTCCAGCAGCCTAAGCATCTACTCTTCACGCGGTAGTGCCAGCGAATACTCACGCAGCACATCCACGATCAATTCGCCGTCCAGAAGCGTTTCCGTCTTCACGACACCCACGCCCGGCGACACGTACGCCCGGAACGTGTAGCTCAGGTCTCCGGGGATATATTCCTGATACACGATGCAATCGAACGCCCCGGCCGGAGTCAACACCCGCGTTTCCGTGCTGATCACCCGCATCATCATCGGGGCGTCGTCATCTGCCGAAAGTTTGTACGTCTCGCCTTCCTTGGCGGGGAATCTGAAGTACACCCGCTGGTTGGCTAAGCCTTCTTCACCCGTCTGCTCGTCCGGCAACATGTCCGCGTCAGCATGCCCATCAGGCAAGTTGGCCAGCCAGAGTTCCCAGCTTTCTTCTTCGACTTGTTGGGCAGGGTCCTCCGCCACGCCGCCCTTGAGTCGGAACCAGGTCACCCCATCAATCTCGCGGGACTCCACGATCGTTTCGGTGGAGGCCGGCCCACCCCCCTCGGATTCAAATATCCAAACGTTACCCACCGCCAGCGGATAGAACGCCTCGACATCCGCAAGCGCGGCTTCTTCTGCCACGTCTTGAGCGACAACTATGCCGCAGCTCAGCATGCATCCCAACACTGCTCCTAGCAACCAGACACTCATTCGCTTCATGGCCCACCTCAATTCAGTAACACAACAATATTTCGACTCATACACCATAACCCAACTAACCCCAAAGACGACGATTCCGGCCGTCATTTTCAGCCTATCGCCAAAACGGCTCCGTCATTTAGCCCCAGGCTATTGTTCCGAAGTAGCCTCAATACCCGCCGCTTCCTTTTCGAGAATCGCTTGCCCAAACCTCTCGATCACCTGCGCGGGTACCGCAACCCCACACTCCGGGCAACGCGTCGCGCAACCCCGCAGCGAACCCGTGAGATCGTATTCACACGCAAAACACTCGGGCGAATCGATCATGCTTGCTATCCGCTGCCTTTGGTACACCGTTAAACGGAACAACAACCACACCCGACATGAAACCGCCCAGAGAAGTGCCGTCGAGGAGCTGAACCAGACCGTCGGCCATACGCTTGAACCAATACCCAAAGCCCAATAGTTGTAGCCCCATGCCCATCGGTTATGTAATCCCCCTATCAAGGATGCAACGAACACAATTGCGGCACCAAGCCCCACATATCTTGTAATCCGTTCGAGCCGCCAATAGCGATCACGTCGCACGACGCCAAACCAAATTAATAATGCTGCAGGGAAGATAGAACCAATCAGCACCCAAAGCACTTCGGGTGGCCAGTGTAGAAGCAAAGGCATGTTTGAATTGATTAAATTGCTTTGCCCTGTCCGGTTAACCGCGGCCCACTCCGCCCACATCTTGAGCAAGCCCGAATAATGCATCGCCATCAAAACGCCACCGCCAATCGCCATCGCACCTACGCAGCTTGAGAACAGCATTGCCATCCATGCGACTCGACGCTTGGCGGGTAAACGCCGGATCGTAACCGGCATGAAACCCACAAATCCCATGACCGAGAACATAAGAACTAAAGGCAATCCGATACCACCCGCACCCCACCACAACCATCTAGCATATAGCGGCGAGCCGTACCTCCGCGACCAATCTCTAGGCCACCCCCAAATCCCATCCATACCGTCGTCGTAATGGAATAACCATTTGTCTTCCCCAGTCCAAAAAAACACCACGCTATTCATTACCTCCAGGACAGGATTAACGCCGTATTCAAAAAACACTTTCCACCAAACTTGTGCCGGGTACATACCCAACCAAGCAATCCACCCAAACACAACCAACACTAGGTAAAGCCACCGCAGCCGATAGCCCAGCCGGAGCGCGAGTTTCTGGGAGTCCGCCGGAATATCCTGTCTCATGGGTCAGCCCTCGAAGTACCGCCCCCACAATACCTCAAGGCGTTTGATTTCCGCTGGATCAATTTGCGACTTGTCCGACCAGATCCCCAGCCCCAACGCGGTGTGTGCGGGGCTGGGTTGATCACGAAGCATCGACAGATCAGCCAACGCCGCCTTCATCAGCGCGATGCCCGCGGCACTGGCTTTCTTGAGATTGCCGATGATCTCTTGCAGCAGTTCGTGCTGGTCGCCTTCGTGCGGTTTCCAACAGTCGTAGTCGGTGGGCAGCCCGATCAACGCATACGCTAACTCGGCTTCACGCGCAAGCTTGGCTTCGGGCATCACGGTCATGCCGATGAGGTCTCCGCCGAGTTGGCGGTGCCATTCGCTCTCGGCCTTGGTGGAAAAGACGGGGCCTTCCATGCACACGTACGTGCCGCCGTCGTGGATGTTGTGGTCGGTGTCGAGGCGCTGCGCCGCGTCGAGCAGCCACCGCCGCATCACCGGGCAGAACGGCGAGGAAAACTCGACGTGCACCGCGGCCTTCTCGAA
>JBCCWB010000284.1:0-4282 GCA_039194345.1 Planctomycetota bacterium
GAGACGGCCCTTGCCTGCAACCGTCCCGCCGCCGCGGGGTGCCGAAAAGTTCTCTCCCATTAAGGGGTGGTGTGTCACGATTGTGCGCGTAAAAACACCACCGATTCTGCAAGTCGATGCGGAGGCACTGGATAGGTCGCGAAAAATTTTTGATCCGATCGATTCGAAACTGAATTGCTGTGCGCACCGAAGTGTCGTTGATACCGGTTAGCCGGGACAGGGAGAGACAAGAAGATTTAATGTACTCCACCCCTGCCCTATACCCGAATAATATTGGTCAAGAAACATTAAGAAACATTCATGAAAGTAGAAGAATTCACAACATGTCTAGTTTGGGATGACCTAAAGCGATTCTCGAAAAAACTAAACTTATTTTTAAATTTCTGTAGAGGCGATGAGAATTTCAGCGATGTGTTGCGAGTCTACGATACTGAAGTGCAGCCATATGTTGGCCATGCCCATTTGTTCCCAAAAGAATCACTAGAAAATTTACTGTATGAGGGGGAAACACTCCATGAAGTCGAAGCCTTCTTAATCGGTTATGCCAAAGCAAAAGGGATCGATATCGATGGCAACGATGATCTCTCAAATGGGCCGAGAGATAGGTGGCATCGAAATTAGTTACATCGCATGTAAAGCAGTAGCACGCTTCAAGTCATCCCGCCAGTAAATCGCTCATCATGCAGCACTTTGCATACGATTTGCGAAGTCTTGACCTGAGGTTGGCGGAGGCAGTGGGCGATCGTCTTGGTGATAGAGTTCGATGACCTCTTCGACGAGGCGGCAGAGTTCATCGAAGACTTCACGTTCGTCGTTGCCGTGGCAACCGCCGAGGAAGAGGCCGGGGGAGCTGCCGACGTAGCACTGGTCTTCTTCGGACCATTCGACGATCTTTGCATAGCGGGCGGATTCGTTCATCGCTTGGATTCCTCGATAGCGCGTTGCACGGCTCGTTCCTGGTATCGCTTGGCGTCGCTGCCGGGTTTGCCCGAGAGCGTGATGGGCTTACTGACGTTGGGGTGCGTGTAGTTGCGGTGGCTGCCTTTGCCACCACGGTCTTGAAATCCGGCCGCTTCGAGTTCGCGGATCAATTCGCGGATTTTCTTCGGCATATCATTTTACCCCGAGAAGTTGGCCGTCAAACAATTTCCAAAATCGCGGCCCCGAAGGTGAAGCCGCCGCCGAAGGCGCAGACGCCGACGATGTTGCCGGGTTGGAATTTTTCGGTGGACTTGGCGATGGAGATGGGGATCGACGAGGAGCTGGTGTTGCCGTGGACGTCGATGAGGTTGATGATTTTTTCTTGGGGGATTTTCAGGCGGATGCGGGCGGCTTCGAGGATGCGGGCGTTGGCCTGGTGGGGGACGAGCCAGTCGAGGTCTTCGAGGGCGGCGCCGGAGCGTTCGAAGGCCTGGTTGGTCATCTTGGTCATGGCGCGGACGGCTTCGGTGAAGACGCGTTTGCCCTGCATGGTGATGTGGCCGCGGCCCTCGAAGCCGACGGTGATGGCGTGGGCGGGGTCGGCCTTGCCGGCGAGGACGGGTTGGCTGAGCATCATGGAACCGCTTGGGATACCAGACGCTTCGCTTTGCTCAGCGTCGGCGTGGGGGTCGACGACGGAACCGCGGGCGATGGTGGCGGTGGCGGCGTCGCCGAAGAGGATGGCGGTGCCGAAGTCGTCGGGGTTGACCACGCGGGAGAGGCATTCGGTGGTGACGACAAGGACGGCGGAGTCGGGGTTGTGCTGGATGGTGTTGTGGGCGGCGTCGAGGGCGTAGAGCCAGCCGGAGCAGGCGGCGTTGACGTCGTAGACCATGAGCTCGGCGTCGCCGGTGGGGTCGAGGGCGTTGAGCACCATACAGGCCATGGACGGGGTGTTGAGCGGCGGCGTGGTGGTGTGGCAGACGATGCCGGTGAGGTCGTGGACGGTGAGGCCTTCGGCGGCGAGGGCTTTCTGGGCGGCGTCGATGGCCATGGAGAGGGCGTTCTGCTTGTGGGAGCAGTAGGGACGCGACTCGATGCCGGTGCGTTTGATGATGTCGTCGCTGGTGTAGTCGGGGAAGCGGCGGATGAGGTCGGCGTTGGTGAGGCGGTCGGTGCCCTCGGCGTAGTGGACGGGGGAGAGGTAGACGCGGACCTGGCGGCCGCCGACGCGGACGGGGGCGACGCCGGGGGTTTTGTGGGCTGGGGTACCAGACGCTTCGCTGCGCTCAGCGTCGGCGTGGGGGGCGTGGGGGTCGGTGATCTTGGGGGTGCCGCGGTCTTCGCGGGTCGGGCGTTTGACGACAGGGGCGGAGAGCGGGTCGTCGAGGTCCGCATCAGCGGCGAGGGCGGGTTTCTCGAGCTTGAGCATCGGTGTGCCCACGTCGACTTGTTCGCCTTCGGGGAGCAGCAACTCGGCGACGACGGCGTCGTAGGGGGCGGAGTATTCGAAGATGGCTTTGTCGGCTTCGAGCTCGGCGATGACTTGGCCGTTGGTCACGGCGTCGCCGGGCTGGCAGAGCCATTGGACGACGGTGACGGCCTGGTCGGTGGGCGCGGAGCCCTGGGCTTCGATGGTTTCGATCTCACCGCCGCCGGTGATACCAGACGCTTCGCTGAGCTCAGCGTCGGCGTGGCCGAAGTCGACGGTGAGGTTGAGGAGGTCGCAGGCGGCGGTGAGCGTGCGGCGGAAGCTCGGGAGGATGTCGAGCTGGTTCTTGTAGTTGGTGGGGACGTAGGTGTCGGGGCGGGTGACGCGTTTGACTTTGAGAGTCTTACCAGACGCTTCGCTTTGCTTAGCGTCGGCGTGGGTGGCATTGCTCACGTCTTCGGTGACGGCGGCGACGATCTCGGCGCCGAAGCCGACGGTGAGGTTGTCTTCGTGGACGACGAGCAGGCGGCCGGTCTTCGCGGCCGACGCGGCGATGCCCGGGCGGTCCCACGGGTCGATGCTGCGGAGGTCGAAGAGATCGACTGTGCGGGACGTTTGCTTGGTGATCTCGGCGGCGACGTCGCGGAGGATGGGCATCGTGCTGCCCCAGCCGACGAGGGTGAGGTCGTCGCCTTGGGTTTCGAGGCGGGCCTTGCCGAGGGGCACGAGCTGCTTGTCGACGTCGGGAGAGGTGGCCAAGGCGCGGTCGTTAAGACACACCTTGGGGTAGAGGAAGATGGTCGGGCGCTTGGATTCGAACGCGGCGTTGAGCAGGCCCGCGGCGTCGCCGGCGGTGGAGGGCATGACCACGTCGACGCCGGGGATGTGGGCGAGCATCGACTCGTAGGTGTTGGCGTGGAAGGGGCCGAGGCCGGGGCGGTAGGCGCCGCAGGTGACCATGAGGATGACGGGGCATGCGAACTCGCCGCCCGAGCGCCAGTAGATGCTGCCGAGCTCGCTGATGATTTGGCTGATGCCGTTGGGCAGAAAGTCGGCGAACTGGATGAAGCCGACGGGGCGTCCGCCGGCCATGGCGCGGCCGATGGCGCCGCCGATGATGGTGGACTCGGACAGCGCGGTGTTCTGCACGCGGCCGGGGAAGGCGGTGGAGAGGCCGCGGGTGACGCCGAAGACGTCGCCCTTGGGGTCTTCGATATCTTCGCCCAGGAGGACGACGCGGTCGTCGGTTTCGAGGCGGTGGCGGAGGGTTTCGCGCATCGCCTCGATCATCATGAGGGACTTGGGTTCAGATGTGTCGTGGTCCCCGCGGGCTGAAGCCCGCTCGCCCGTGTACTCGTCGGCGTCGCGTTGGAGTTTGGCGGGCAGCGCACGGCTGACCTCGACCGTCGTCTCGGGATCGACCACGCGACGCGACAACTCGCTGACGTGGCGGATCTCTTTTTCCAACTCCGCATCGATCGCGTCGAGCTCCGCTTCGTCGAACCCGCGCTCGATCAGCGATCGGCGGAAGTTCGCCAGCGGGTCGGCGGTGTTTTTCAGCTCCTCGATGATCTCCAGCGCACGGTACACGCGGTGGTCGTCGGCGTTGGTGTGGCTGGACAGGCGATCCACCCGGACCACGGCAATCGCGGGGCCGCGGCTACGACGAACATGGTCGACGAGCGCCCCCATGCGCGGCATGTCGGGCAACACGTCGCGGCCGTCGAAGCGGTGGATGGGCAGGCCGTAGAAAGAATCGGCCTCACCTTCGGGGCGGTTGAAGAAGGTGTTCTGGTGCGTCGGTGTCGAGATCGCGTAGCCGTTGTCCATGATGTAGAACAACACGGGCAGCTTTCGACGCACCGCCTCGGCGATGGCTTCGTAGACCTCGCCTTGCTGGGTGGTGCCGTCGCCCATGCCGCAGAGGAC
>JBCCWB010000285.1:0-4261 GCA_039194345.1 Planctomycetota bacterium
AGATGCACGAGGTCTACGCCCGCTTCGCCGAGGACTTCATGGCCATGCCCGTGATCAAGGGCGCCAAGCCCGAACACGAACGCGTCCCCGGCGCGGTCGATACGCTGTCGATCGAAGCGATGATGCAGGACAAGAAAGCCCTACAGGCCGGCACGTCCCACTTCCTCGGGCAGAACTTCTCCAAAGCCATGGGCATCGAGTACCAGGGCGAAGACAAACAGAAGCACCACGCCTGGACCACCAGTTGGGGCGTCTCCACCCGGCTCATCGGCGGGCTCATCATGACCCACTCCGATGACGACGGCCTGATCCTGCCGCCCAAGCTCGCGCCCGCCCACGTGGTCATCATGCCCATCACCTTCAAGGCCGACGATCCCGATGCGGTGCTCGCCTACTGCGAGAAACTCGCTGACGATCTCAAGCAAGTCACCTTCGACGGCCAACCCATCCGCGTCGAGCTCGACAACCGCGACATCCGCGGCGGCGAGAAGACCTGGGGCTGGGTCAAAAAGGGTGTGCCCATCCGCCTCGAAATCGGCCAACGCGACATGGCCGACGACAGCGTGTTCATGGCCCGCCGTGACCAATCGCCCAAGGACAAAGCGGGCGTCGGTCGCCAAGCGTTCTTGGACACCGTCAGCGACACACTCGCCCACATCCAGAACACCCTCTTCGAGCGGGCCAAGACGTTCCGCGCCGAGAACTCCCGCGTCATCAACGCCCGGGACAAGTTCGAGAACTATTTCAAAGGCGACAAAGGCGGCTTCGCCCTCGCCCACTGGAACGGCGACGTCGAAGTGGCCAAGAAGATCCAGGACGACCTGGCGGTCACCATTCGCTGCATCCCCGACGACGGCGCGATCGACGACCTGCTCGGCGGACCCAACGAGCCGGGCAAGTGCATCTTCACCGGCGAACCCAGCGAAAAACGTGTCGTCTGGTCGAAGGCGTACTGACCCATACCACCGCCCAAAGTTAGACTCCGTCTGAGACCGACTCGTCATGCCCAAACGCCCACGCCCCGAACTCGCGCACTTGCCGCTGCTTGGCGAAGAACGTGGGGTGTGGTTCAACGCTTGGCCGCTAGTGCTGATCCTCGTCGCTTCGCTGCCCGCGCTACTCATCAGCGTGGGGCAGCGCGACGTGACACGCGTGATGGAAAACGTCTCCATCGGCTCATCCCAGGAAACCTGGCACAAGGTCGTGGGCGTCCGCGGCGAGCCGGGGGACGCCTCGGCGTTGATCCTGCCCGAGTGGAACGGCAAGCCGCGCATCGCCAAGCCGCCGATGCTGTTGTGGGTCAACATGGGCGTCGCCGAACTCACCGGGCACGACCCCGAGACCACCTCGGCCGACCGCTTCATTCTGATCTGCCGCCTCGTCACCATCGGCTTCGGGCTGCTCGCCGTCGCGTCCACCTACGGCATCGGCCTGCAACTGGGCGACCGCAAGCTCGCCGTCTTCGCCGCGGCGATCTTCGCCACCATGTGGTGCATCGTCCGCGCCTCACGCACCGCGTCCTACGACGGCCACCTGCTGGGCTACGCCACATTCGCCCTGTGCGCTTCGCTATGGGCGCTCGCCCCGTTCCGCGACAAGCCTGCACACGCCGTACGGTTCACGCTGGGGGTTGCCGCCGCAGCCATCGCCACCGCCGCGGCGATGCTGACCAAAGGCCCGCTGGCTCTGGTCATTGTGCTGCTGCCGCTCTTGGCGATGGCCGCCTTCATCGGCAAGCGGTGGGTCCGCACATCCATCGGCACGGTCGTGATCGCCGCAGTCAGTGTCGCTGCCTTCGCGTGGTGGTATTTTGCCGTCGAACAACTCGTCCCCGAGCTGCGGACGTCGCTGGCTCGGGAGTACGCAGCGCAGCGCGACGAGGCGCAGCCCGTGTGGTACTACGTGTTGGTACTGCTCATGGTCATCCCGTGGTCAGCTTGGCTCGTCGCGGGCCTGCTGCACCCGTTTGTGAATGCGGCGGGCCGAGAACGCCGGGTACGGCTGGTGCCCTACGCCTGGTTCGCTGTGCTGCTGGTTTTCTTCTCGATCCCCATGGCCAAGCAGCAGCGCTACATCCTGCCGCTGATCCCCGCCGCCGCCCTGTTGTGTGCCACCGTCATCCGCGATCAGCTCCACATGGCCAAGGCGGGTAAGCCCGACCCCGGCGCTTGGATCTTGCAACGTCCGGTCGGTGCCGTGGCGGTTGTGGGTGCGATCGCGTTCCCCGTGTTGCTGGCGTTGCAGCCCTGGCTGATGGAGAAGGGGTGGCTCAACGACCTCAACTTGGCCACGTTGTCTGCGCCCATTGCGATCGCCTTGGCTGTGGTATTACTGGCATTGGCTTTCCCGGCCGAGCATTACCTGCGGACCCACCGCCTCTTGCCCGGCGTTCTCTTCCTCGCCGCGTGGATGTCTGTGATTACCGCCACCGCCAACCACGCCTACGCCGTGCGTTCCGCCGCGGACGACCCCACGCGTGACAACGCTCAGCAGCTGCTCACCCTCGCCGCGGGGCGAGAGCTGGTGTACGTGCAGCCCGAGGTCGCCACCCAGCCAATCATCGACGACGAAGAGCCCCTGCTTATCCACCTGCAACGCGCGATCCCCACCTTCAACGCCGAGTCTTTTGCCGAGGCGTTCCCGATCGACGCCCCGTGGGCCGAGCGACCCATCGTCATCACCGAACCCACCGACGGCCCCACCCGCCAAGCACTCGGCGCACTGGGCTACGCCCCCGCCTTCACCTTCCTCGGCGACAAAGAAACCCCCCGCGCCGTCTACGCCCCGTAAACCTTCCGCCCCCGGCGTGCGGGCTTCAGCCCGCATGCCCCTCATCAACCACATCCCCCTTCCCCACCCAAGGCGAAGCCGCCCAAGTCGCCTTCGCCTTCTTCGCTTCCTTGTGCAACGCATGCCAATACACAAAAAACAACGGCACGATCCCCAGCACACTCGCAGCCAACCCCCACGCCAACCAGCCCTGTACCCGATTAATGAAATACTGAAATTCGTCGTGGAAGTAGTACGGATCTCCGGGTGACCACCCCCACCCCATATTGGCATAGATGCCCGATCCAGTGTACGTCGGCCATATCTTTTCATACCAACCCACGGCAACGTCGTACCAATTAAGCCAGTTGTATGACAGGAATAGAAGTATGAAACCTACGATTCCAATCAGCGCCATTACCATAAGTGTCCATCTTGCCAACCAACGGCGGGGAATCATACCTGCGAGTTGATACGCATAAGCCAGAAAGGCACAAAGCAGGACAATTGAAAAAACACCCGCTACGCGCCACATAAGGTCGGGCTCAAGAATACCACCAAAATCTCCCGCATGAGTCGGGATCGAGATAATTGCCAACACCACAGTCAAAAAACACAAAGACGCCATCACTCGCACCAATCGCCGCCTGCTCAACATTTTTTCACGGCTAATACGTGTGGGGTTTGGCCAAGTCGCACGCGCAAGGCCGACCACCACAAAACTAACCGCCACACATGGAAGCGCTGCGGCAAAAAATAAAAGGATGAGCTCAACAAAAGCTGGTGCATCTTCATGGTCAATGAAAAACTCAACGAACAAACCCATGCCGACCCAAACCACCATCACCAACAACGCCACCGCAAACCGGTTCATCCCCCAAGCCAAGCATTGCACCCACTTCGGCTCGTGGTAACACAGGTACCGCCCCACCGCCGATCGCCCGACCGCCAAGCCGCACTCCGGGCAACGCCCATCCGCGTCACACATCCTCAGGTTGTACTGGCAGCCGATGCACTCCAGGTCTACCGCGATCCGGCCCTGCTCATCTGTCCGAGCGCCCCGAACCCCCGCGGGTATAAGTCCGCCCGCCAACCCCTCGCCGCCCGAAAACACGGAATCATCGCTCATGACTTCAGTGTAAACCCCGCCCGCACCCGACGTACAGGTTTAATCCGACGCGCGTTTCAAAAGCAGCCGTCGGAAGTCCCGCGTCAGCCGGACCGTGGCCCACCAGATCCACAGCACCACCGCCAGCACGATGCCCACCAGGATCAACGCGGTCCATTCGTACAACTGCCCGGGCAATTTCCAATCCATCCATTCCACCAGGTTGGTCGCCACCGCGAGCCCGACGATCACCCCCACGCCGACGAGGTAACGCTTCCACGTCGCCCGGCAACGCTGAGCCACCGCGGGGCCATCGGCCCTTGCCGCCAACGCAAACAGATGCCGCCACGCTTCGAGCATCGCCACCGCGATCGCTGCCCCTGC
>JBCCWB010000286.1:0-4196 GCA_039194345.1 Planctomycetota bacterium
CGCGATTCTTTGAAAAATAATGACGAGTCTGGCATCACACTTGCTTCTACTCAATTAGAAGACGACATCGATTCCGTCGTCAGTGCCCGCGCCATCGTCGGCGTGCAGGCCCAACGCCTCGAAGAGACCCGTTTACGCAACGAGGATCAAGCCTTGCAGGAACAAAGCGTGCTCTCCAACCTGAAAGACGCGGATTTGACCGAGGTCATCTCCCGATACCAGCAGTTGCAACTGCAACTACAGGCGTCTCTTCAGACCAGTGCGCAAATACAGCAACTTTCACTCTTGGATTTCTTGCGCTAGTGGCGCAAAACATGCGCGGTGGTTCGGTGCCACGGCTAACCGAAACGATCGCAGAAACTAAAGCGGCAGGACGCCGCGACCGCAAACCGGATCGAACAAAACACAAGGAAGATCCAAGCTACGCGGGAAATATTGAAGCAGGACGCCAGCCGTGAAGGACCCCAGACGATGAAGATTCAGACCACACGTTTCGGAGAAGTGCAAGTCGAGGACACCCGGGTGCTCAACTTCCCCAAAGGGTTGCTGGGCTTCCCCAAGTACCAGGACTATGTGCTGATCGAGTCGGGTGATCAGACACGCCCCAACGAGGAAAGCAATTTCTGGTGGCTCCAATCGATCGATCTCCCCGAGCTGGCTTTCGTGGTCACCGATCCGACCTTGTTCGTCTCGACTTACAAGGTGCCGATCCACCCCGAGCAGATGCTCGGCTTGGGCCTGAGCTCGATCGACGAGGCCCAGGTCTTCGTCATCGTCAACAAGCGTGGCAACGTACTCACCGGCAACCTGCAGGGCCCGCTGGTGATCAACGTGGCCAGTCGATGTGGCGAACAGCTTGTGCTCAGCGACCGCCGGTTTACCACCCGGGTGCCGTTGATCGAGCTCCACCAAGACGCTCCCGCGGCGATGTCCGCCTGAAGCCAATATTGACGGGAGTCTGCACGCAGCACTCCTCGGATTGAAAACAACGTTTTGAAGTCATGGACACCCTGAACGTTACATCCCGACTCTTGAATCAACCCTCCCCCGCGACACACGGACGTGTCGCGTCACGGCCCACGGAAGGAGCCAACCCCTATGCTGGTGCTATCCCGGCAACGCGACGAAACGATCATGATCGGCGACGAGGTGGAGATCACCGTCGTCGACATCCGCGGCGACAAGGTCCGCTTGGGGATCAACGCCCCGCGGACCATCCAATTCCACCGCAAAGAAGTCTACGAAGCGATCCAACGCGAAAACGCGGAAGCCGCCAACGTCCAACTCGACGACATCAATGGCTTGGACCAACACATCAAACGCAAACAACGCCCCGCGTGAACAAACACTCGGCCTCGCCCACTAAAAGTTCGGCTCGCCCCTTGAGCCGCCCCGCACGTTGCGGGACCCATGGCCAGGCCTGGAGTATTTCGGAAACGGATCAGCACAAACTCACCCTCACGGGTCAGGGCAACAGGGAAGTGCAGCCCACGGTCGTCACGCCAAACCGGCGATGATACCAACCCGGTAGACAATCAAGGAGGATTGTCGATGTCTCGGATTAATACCAACGTCTCTTCGCTCATCGCTCAGAACAACCTCGCGCGGACCAACCGCGACCTGGAAACCAGCCTGCAACGGCTGAGCACCGGGTTGCAGATCAACCGCGGTGCCGATGATCCCGCAGGCCTGATCGTCTCCGAGCGTTTACGCAGCGAGATCCAGGGTGCCACGCAGGCCATCGACAACGCCGAGCGGGCCACAAACGTGATCGCCACCACTGAAGGTGCGTTGCAAGAGATCAGCACGCTGCTCACGCAGATCAAGGCGTTGACCATCGAAGCGGCCAACACCGGTGCCTTCAGCCCCGAAGAGATCGAGGCCAACCAGCTCGAGATTGACTCGGCCGTCGAATCCATCACCCGCATCAGCAACACCACCAGCTTTGCTGGGCTCAAGCTGCTCAACGGCAGCCTCGACTACCTCGACTCGGGCGTGGTCACCAGCCAGATCAGCGACGTCAACGTCTTTGGGGCCAACTTCGGCCTCGATGACAACATCAACGTCCAGGTCGAGGTGATCAACTCCGCCGAGAAAGGCACGCTCTTCCTTTCGGGCAACACCACCGGTGCTCCCGGGGCTCTGCTCTCCAGCGTCAGCTTCGAACTGCAAGGCAGCCGTGGTGTGCAAGTATTCAACTTCGCTTCCGGCACCGCGCTCTCGGCGGTCGCCGCGGCGGTCAACAACGTCCGCGACGCCACCGGCGTCACCGCACGCCTCGCTTCGGCCACCAACCAGACCTCCGGCCTGCTCTTCGAATCCGAGGGCTACGGCAGCAAGTCGTTTGTCTCGGTCCGTAAGCTTGACGACGGCGACTTCTTCGACACCTTCGATGCTCAAGGCGGCAACCAGATCAACCGCGACGAAGGCGGAGATGTCCTGTCGCTGGTCAACGGCAACCTCGCCCTCGGCGACGGCCTGGACATCACGCTCAACACCAACACGATCAACCTCGGCCTGACGCTGACCTCCGGCGCCGCCCAAGTCGCCGGCTCGACGTACAGCTTCACCGTGACCGGAGGTGGGGCCAACTTCCAGATCGGCCCGCAGGTCAACTCCCTCCAGCAGGTCGGTTTCGGCATCCAGTCCGTTGCGGCCAGCAACCTCGGGGACACCGCCAGCGGCTTCCTCAACTCGATCTCCACCGGCGGCGATAACTCTCTTGTCGCGGGCAAGACCCGGGAGGCCTCGGAGATCATCGACAAATCGATTGATCAGATCGCCCAACTCCGCGGCAGACTCGGTGCATTTGAACGCAACACGCTCCAGACCGCGGTCCGAGCTACGGGGATCACCCTCGAAAACCTCACCGCTTCGGAGAGCACGATCCGTGACACCGACTTCGCCCAGCAAACCGCTGAGCTGACGCGGGCTCAGATCCTGCAGCAGGCCGGCACCTCGACCCTGGGCATCGCCAACAGCAACGCCCAGAACGTGCTCTCGCTGCTCGGATAGATCTAGCCCCGGGCCCATGACCCGGGGCCCCTTTGGGGTCACCCATGTCCGAACCCTTCACCGCCCCGACCATCGTCCCCCTCGCCGTGCGCAGCGCTGGCGACGGGGTCTTGTTCGAGGCGGCCCGGGCATTGAAAGCCAAGAAGTGGCGCAAGGCCGAGCGACTCTGTCGGCAGGTCCTGCGTATCGATCCCAACCACCCGACCGCGGTCCATCTGCTGGGCCTCGCCGCCCACCGCGGCGGACACGTATTTGATGCGTTGTCGCTCTTGCGTCGGTCGATCGAGCTCGATGAATCGCAACCGATCTGGTGGTTCAACCTCGGCGTCTCCTGCGCTGCGGGCGACCGCCACGCCGAGGCGACCGAATGCTACCGTGCGGCGCTTCGTCTACAGCCGTATTTGGTGCCCGCGCTCTTCATGCTCGGACGCTCCCTGCAAACCATGGGCCTTCTCGACGACGCTGCTGCGGCCTTGGCACAAGTCCTCCGTATCGAACCCGGTCACGAAGAAGCCGCATCTCTGCTCCAATCCATCACGCGTGATCTCCGCGACGCGGCGTGAAAGATAATTAGCTTCTCGTCATCCATAGCTTGACCTTCCGCGACCATAAGCCGTCGGAAAAACGAAAAGTTGCATAACAGCGACCGCTCCGGTGGATGCCGTCGGGGCCGGAACCTCCTGAATTCCAAATGGTTATGAGGAATTCGTTGTCCGCTTCGCCGGTACTGCTCCAATAGGTGGATAACTGATCCCAGCCGGGTTGAGTTACGCCGCTGCCAGATGAGCCAACGGTTAGGCGACGCGGTGAATGAGGGTTTGGTGGATGGGTTAAGTCTGTAGAATGAAAAATTAAACCATCGACACTTGGTACGTAGCCTGATAGAAATGAATCTTCGGGGTAGTAGATAATCTGTGGTTGGGTAGGGCCATAAAACTCGCGAGTCGATTTGAAGCGTGAATCTGTCAGGATGATGTGAAGTGCTTGGTCAAACGCAGAATAAGTGCGTTCTTCATTTGTAGGGCGTGTGAGCAACCAAACGGCAAAGAACAGCACAGCAGTTCCCAAGGAAATCGCAGCTATCCAGCGGAGTTGCTTCATGCCCTTACAAGTAAATCGAAGAAGTAGCTAAAAATCTATCTATTTCTAGTACCCTCAGATACGTGGTCTAGATTGTCAAG
>JBCCWB010000287.1:0-4125 GCA_039194345.1 Planctomycetota bacterium
CTCGCGGCCGGCCTGGATGGCGAACGCTTCACGGACGCCGCTCTGGTCCCGGGCGATCTGCTCCAGGTCCTGCAACCGTTTGACATACTTCTCCAGCGATTCGCGGCGGGCGCCGGTGCGAGCGCCGCTGATGGCGTCGGCGGCCATGACGATCGGGGTGTAGGGCGTGGTCGAAGGGATGTCGTGGTGGTGGCCGGCAATGGCGTTGAGCACGGCTTCGTTCTCGCCGTACTTGCGGCAGAAGTCGGCCCCGATCTTGGGGTGGCCGCCCTCGATCTCGTGGTCCATGGCCTTGCCGATGTCGTGCAGGAAGCCGCAGCGGCGGGCGAGTTCGCCGTCGAGGCCGAGTTCATCGGCGATGACCTGGCAGAGGTAGGCGACCTCGTGGGAGTGGCGGAGGATGTTCTGGCCGTAGGACGTGCGGTAGTGCAGCTTGCCCATCATCTCGGAGATCTTGGGGTGCAGGCCATGGATGTGGGCCTCTTCGCAGGCGTCTCGGCCGAACTTCACGATCTTCTTCTCGAACTCTTCGAGGACCTGCTTGGAGAGTTCTTCGATGCGGGCGGGGTGGATCCGGCCGTCTTCGAGCAGGCGACGCAGCGTCTCGGCGGCGGCGGCCCGGCGGACGGGGTCGAAGCAGGACACGATGACGACGCCGGGCGTGTCGTCGACCACGACATCGACGCCGGTGGCGGCCTCGAACGCGCGGATGTTGCGGCCCTCACGGCCGATGACCCGGCCCTTCATCGCGTCGTCTTCCACCGCGACGGAGTTGCTGGTCGATTCGGAGCTGTGCTCGCTGGCGTAGCGCTGGATCGCGGTGAGGGTGATCTTCTGGGCGATCTCCTTGGCTTCGTGCTCGGTGCGTTCGGTGACTTGCTTGATGAGCTCGCCGGACTCGTGGGTGAGCTGTTGCTCGAGCACGGTCATGGCTTCACGCTTGGCATCTTCCTCGGAGAGGTGGGCGATGCGGAGCAGATCGTTCTTGAGATTTTCCTGGTGCTGAGCGTTGGCTTTTTGGCGCTCGGTGACCAGGGCCTCGGCTTCGGCGAGCTTGCCGTCGATCGCGGCCTGGGCCTTCTTGACGTCGCTGTCCATCTCTGTGAGATATTTTTCCTTGGTGGTCAGCGTGTCGAGCTTCTTGTCGAGGTTGTCTTCCCGCTTGGTCAGCCGACGTTCTTTTTCGTTGAGTTCGTTGCGGGCGGAGTCGGTTTCCTTTTCGAAGGTTTCACGCCGCTTGGCTTGTTCGTTCCGGGCGTCGAGTTCGATTTGCTTGGCGAGGGTTTCGCCCTCGGCCTTGGCTTTGGACAGAAGGTCATCGGCTTCGCGCTTGGCGGCACCCAGGGCATTGCCCGCGACGAGCTTGAGCACCACAAAGGCCGCCACGCCGCCCAGGATCAGGCCCAGCAGAAGCATGCCGATAGCCAAGCCGGCGTTACCGAGAGTGACGGGGAAAGAAACCGCAGCGAGCGGAGGTGTCAGGAGTTGGGAGTGGATCACGATTGCCCCTTTCCGGGCGGCCGAGGGCGACGGGGGACGTCGGGTCGGCCGGGGTTAAGGCACGTGGTTCCGGGGCGGGGCGGTCTTCGGTCGGCGAACGATCAGCGAGGCAAAACAGACTCAGCGGTGCGCGCGGCAACGCTTGGGGGGTCGGTTGAACTTGGCCCAGCGGGCGTCTTGGCTGACCACGGCAAGGCACGCCGCGGGAGCGGGGCGCCAGCGTAAACCAAGGGCTTCGACAGGGGCGATGACGGGGAAACCGTCGTCGGCCTGGGGGAGCAGCCGGTTGATCAGCCAACGGAGTAGGAGTTCAAGGTACGACATGGAGGCGAGTGTGTTTCCCGTGCCGCGTTGTTGTTGACGCGGGGTGCCGTTTGGATGCGTAAGTGCAAGTCGAAACGGAAGATCGGGCGATTCTGCGAGACTTTCCGGCCCGGAAACGTGCCGGGTTGATCATGCCCTGAGGCATGGGGATATACATGTAATATGTTAGCCGTGTTCGGGCGAAAGCGTCAAGCCTGATTGGGCTCAGAGGGGCGGTTCCCGAAACGGACCTGGCGGACGCCGGACCAAACACGGGTCTCGAAAAACAGAACCGCCGCCCCGAATCCCAGGGCCGCGAGAAACCAGCGGTATTCGGGCTCCCAGTGCCCCACAATCTTGACCACCGACCGCTCAAAGCCGCCCGCCTCGTACCAAAACAAAAGTGGGGCCAGCACGACCGCGGCGACCAGCCAGCCCACCGAGGCGTAACAGGTGACCCGCTCGGCGAGGCTAAATGGCACCCGCCAACCCCGGCGCCCGCTGAAAAACGTAACCCCAATGGTCTCGATGTAGGTCATGATCAGCACCGTCTTGGCTGCCACCATCCCGGCCCCCCACGACATCAAGCCGCTGTAGCCAACCACCAGCAGGCAGAACACGCCCCAGCCCATGCCCACGAGCACCGCCATGCTGAGCAGGAACAGCCGGGCGGGCATCGCGGGGCCGTTTAAGCGCATATGGCGATAGGTCTTGCCTGGACGAGCGAAAATCGACCACGCGGTGTTCAGCCAACTTGCTGGGGCGAGTGTGTTCTGCCACGCCGGACCGGTGCGGTGCTCAGGTAGCGACTCTGCGATGGTTTGCCCGCACTCCGGGCAAGCCGAATCGGCGGGTAGGCCAAACAAGCCGTAGCCGCACCGCTCGCAAAGCAAATCAGGTGGGAGCTCAGATCGTGATGAAGTCGGAGCGGGGGCGGAATGTAAGGCGGACTCGTTGATATGGAAGTTTAGCCCGCAACGGCTGAGCTGTACTGCAGCCGCTGGGTGGGTAGGCCCAGCGCCCGGTGTTGCAGCCGGTCGGCCATGCGCTTGGGTTCGGAGCTCAAGGCGTAGTGGACCTGTTCCTCGGGTGCTTTGTCCAGCGATTCCCGGTGAAGGGGCAGGTCGGGTGCGACGACCGGCAGTCCGGCCGCCAAGGCGTAGCGGACGCTGAGCGGGGCGGGCTGGTCGCTGAGCATCACGGCGTCGCAGCCACGAAGCACCGCCCAGGGTGTGGCGATCTGCGTGTCCTGGATAAAGCGGTCGGGTTCGCCGTAACGATCCAGCAGCGTCTGAGTGCGCGACCGGCCGAATTGTTCGGGGTGAACGAGCAATCGCAACGGGCGGTCGGCTGCGAGGCTGACGAGGTTGAGGCCGGTCATCATGGATGGCGCGGGAGCCGCGGTCGGGGGATCGCTCAGCAGCGCTACGACCGGCATCTGGTCGTCTACCTCCCAGCGTTCCCGCAGCGAAGAGCGGTCGTGTTGTAGCATCGACTTGGCTTGTTCCATCGTAGGCAGTGTTTGGAGGCCGACGCGCTCGGGGGTGAAACCATGGGTGATTAGCTGTTCACGCAGTAAATTTCCCGGTACGAGCCAGCGAAGCGTGGATCGGTCGAGGCTCCTCATCCGATTTAGCTGTCGAGGAGTCGGTGAGGTGAGCAGATGCATGACGGTGCAACTCGTACGCCCCAGACGTTTAAGTGCCGTAAGACAGCCAAGTGACCAAACATGCAACTCACGTGCGGCGTCGACTTGGCGAAGTGCCTTACGTAGTACCGGTAGCCCCCAGAGTGCCGAGCCAGAGGGGACCCGCAAACACGTGGCATCAATCAAACCTGATACTTCAGCTGCGTGACGGAGTTGTTGATTACCCAGGAGCAATGCAGGCTCATGTCGACTCGCGATTAGGGCTAGGACGGTCGGGTGGGCTTGCGGCGAAGCCTGATCGATCAGGTGCAGTGGAGAAGAACGGTTGGTCAAAGCGATGAACCCGGTGCATCTCTTTGCCATTTATAAAAAAGCCGGGCCACTTTCAGGCCTGCGTCGTCGGCAAGACGCCGCGCTAGGTCGTCCGGTGTGGAGTCGCCTACGTATCGGCTGTCACGCGATTCGTAGTTATCTTTGATGAAAATCATATGCCCCGGCGGGGTATTTTCGGGGTCGGGAAGTGCCGGTGACTCGGGCCATGCACGCTTGCTTTCGACCACGTCAATCACTTTTACTTCGATTGAAGCTTCGGGGCGGTTCAACGTATCGAAGACGTGGAATCGTGCAGAGTTGATCTTGACGTGGATCACCTGCTCGGCACCGAGGCGTCGGCC
>JBCCWB010000288.1:0-4120 GCA_039194345.1 Planctomycetota bacterium
AGCTCGATCGGGTCGTTCGCCCAGAGGTCCGCGCCGATCTCCTCGGCCAGGCCGTCGGCCCGGTTGAAGACCCCGCCGCCGACGATGATCTGCAGCTGCGGGCAGACGCCCATCTCGTGCAGGCGGTCGATGAGCAGGCGGGTCTCGGGCACGGTCGCGGGGATGCTGCCGAAGACCACGAGCTTGTCGGCCTGGAGGTTGGCGATCTGCTCGGTGATCTCGTCGTTGCTCACGCCGCCGCCGCAGTAGTAGACGTTGTAGCCGTCGGCTTCGAGGAGGTCGGCGGCGAGTTGGCCGGTGAGCTCTTCGGATTCTTCGGGGCCGGACATGACCAGGACGGTTTGGTCGCGGCGGGCGTGCTGCTGGTAACGCATCTGTAGCTGATCGGTGATGGACCGCATCAGGCGGGTGGCGTAGTGGTAGGCCAGCGAGCTGAGCTGGTCGGCACGACGCATGTTCTGGATCTGGTTGAGCGTCGGCCAGATCAGGTTGCTGGCGATCCGCTCGGCGGGGACGTCGGCTTCGAAGACCTCGTCCATGATCTCGCGGGCGGTGCTTCGGTCGCCGGAGATCATGGCGGTGAAGAAGCGTTCGAGGAGGGCGTTACGTTGGCTGGGCATCGATCTGGGCTCCGTCGCCGTGGAAGGTTCGGCGAGTATGGGTGTGTCGAGCTTCCACATCCCTTGTGGTCGCCTCGTTCAGGCTGTCTCGGCGAGTTGTCCTTCACTCGCAGGCTCGGGCTCCTGCCCGGCCTCACTGGCACACTGTTCATCGTGAATCGAGTGAACCACGCTCCACCGCGTTCTCCGAGGGGCTCCGGAAGGGTCCGTATAGCGAATAAACGCCATAAGTCATTGTTTTTCAAAGTGTATTTGTGGCGTCGGGACGTCCAATAACGGATTTGCGAGCAGGCACACCCGGGAGATCGAAAGCAAATCCGGTTATCGGCGGGCAGAGAAATCACCAATACGATGGGGCTTGGGGCAAATGAATTGCGGTTTTGGCCTCCGATGGGGGAGCAATCCTTTACGATGAGTGTGGCTCGGGGCTTAAGACTGATTTCCGAAAGGCTTAGACGATGATGTTTTTCAAAGGATTGAAAACGCTGGCCGCCGCAGCAGTGCTGGGGCTGGGGGTTCTGGGGTCCTCAACGGGGTGTGTGACCAACCCGGCAACTGGGAAATCCAGCCTCAACCTGATCAGCGAAGAGAAAGAAATCGCGATTGGTACCGACGCCGAGCCGCAGTTCATCGAAGAGAACGGCGGGCTGGTCCAGTCGCAGGTACTTAACGATTACGTCTCCAAGCTCGGCCACGAACTCGCCGCGGTGAGTGAACGCCCGCACCTCCCTTGGAATTTCAACGTCCTCGACTCGGACCAGATCAACGCCTTCGCACTGCCCGGCGGCAAGGTCTTTATGTCACGCGGCCTGCTCGAACGCATGACCAACGAGGCCCAGCTAGCGGGTGTGCTCGGCCACGAGGTCGGCCACGTCACCGCCCAGCACGTCAACTCCCGCATGAGCCAGGCGCTGATCATCCAGGGCATCGCCATCGGCACGGCTGTGGCGGGTGAAGTGACGGATGACGATACGCTGCGGGTGCTCGGTGTTGGAGCGAGCGTCGGCGGGGGCGTGTATCTCTTGAAATTCGGCCGGGACCAGGAGAGCGAGTCCGACATGCTCGGCGTCCGCTACATGACGCGTCTGGGCTATAACCCCTACGGTCAGGTCCAGGTGATGGAGATCCTCAAGCAGGCCCAGGGCGACGGCGGCGGGGCGGAGTTTTTCTCCACCCACCCCTTGCCCCAAACCCGGATCGATCGGCTGAACAAACTGATCGCCGAGCAGTATCCGGGGGCAGGGCGGTCCGTCGGGGCAAACGACGCCTACGGCCAATCCGATCAATACCGCTTTGGCGAGGCGTCGTTCAAACGCAACGTGCTGGACGAGCTCAAGAAGCTGCCCGCTCCCAAAGCCGCCGAGATCGGGCCTAAACTCCAAGGATACCTTGCCGCGGTCGAGTGCGGCGGCCAGGATCACGTGCACTGAGCCCAGCATTACGTTTCAACGAGCGATCCCTTGACGACTGATACTTTGCCTGCCGATCCCAAACCCACCGAACCCGCTTGGACCGATTCCCGGTTGAGTGATCCGCACGGCGACCCCGAAAAAGCTAAGCGCGTCGAGCAGATGTTCGCCGCGATCGCGCCCAGCTATGACCTGAACAACCGGGTGCACTCGTTCCGTCGCGACCAGGCGTGGCGGAAGGCCGCTGTGCGATTGGCTCAAGTCCAGCCGTTCGATGAAATCGTGGATGTGGCTTGTGGTACAGGTGATCTCACCATCGCGTTTGCGGACGAATTAAGTCGTCAAACACAGGGGGCAAGCCCGGTTGTGTTTGGTATCGATTTTACCCAAGAAATGCTTGAAATCGCCAAGCAAAAAGCCGCAACTTCATATGCTCAGCCGGGATTCCCAGAAGACGCCGAACAGTCCATCAAGTTTGTTCACGGCGATGCGATGAATCTCGATTTGCCTGATGCCAGTGTTGACATCGTCAGCATCGCCTTCGGCATTCGTAACGTGACCGATCCGCTCAAAGCATTGAGTGAGTTCCACCGTGTGTTGCGCCCCGGTGGTCGGCTGATCGTCTTGGAGTTCACCGTGCCGACGAACTCGCTGATGCGGCTGGGCTACAACTTCTACTGCGGCTGGCTGATGCCCAAGACCGCGACACTGATCTCCGGCGACAAGAGCGGGGCCTACAAGTACTTGCCCCGCAGCGTCAGTACGTTCACCGGTAAGGCTGAGCTAATCGAAGCGATGCAGACGACGGGGTTTGGGGAAGTGACGGCCAAGAGCCTGACGATGGGCATCGCCGCTTGTTACCGCGGCGTGAAGGCGGGCTGAAGTACCCTCGACAGGATTCGAACCTGTGACCGTCGGCTTAGAAGGCCGGTGCTCTATCCAGCTGAGCTACGAGGGCGAGTCCCCCATGATATCGGCTGAACGGCGGCGGTCGCTTGCTCTCAGTCTTGGGTGTCGTGGCGGGGCCGTTCGGCCAACCAGTCGTCGAGGTTGGCGACCTGATCAGGGAATTCGTGGCTGCGGGCGAGGAAGCCGACGCCGTGGTTGGTCATCGGGTCTTGGTCGGTCGGTTGGTAACGCAGATCGACGCTCCAGCGGACGTGGTCGGATTTGTTGGGCGTACTCATGTGGATGTTGCGGTCGTTGAAGAGGATGGCCGAGCCCGCTTGCACCGGCAGGGCGATGACGCGCTGCTCGAACGAGTTGATCTGCTTCTCGCTGATCTCTCGGTAAGCGGTGCCGGTATGCTGTTCGCGGTGAAACGGGAGGACGCGGGTGCGGTGGGTGCGGGGTAGGACGTGGAGGCAGCCGTTCTCGTACGTGCTGTCAACGATCGGAACCCAGACGGTGATGACGGGGTTGCTGTTGGCGTCGGGCCAGTAGCTGCGGTCCTGGTGCCATGGGACTGCGCCGGCGGCGACGCCGGGGACTTTGGGGCGGGCGTTGTAGATCGGGTTAGCGAAGATCTCGGGGCCGATGAGGCTTTCGACGGCGTCAAGAATCTTGGGGTTGCTCATCAGGTCGAAGTAGCCGGGCAGCCGGTCGCGCCAGTGGCGGCCGAACTTCAGGAAGTCTTGGTCGGTCAATCCGCGGAACGCCTGGGCCAGCCGCGACTCGAACGGGGCTTCTTTCAACGGATCGTCGATCAAACCATGTTCAATCAGATCGTTGATGACGAGGTCGGTCTTCTGCGACATGGCCTGCTTGACCCCCGCCAAGTCTTCTCCGGTTAGGTAGTTCTCAAGGATGAGGTAACCCTCGCGGTCGTAGAAGTCGATCTGGTCTTGCGTGAGGCAGCCGCCTTTGGCTTGGCCGACGAGGGCGGGGGCTTGCTGGGCTTGTTCGGCGTCGAGCATGGATCGAATCCTAGATGAAGAGAAGAAGTCAAGTGGTTTAATAATCAAAGACTAAATTGATGCTTAACTTATTCAATTGGATTTAAATTTATTTAGTGGTAAATTATTACCATGAATCGAACGGGCATCGCCCAGGGCAATGGGGGCCTGGCACTGGATGCGTGTCCCCGGGTTG
>JBCCWB010000289.1:0-4101 GCA_039194345.1 Planctomycetota bacterium
ACGTCCAAGACTGGCATGACGGCGACCCGACCTGGCAAGACGGCAAGGGCAAGGGGCTAATCGGCGCGATCAACTACCTGTCCGACACCGGCTGCAACGCCTTCTCCTTCCTGACCTATAACGTCGACGGCGACGGCAGCAACGTTTGGCCTTACATCCACCCCCGCGACAAGATGCGCTTCGACTGCTCGAAGCTCGACCAGTGGGCGGTCATCTTCGACCACGCCACCACCAAGGGCATGTACCTGCACTTCAAGCTGCAGGAAACCGAGATCGACGACCACCGCAAGAAAAACACCGACTTCGTCAAAGCAGCGCTCGACGGCGGCAAACTCGGCCCCGAACGCCGGGTCTACCTCCGCGAACTCATCGCCCGCTACGGCTACCTACTCGCCCTCAACTGGAACCTCGGCGAGGAAACCACGCAGACGCCCGAAGAGCAGCGTGACATGGCCCAGTACATCGCGGACACCGACCCTTATCAACACCACCGCGTAATTCACACCTACCCGGGGCAGCAAGAACAGCGTTACCCCCCGCTGCTGGGCGACCAGTCCGCTCTGACCGGGGCCTCGCTGCAGAACCGATGGGACCACTGCCACAAGCGTGCCCTGCGCTGGCTCAAAGCCTCGGCCGAGGCGGGTAAGCCTTGGGTCGTCGCCCAAGACGAGCAGAACGGCGCCAACACCGGCGCCCCGCCGGATATGGGCTACCAGGGCTGGGACGGAACGACCCCCGACGGCAAAACCATCCACACCGCCGACGACATCCGTAAGTACACGCTGTGGGGTAACCTCATGGCCGGTGGCGCGGGCGTCGAGTACTACTTCGGCTACCAGCTGCCTGAGAACGACCTGAAGGCTGAGGACTGGCGTAGCCGTGCGTCAAGCTGGAAGTACGCGGCGATCGCGCTGAACTTCTTCCGTGAACACGAGATCCCTTTCTGGGAGATGAGCAACGCCAACACGCTCATCGGCAACAACGAGGACAACAACTCCCGTTACTGCTTCGCCATGCCCGGCGAGGTCTACCTCGTCTACCTGCCCAAAGGCGGAACCACCGAGTTGGACCTAAGCAACGCCGAGGGCAGCTTCTCCGTCCAGTGGTTCAACACCCGCGAGGGCGGCGAGCTCACCGAAGGGTCAGTGACGTCGATCAAGGGTGGCGCAACCGCCAAGCTCGGCAACGCCCCCAAGCAACCCAAACAGGACTGGTTGGTGATGGTCCGTTCAGCGAAGTAGCGCCTTCAGGTCAAGGTGTTGTTGGATCGTAATTCGCAAAAAACTCACGCGGCGCAGGCCGTGGGGATGCGATACGTTAATCCATCGAACACACCTTCCTGGAGCCTGACCATGTCCATCGAAATGACCCACACCCACCGCGACGACGGCATCAACCTGATGGCGCTCGTTGGCAGCCTCGACGTCGCTTCCGTGACCGAGTCGAACCTCGACACCCGGTTCAGCGCCGCGGTCGCCGCCCGACACGAGCCCACGATCGTGGACATGAGTCAGGTGACCGACATCAGCTCGCTGGGCATGGGGGTCTTGGTCGGCTGCGCCACGTCGCTCAAACGCAACGGCACCGGCATGGTGCTGCTGGGCTGCCAGCCAATGGTGGCAGAGGCTTTAGGCCTTGCAGGCTTGGACAAAGTCATACCGCTAGCGGCGAACGAGGACGAAGCCCTGGGCGTGCTCAAGGGCTTGGCCACAGAGTAAGCCGCGCACCTGCGAGCAGCGCTCTGGGTTTACTTGCCGAGTTCGATTGAGCGGTCACGGGCTGCGCGAAGCGCGGCGACGACCGTCTCGCGGACGCCCTGCTCCTCGAGATGACCGATCGCGGCGGCGGTGGTGCCACCAGGACTGGTCACCTTGCGGCGCAGCTCCGCCGGGCTGTCGTCCGATTGCGAGAGTAGCTCGGCGCTGCCCAGGATGGTTTGATTCACCAGCAGACGGGCTTGCTCCGACAACCCAAGCTCGTCCGCCGCCGCCTGCATCGCCTCGGCGAGATAGAAGACATAGGCCGGGCCGCTGCCGGACACCGCGGTGACGGCGTCGAGGTCGCTCTCGCTGACCTGGACCGCTTCGCCGCACGCGCCGAACAACCGCATGGCGAGATTATCGTCGCCGGGCTGCGCGTGTTCGCCAAGGGCCACGCCCGCCATACCGTTGCCGACCATCAACGGCGTGTTGGGCATCACGCGCACGACGCGCACCGGCTTGCCGATCGCCTCGCAGATTTTTGCGCTGCTGATACCCGCCATGATCGAAATGACCGTGTGCCGCTGGGGATCGATGGCGGCCCACGTCCCCTGCCCCGGCTCGCCCAATGCCGAGAGCATCTGCGGCTTCACCGCCAATACCACGGTGTCCGCCGCGTTGACGAGCCCAAGGTTGTCCGAGGCGCGGGTCACACCAAACGACTCGAACACCTTCAGGCGTTCTTCACTCGGGTCGGCTGCGATCATCTGCTCGGCCGGGATCACACCGGTCCGCGCCGCCCCGCGGGCGATCGCTTCAGCCATGTTCCCCGCACCAATGAATCCAAGTGGGTATCGCATCGCCCCAAGATACCCGCGTCTCCACTACAACGCTGTGATCACACATGTATGCCCACGCCGACGCTGAGCCGCCACGCGGCGAAGCGTCTGGTACCTACTCGCACTGATCCTGCCACCCCTGCCGCACCTGCTGCGCTTCAGTCAACAACTTGAGCAGCTCATCCCCCTTGCCTTGCCGCACCATCTCCCGCAGCACATTCAACCGCCCCGCCAGATGGTCCAGCGTCTCCCCGATCGGCTCAAGATTCGCCATCACGATGTCCTGCCGCATCGGCGGATTACTCAATGCCAATCGGCTCGTATCCCGGAACCCACTCGAAGCCAAATCCAACGGCCCAAGTTCGTTGGCCGTGTGCGTGAGCAGCACGGCGACCAGGTGCGGGAGGTGCGACACCGCCGCGACCTGCCGATCGTGGTCGTTGGCCGACATTGTGTGGAGCTCGGCTCCAAGCATCTCCCACATTCCGCGCACCGCAGCGAGGGCGTCCCCGTCCGTCCCTTCCGAAGGACACAACACACACGGCCGACCACGGAACAACCCGCCGTCCGCCGCCTCCGGGCCCGATTGTTCCGAGCCCGCCATCGGGTGGGCCGGGACAAAGAAATTCGGCTGGCTCAGATGCTTCGCCGCGTCCGCCACCACGCTGAGCTTGGTCGACCCCACATCGGTGACGTACACGCCTTCCCGCTGCAGTGGCGCGATCGCGGCGAACACCTCGCTGAACTTACTCACCGGTACCGCCACCACGACGATCACTTTACCCTCAGCCGGCACCTGCTCCGCCAAGTCCGTTCCCCCAAAATCAACCGCCCCGACCGCCTTGGCCGCCTCCAGCGTGCTCTCCCGCCGGACCACACCCGTCACCTCGCCCCAAAAGCCCGCCTCTTTCAAGCCGCGCCCCACGCTGGCGCCGAGCAGCCCCGTCCCCACAATCACAACTCGACGAATTTCATCCAGCATAAGTTCTAACTATAATGCGATTTGTATTGAATCACGACTCCGAGCCCCCTGAAATAATGTGCGGGCTGGCGTCCTAATCTAGCGCCTAGCGCCCAACCCCTAGCGCCTGCCCTATGACCACCCTCTCGGAATACACCGGCAACTACGAACTCGAGTTCGAGCGCCCCCTGCTCGCCCTCGAACGCCAGATCAACGAGCTTGAAGCCCAGGCCGACCCCGACCGCTCGGCCGTGGGCCTCGACCCCACCGTGGACTTCTCCGCCGACCTGCGCAAACTCCGCCAATCCCACACGGCGATGCTCAAGAAGATCTACAAGAACCTTAACGCCTGGCACACCGTCCAGGTCGCCCGCCACCCCGGCCGGCCGCAGACCTCGGACTACATCGACGCCTTTGTCAAAGACTTCACCGAGCTGCACGGCGACCGGCACTTCGGCGACGACCCCGCCATCATCGCGGGCTTCGGACGCATCGGCCCGCACAAGTGCCTCGTCGTCGGCCACCACAAGGGTAAGACCGTCAAAGACAAGATCGCCTGCCACTTCGGCTGCGCCCACCCCGAAGGCTACCGCAAGGCGCT
>JBCCWB010000290.1:0-3961 GCA_039194345.1 Planctomycetota bacterium
AAGGGATAACATCGTTGTCTTGATTATTGGCAGGATCGCCAATGTGACCAGTGAAGTCGATGTCTGTCAATACAAATTCCAGTTCACCTGCGGTTATGCCTGTATCCAAGTTATTGTAAAAATAATCAATATAGTTGGACATGTAATCTACGTAACGATTGATCACCCAGGCATACGTTGGGGTGGTGCCATCAACATTGGCTTTGATGTTTGAATCAGCGGTGTCTCCATAATAAGCCGTTGAGCCATCTTTGCGTTCAATGGTGAAGCTGTTGTTGGTGGCAGAGTATTTGATTCTGGCAAACTGATCACGTTCGGTGCGATACGTTGAATCATCTCCCCAATAATCACCACTGGCAACAAATAACGTTTCACCATTTAAGCACAATCGATCTTCATTGCCCCAAGTGATGGGGGTCGGGGTAATCGTTGTTGTGCTGGTGGTTGATTCTTGTGTTTCACGACAACGGGTGATCACCGTTACGCCGCTGATGGACCAACCAACGCCCAACGGTCCATTGCCAGAGCCGCTGGAATAATTCAATGAAATTTTGGGTGACAAACCGGCAGTACCCATGCCAGCATAGAGGGGTATCGAATAGCCAGCTTGACCGACTTGATCGGTCTGGAAACTGCCATTGATGGAACCAACGGAGGCGCTGCCCGATTCTATGGCGGGGATGTCAGCAGTAGTGACTGGTGTTTCGGATGAAAAGCGTGCTCGATTGATGACGGTTTTGGTGATGTCGCTGTAAGGACTACAAGAGTTATTGGCAATGCAAGCCCTGACTCGGTACTGGTGGACCGCATCATTGACATTTGAATGATTGAAATTTTGGCTGAGGTCGTTTTCCAGCTTGACTCGGAACATTGCGTTGGGCAATGACTCGAGCACTTCGCCGTCAAACTGGAGCATGTCTTCTTTAGGCACGTGGTTCTCTTTTGGAGTTACGTCGGATTCGTTCTGCTTACCGGCCGTCGGTCAGGACGTCGGCTCCGTCGGCGGTCACGGCGACGGTGTGTTCGTAGTGGGCTGACGGCTTGCCGTCCATGGTCACGACGGTCCAGCCGTCTTTCAGCGTTTTGACTTCCTGGGTGCCGAGGTTGAGCATCGGTTCGATGGCGAGCACGATGCCTTCTCGTAGCAGGATGTCGTTTTTGATCAGGTCCCGGCTGACAAAGTTGGGGACCTTGGGTTCTTCGTGCATATTCGAGCCGATGCCGTGCCCGACAAAATCTTTCACGACGCCGTAACCGCGGTCTTCGGCGTATTTCTGCATCAAGCGGGCGATCTGACTCCAACGCTTGCCCGGCTTGATCTGGTCGATGGCGATCTGCAAACAGTGCTGCGTCGCTTCGCACATCTTCCGGGTTTCTTCGTCGACTTTGCCCACCAAAATGGTGTTCGCCGCGTCGCCGCACCAGCCGTCGTACTTGACGCCGCAGTCGATCCCGACCACGTCGCCGTCTTCGATCGGCCGATCATTCGCGATGCCGTGCACGACCACGTCGTTGACGCTGATGCACAGGGTGGCGGGGAAACCTTCGCCGGGACGATAGGTCGGGTAGTTCTTGAACAACCCGATGCCGCCCTTTTCACGAATCAGTGCGTCGGCCGCGTCGTCGATTTCTTGGGTCGTCACGCCCGGCTTGCACATCTCACGACACATGTCGTGAACCTGCCGAACGATGCGACCCGCGACGCGCATCTTCTCGATCTCTTCTTTGGATTTCAGACGGATACTCGCCTTTTTCACCGGAACATCTCCCGGCACAAAGACTTAGAGAATCCGCCAACCGAGCCGATCTCGGTGAATCGAAGATTATACGCTTGTTCCGCCATCTTGACAAACTCGCGAAAGGCATCGGGCAGCCCGATTACGCCCCGCCACGAGCCCCCCGAATCTTGGGGCCGCCGCCACCGGGGCCGCCGCCGCCGAGGAAGCCCGAGTAGTTACGCATCATCAGGTTGGCCTCGATCCGCTGAACGAAGTCGAGCATGACGCTGACCACGATGAGCAGGCCGGTGCCGCCGAGGAACTGCGTGACAGTGAACGGGATGCCGAAGAGGCCCGACACGATGGTCGGAATGACCGCGATCACCGCCAGGAAGCCTGCCCCGACGTAGGTGATGCGTTCCATCACGATTTCCAAGTAGTCCGCCGTACGCGGGCCTGGCCGCAAGCCGGGGATGAAGCTGCCGTTGTCACGGAGCTGGGTGGCCATTTCCTTCGGCTGGAACTGGACGGTCGTCCAGAAGTAGGCGAAGAAGTAGATCAGCCCGATATAGATCAGGGCGTAGAGGTAGCCGTTCATGTTCGCAAACTCACTCTGGAGCAGCGACAGGAATCCCGCGAAGAAGCTGTAGACCGCACCCGCGTCTTGCTTGGGCGGCATCGCCGCTCCGGTCCAGTTGAACAGCATCGACGGGAAGATCATAAGCGACGAAGCGAAGATGATCGGCATGACGCCGCCGTGGTTCACACGCAGCGGCAGGTAGCTCTTCTGACCACCGTAAACGCGACGGCCACGGGTGTGCTTCGCTTGCTGGATCGGGATACGGCGTTGGCCTTGCGTGATCACGATCGAACCCGCCACCACCACGACGAAGGCCACGATCAGGAAGATCACGGTGTCGAGGCCGTAGGGCTTCGCAGCGTCGCCGCCGCTCACCGAGAAACCGGTGACGATCTGGGTGATCGCGCCAGGCATCGAGGCGATGATGCCCGCGGTAATGATCAGCGAGATGCCGTTACCGATGCCGTACTTGTCGATCTGCTCGCCCAGCCACATCAGGAAGATGGTGCCTGCGGTCAGGCCCAGCACACCGCAGGACCAGAACACCACGCTGTGGCGGTAAGCGGGGTACACGAGGTCGCCGCTGCCCGATTGCAGGAAGCTCAGCCAAAACGCCGACTGCACCAGACAGAGGCCCAGCGTGGCGTAACGGGTGTATTCCTGGATCTTTTGCCGACCCGCGGGGCCTTCCTTCTGGATGGCCTTGAGTCGTTCGGACACCGAGGCGAGCAGCTGGAAGATAATGGCCGCGGAGATGTATGGCATGATGCCCAGGCCGAAGATGGTCGACTGGGACAGCGAACCGCCGGTGAAGATACCGACGTAGTTGATCAAGTTACCCACCGCCCCGCTCGCGGCGGACTCTGCCCACTCGTTGAGCGCCGACTGGTCAACACCGGGCAGCGGAATAAAGAAGCCGATGCGGTAGATCACCAGCATGCCGATGGTGAAAAGCAGCTTGTTACGAAGCTCTTTAATCCGCCAGATGTTGAAAAAGGCTTGAAGCATGGTGGGCTGGCTCGGGGTTGAGGTTGATCGCGGTCAGGCGTCCTGCCGGTGACGGATCACTCCGCTTTCGCGTCGGCCTTCTTGACACCCTTGGGGCGACGACCGACCGGCTCGATGACGGTCACGGTGCCACCAGCGGCGGTGATCTTCTCAGAAGCGGACTTGCTGAATTTGGCCGCGGTGACGGTGACCTTCTTGGTCAGTTCACCTTCGCCCAGGACCTTGACCGGGAGCTTGGTGTCGCGGATCAGGCCGAGCTTGGCCAGCGATTCGGCGTTGACTTCTTCGCCGTCTTGGAAACGGGCGTCGATCGCCTTGATGTTCACCACGGCGTAGTGCGTCATGAATTCGGCGTTGGAGAAACCACGCTTGGGGAAACGCTTCCACATCGGGATCGCGCCACCCTCGTGGGGGTTGCTGTTGCCCGAACGCGAGCCGTAGCCCTTGTGGCCGCGGCCAGCAGTCTTGCCGTGGCCCGAGCCGACGCCGCGCCCGATGCGCTTACGTTGCTTGTGGCGGCCAACTTTTTCGGTGATTTCGTGGATCATCATGGCGGATTACTCCGGGTGCCGGCGTCTTGCCGGGGTGGCGTTGAGCTTAGCTCAACCGCAGGTTGCAATTACGAGAACTTAATCAGATTTTTCTTCGGGTGCGG
>JBCCWB010000291.1:0-3953 GCA_039194345.1 Planctomycetota bacterium
CCACAAGCTGATCGCCACGTTCGACCCCGAGTTCCAGGACACGCTCCGCGGCAACATCATCCTCTCGGGTGGTGGTGGTTTGATGGACGGCCTGAACAAGGCGATCGAAGACAAGCTCGACCGCGTCGGCGGCGGCAGCGTCACGGTCGTGGAAGAACCGATGTACGCCGGTGCGAACGGCGCGTTGCAACTGGCGTTGGATATGCCCGCCAGCTACTGGCAGCAGCTCAAGTAGTTCGCCGCAAACATGTGAAATCCCAAAGCCCGGCCGTAGCTACGGCCGGGCTTTGTTTTTAAGCTGGGGGGCATGCAGGAACCGCCTATCGAAAACTTCCGGAACGTCCCGCTCCCGCCGCCCCCCAAGAGCGCTTGGCCCACCGCGATCGGCATCATCGCGATCGTCTTCGGGGCTGGCGGGATGCTGGGCGGGTTGTCGGGTTTGGCGGGGCCGTTATTCAATCAAGTGATGGCCGAGTTCAGCGACCCGAGTCAGGCCGCGGTGTACGAGGCCCAGCAGAAGTATCAGTGGTGGGGAGTGGGGTTGTCGGGTGTGGGTTTGCTGGTGGCGGGCTTGTTGTTGTGGGGCGGGATCGAAGTGCTCAAGCGGCGGCCCGCGGGTGCGGCTCGGATTAAGCAATGGGCGGTGGCGAAGATTGTGCTGACGTTGGCGTTGGGGGTCTTTCAGGCAGTGATGATGCCCGTGATTTTCGAGGCGACCCAGCAACAGCAGGGCGGGATGGCGATGCCCGAGGGGTTTGTGCTAGGCATGGTGATTGCCACCGTCGTCGTAACGATCGCGTGGGGTGCTGCATTGCCGGTGTTCATGCTGGTGTGGTTCGGGCGCGAAAAAATCACGGCCGAGGTTCAGTCGTGGGGCGACGAACTCGGCCGTGATTGAATGAGAGTTGATTGAAGAGGCTTAGGCGGCGGCGATGCGCTCGAGGCGGGTCTTCACCGCTCGGCCGAGTTTGCCGGCGGCTTCGCTGATGGACTTGTACAGGTCATCGCTGGCGTGATCGACGGCGAACGGTTGCTGCCCGGCGATGCGGGCTTCCATCGTGACGCGTTTGTCGTCCGAGGCTGATTTGCTGGCGTTGTCATCACGGAGATGGACCTCAACACGGGTGACGCGGTGGGCGACGTGGCGGAGGGCCGACGTCACGGATTCGGTGGCGGAATCAATCAGGGCTTGGCTGGATTGGATGTCGCCGGCGTTCACTTGCACGATCATGAGGTTCTCCTTCAATGAAAGGGGGAATGGAACTAGGAATCGTACGCACGGCAGCCACGCGGGATCGGAAATCCGCGTGGCTATTTTCCCGCTTCAGGCATACGCTTATCGGTATGTCGAGCCCGAGTCCCGCTGTGCCCAAAACGGTTTCGCCCCGGCTTTCGAGTCAACCCGTGTGGCTGGCGGCGGAGATGGCCGCGGTGTTTCTAGTGCTGCCCGCGTTGATCGCGTTTGTGCCGATCAAGGTGCCGTTGATCCCGCTTTTGGTGGTGATGGCGTTGACGTGTTTGTGGCTGCTGCGGCGTGATTCGGCGTTTGATCGACATAGGCTGTGGAACGCAAAAGCGATTCGTCAACATGACCTGCTTTTTGTTTTCGGACGCTTCGCGGTGTTGGCCGCGGTGTTGGCGGGTTTGCTCTACGTGTGTTTGGGCAAAGAGATTTGGGGGCTGAAGTTTCCGCCGGAGATGTGGATGCTGCCGCGGTACGAGCCGTGGATCTGGGTGGCGGTGATGGTGGGGTATCCGATCGTGTCGGTGCTGTCGCAGAACGTGGTGTGGCGGGCGTTTTTCTTCCACCGTTACCGCTCATTGTTCGGCACGGGTGTGGGGATGGTCGCGGCGTCGGCGTTGGCGTTTGGGTGGGTGCACGTGGTGATGCTGAACTGGTTCGCGGTGGTGGCGACGCTGGTCGGGGGTGTGATGTTTGCGCAGACTTATCGCCGAACCGGCTCGATGTTGTTGTCATCGATCGAGCACGCGCTCTACGGCTGCTGGGTCTTCACCGTGGGCTACGGCTTGATGTTTCTCTACGGCAGCCTGCCGCCCGAAGCACGGGAGATGCTGCGGTCGGCGGGGGGCTGAAGTCCCAAGGCACCCATAAGACAGGCCCAGCCGCGCGAGCGACCGGGCCCAGATGGGTACGTGTTTGAAATCGGATTGAGGCGTGTTAAGCCGCTTTGAGCTTGGGGCTTTGGCCGGATGCGGGCGTGGTGATCTTGAACGCACGGCGGTTCAGCCGTTGACGCTCAGCGTCGAGTTCACGGCCAAGCTTGGCTTGGGCGTCACGCAGGTTACGCAACGCGGTCCACTCGGCTTCGAGTTCGCTACGCATTTCGGTGAGCTCAACGCGGTCGTTCTCGACCTGCGACTGGGCTTGGGCGAGCTGCTCGAGCTCGGAGTTCAATTGAGCGTGGGTCCGGGCCATCGCTTCCTGACGGGTGGCGAGTTGCGCGGCTTGTTCGTTGAGCTCTTGCTCGCGGGTCTCGAGCGTGGCGGTGGCGCTCTTGTGCCAGTTTTGCAGGGAGACGCAGTGTTGCTCGAGGTCGGCCATGAGGGTCGCACCGTCGGTCATCGGTGGCGTAGGCATGTCGGCGACAGGAGCCTCGACGGGTATGGCGATGGCCGATTCGGTGGATTTCTTCTTGAGGGGGCGTCGGGGCATGATGGGTCTCTCTTTCGCGGGTGAGCAGGGAAAGCGGTCATAGATGGCATCGGGAAGATTCGGGGTCGGCTTGAGCGCTTGATGCGGGTTATGCGGAATAGGCTCCCGGCCATAAGCGGATCAGTTTCCGTGAAATTCCGATAAATCGGGGTTTCCCGCGTAATCGACATGCATACGATTTTCCATGTTTGATCGACGCGATTTCTTACGTTCCCTGATGGGAGTCACTGCGGGTCTGGCGATCGGCCGACCTGCGCTTACCGCCGAGGCTCAAGGCGGAGCAGCGATGATCAGCCCGCCGACCGAAGACCGCCTGGGCAAGCTCCTGCCCATGAGGCGGATGGGACGCACCAATGAATGGGTAACCACGCTGGGGCTCGGCGGGTCACACATCGAATACCGCGGCCGGATATCGATGAAGGAGGCCCAGGCCATCATCGAAACCGCGATGGAACAGGGCGTGCGTTTCTTCGACAACGCCCAGCAGTACGGCAACGGCGAAGCGGAGCGACGCTTCGGTAAGTTGCTCACGCCCAAGTACCGCGACGTGATCTACCTGATGTCCAAGACGCAAGCGACCTCACGCCGACAGGCTGAGCGCGACATGGACGAGTGCCGCAGCCGGATGAAGGTGGACGTGATCGACCTGATGCAGGTTCACCACATCGCGAGCCCGGAGGACGTCGATCAACGTATCGAGGCTGGTGTGGTGGACGTCTTGCTCAAGGCCCGCGAAGATGGCAAGATCCGCCACCTCGGGTTCACCGGCCACAACACACACCGGGCCCACCTGCATATGCTCAAACGCCTCGACGAAATGGGTGTGGCGTTCGACACGGTGCAGATGCCGATGAACGTGGTCGACCCGAGCTACGAAAGTTTCATCCTGAAAGTCTTGCCCGAATTGGTCGAGCGTGACTATGGCGTGCTGGCGATGAAGACGCTGGCGTTCGGGCAGATCGTCGGCAAGAACGAGGGCTGGGGGCGGAAGAACAAAGTTGCGCCGCGGGTGGTACCCGAGAAGATGACGCTGGCCGAGGCGCTTGGGTTTGTGTGGTCGCTGCCGGTGAGCACGATCATCAGCGGCATGATGTCGCCGGAGATGGTGCGGGAGAACGCGGCGCTGGCTCGGGCCCACGTCGACCTAACCGAAGACCACCGCTTGGCGTTGATCGACAAGGCGGCGGAGTTTGCGGGGCCGGACACGGAGTTTTATAAAACCCGGTTGTAGGGCGGGCGATCGTACTTTGTTGTGTCGGATCGCCTGCGCGGCGAGCGG
>JBCCWB010000292.1:0-3931 GCA_039194345.1 Planctomycetota bacterium
CAAGAAGCCCGCGACCTCGCCGGGGCGTTCCTCTTCTCCGGCGACTCGCAGGACAAACCGCTCTCGGTCTTGTCGGGCGGCGAACGTGCCCGGGCCGTGCTCGCGGGCCTGGTCAACGGCGGGCACAACCTGCTGGTACTCGACGAACCCACCAACCACCTCGACATCCCCAGTGCCGAGCGCCTTGAAGACACCCTGCGCACCTACACCACGCAGCAACAGGCCTACTCGACCGCGGGCAACCAATCCCACGCCGGCACACTGATCCTCATCACCCACGACCGGATGCTGCTGGACAACCTCGTGGACCAGCTCCTGGTCTTCGACGGCCAAGGCCACTGCACGCTTTTCCTCGGCACCTACTCCGAATGGCTGCAGCAACAGGAACAACAAGCCGCCGCAGGCGTGGGCACTTCAGTGTCCATGAACGAAAAACCCAAACCCATAAGTAAGCCCAAGCCCAAAGAAAAGAAACCCAAACCCGCGGACAAGCCCACCAAGCCCAAAGCCAAATCCAGCGGTAACAACGGCGCCGCATCCAAGATGAGCCAAACCAAACTCGAGTCCGAGATCGAACGCATTGAGACCCGGCTCAACGAAATCGACTTTGCCCTCATGGACCCCGACGTCTACGCCGACGGCGAGCAGGTCAAAGCCCTCCAGGAAGAACGCGACACGCTCAAGCAGCAACTCGTCCCCCTCGAAACAGAGTGGATGGAACGGGCGGGTTAGCTCGCCTCGCCTCTAAATTCACTGGAATTTTGAACTGTATACACTTTCAGCAAATCTAAGACGGATTCGCTTCTACCAAAGTACGCACTATCGAGGGCGGACCAATTTTTGCCTACCGCTGCGTTTGCAATCGCGTCATATACCTCCGTGTCCTGACTCCGCATTAACGGCTCAAAATCGAGCCCTAAAACGGAAGTAGCCTCTCGCATAAGTGACGCGGCTCGGCTTGCCCCGACTGCCTCCAGTGCTGTCAATGCATAAGGAGTCCAAGCACCTGAGGGATTCGTAAAGAATTGGCTGAATCCACCATTACAAACCTCGGCATCCACCGCATATGCAACAATATAGTTGCGTTGTGGGAGTGATAAGCCGTCAAGCCCGCGTATGCCTCGGCTGTATTCAGGAAAGCGAGGCTGATCAACCCCGAGCCTGACTGCACGAGTTTCTACAAGGGTTTCCTTGACAGGATACACGTCCAAACTCTTGAGTTCCTCGATCCAATGATCTGCAATAAGCGGGTCGGTCCGGGCGAGATTCGGCAGTCCGTATCGGATCAAATTCGGTTCACCACTGCCCTTGAAGTGCTCTACAATCCCATGAAAAATCCGGGCAAGATGACCGCCCCCGATACCTAACCTTGCTCGGCCTTCAAAACCGGTGAGGACCGAAGGAAGCTTTGGGTGATCCGCTTTCAAGACACCTTCAGATTCAAGAAAACCGACCGTCTTATCACAATCGTACAGGCTGCATTTCCATATCAACATCACATAATCGTGGCCGTCCGTTTCGCGCAGAACTCGTTGTAGGCCAGGCCAAAGATTGTCAAAAAAAGCCGGCTCAGGGCCCGTCACGAATTGAGGCAAAGCGATATTACGCCATGCATCGCGTACCACTTTGCTATCTTCCGACATCATCATATTCCCCAAGATCTCTCCTCCAAGCGCCGATCCACTCCGCCCGAGTAAAGCTAGAACTGAACCACGACATCTTTCAGAATCAATATGGAGTCTTGCGGCGGCGACGCTCTCGCGGGGGAACTGTCTGGCTAACTCCCCAATGACCGATTGAGCAAAACTATGCGGAGATTTAGACCCCGGCATCATCAAGTCTGCCCGTGGGTCTTCGAGCGCTTTCAGCAGGATGGGTAGGCCTGTCTCAGTCCAGACATATTGGCGGTGTAATCGCCATATATCCCCCGACAGGGCCTTCTCAACTAATTCCCGGATCACATTTTCAGATGGACGTTTCGGCGGCATCAATCAAGCCCTCGGCGGAACTGCATCCGAGGAGTATAACTGGCCATCGAAAACAAACGACGTGCACAATCACGTACCTGTTTGGTATCTACTAAGAATTAAATTCAAATAATCGCTCTGATCCATCGCCCAGTAGTGCTCGCTGAAGACTTCGACCTCGTTGAACCCAGCGAATCCTGCCGCTTCGACTTTGGCGCGGATACCCGCGATGTCGATGCAGCCGTCGCCCATGAGCCCGCGATCGGTGAGCATGTGTCGGGTCTCCAAACGCCAGTCACAGACATGAAAGCCAAAGAGTGTTCTTTGCTCTCCAGCCAGCTCGATCTCCCGGTCGAGGTCCGGGTCCCACCAGACGTGGTACACATCTACGGCGATGCCGAGCCACTTCGACTGGAGTTGCTCGCAAATCTCTCGGGCCTCGGCCATGCGGTTCACACAGCTCTTATCACCGGCGTACATCGGGTGCAGCGGCTCGATGCTGAGCTTCACCCCCACCGCCTCGGCGTGATCCAGACACGAAGCGATCCCGTCGGCGGTCTGTTTCCGGGCCTCTTCGAGCGGCATGCCTGGCACCGCCCCAACGACGAGCACCACCTGCTCCGCGCCGATCGCCGCAGCCTCGTCGAGCATGACTTTGTTGTGGTCGATCGCGGCTTGTCGGTCGTCTGTTGAAAACGCGGGGAAGAAGCCGCCGCGCACGTAGGCCGGCACCGCCAACCCCGAAGCCTTGACGACCTTCACCGCTTCATTCAGCCCGACCCCACCCTCTTCGGGTGCGACCGTATTCCGCCAAATACTGATACCGCCGATGCCCGCGGCAGCGTATCGCTCACAACACTGAGCGAGCGTCCAGGGTTTGTTCGTCATCGTGTGAACGGCGCAACGGGAAAGGTCTTGAGGCATGGTGGTCACAATGATTAAAACAGCTTGATGATTCAATCCGAATCGCCATCAGGTTTGTAATAGCGATAGGGCTTGACGTCTCCGGTTGCACACAAAAAGTTCAGACCGATGGAACATCCACCCATATTTTCTCTCGCCAAGACTGCATGCCCAGCTCAGCAAGCTGAACCCCCCGGGCACCGGCACGAAGGTCCCACGTAAAGGGCTCGTCCAGAGCGACGTGCCGCAGGAACAACTCCCACTGGATCTTGAAGGCGTTGTCGTACTCGATGTTGTTGGGCACGAGCTCCCAACCACCGAAGAAATCAATCGGCTGCTCGATATCGGGGTTCCAGACGGGCTTGGGGGTGTTAGCAGCGCTCTGGGTGTAGACCTCTCGCAAGCCCGCCACGGCCGAGCCCTTGGTGCCATCCACATGAACCGTGAGCAGGTCGTCACGGCGGACACGGGTCGCCCAGGACGAGTTGAACTGGCACATCGTGCCGTCCTCAAGCAGGAACATCGCGTAGGCCGAGTCGTCAGCGGTGCACTTGAAGGGCTTGCCGTCTTCAGCCCGGCGTTCGTCGATATCGATATGGCCATGGGCCACGAGCGATTTGATCGGGCCGAAGAGGTTGGTGATCACATATTCCCAGTGGCAGAACATGTCGATCATCATGCCGCCGCCGTCTTCCGCGCGGTAGTTCCATGACGGGCGTTGCATGGGCTGGTCGGTATCCATGCCGGAAAAGACCCAGTAACCGAAATCGCCCTTGACGCTGAGAATTTTGCCGAAGAAGCCCAGCTCTTTTAGCATGGCGATCTTGCGGAACGACGACAGCCAGAGCTTGTCCTGGACGACGCCGTTCTTTTTGCCCGCCTTCTCAACCATCTCCGCGATCTCGACAGCCTTCTGCGTTTCCACCGCGGTGGGTTTCTCGCAATACACCGCCTGGATCATGTCCGAAGCACAGGCTTTTTCGAGAAAGCCTGCACGTTGGAGTGTGCCCGAGGCGTCGAAGAAAACTTCGTAGTCGCCATGCTTGCCGGCAATAGCGCCG
>JBCCWB010000293.1:0-3915 GCA_039194345.1 Planctomycetota bacterium
AGCGCTCGCCGAGGAACAAGAACGCTTCGACGCCTTCGTAAGCCTGCTGTCTGAACTCGAAAAAGCCGATGACTCCGAGCTGAGCCAAGAAAAGATCGATGAGCTTGAAGGCTTGGCCAGACTTGGCAAAGAGAAATCCGAGGCCCGCGAAGTTGTCCGCCGTCACGAGTCCTGGCAAGTTGAGCAGCGCAGACAGCGCGAAGCCGATGCGCTAGCTACCATCGATGCCTTGCAGGATCAACTCAACATGATCCCGACAGCGCAGATTGACAGCGATCCGCACGCCGTGCAATCGGCTCTCGCCAAGATTTCGAAAGAAATCAGCAACCTCAGTACCGGCGAAGATTGGAGTGGCGTTACCACTAAGGCCCTTGAGGCTGTAGCTCAGCGTGAGTTAGAACTCCGCAAAGCGGTGGACTACGTGCTGGATCACCAAGCCGAGCTTCAACGTCGACAGACGGCACTAACGGATATCGTCTTGTCCTCTTCGCAAACCGATACCCTTGCGAACGCATTAAAGCGCTATGCCGCCAATCACCCCGAAGACGCGATCAGGTCGCGGGCCTTTACCAAGGCGCTCGAGAACGCTCAAGCGTGGCGGGCCGTTGAGGCCTGGCAAGCGCTGAGCGGTATTGGAAGCCCTCCCGACACACTGTCCGGCGTCGCTCAGAGGCTGCGTGACCTCGACTCCTATCTCCAAGCCCACCCCCGATCGCCCGTGGCTGCACATGTTGAGGGCTATCGCCACCAACTGGCTCAGGCGTTACTGGTTTCTTCGAACACGGGGCCCTGGCTCGGGCGGTTGCCGGAAGTCTTGCGGGCTCCGGTAATCAGGGACCTTAATGTGGTGTCGGTCGACGAGGGCCGCCGGTACTACGTCGTGGGTAAAGGCAACCGACGAGAGACTTCATTGGGCACCATCATCGATGTCGTTCTCACCCCGGACATTACCAAGTCCGAAACCGTGAACATTCAGCCCGGCCAGGCGAGTGATGTAAAGGCGAGCGCTCAGTCGAAACTTGCATCGACCTTACTGGCGCAGATCGCTGACTACGAACTTTCCCAGTGGAACACTTTCCACCTGGACCTGATCGAAACAATCCTTGACGAACAGGCAGTTGATACCGTGTTACGGTCGGTGCTGGTTACTATGGTTATCGATGAGGCAGAGAACACTCTCGGCAAGGTTCATCCCGAGCTGTCCCAGTTACGCAAGCAGCTCAATGCCCAAAACGAAGACGGGCTGAACTGGCTTGATCCAGATGACATCATCGCCGCAACGGTCCGCGAGTACCAGGACAAAGTGATCGCTGAACGTCGGCCCGATTTCAACGCCATCCGTCGCGACGTGCTCGCTGAAACAAATAAGTTCGAGAGGCAGTTCCATCGGAACATTGATCGCACCGGTGTGCTTTTGCGAGAAGACGGCAAGGCTGTAGTTCGGCAACTACCCAGCAATCTACCCGAACATCTTGAGGCGTACATCGCGGAAGCTCGTAACCCCGAGTCGCCGTACGTACTGCGTAAAGTAGGAGAAGTGATCTCAGGTAAGCTGCAGATCAAACAGGCCCAAGTGCTCACGGTACCCGAGGGCAGCATGGTGTTTCTTTTGTCTTCTTCGGACCATGATATCCGGTAGTGAGTCTGCTCTTTTGAACCCGCCTATCGTCTATTACGTCCGACTCGCCCGCACGGTGGAAGGCCCACTATCGCGCGAAGAGATCAAACACCGGTTCGAACTCAATCTGCTTTCAACCTACCACGAGGTTTCGAGCGATCAACAGGAATGGCAGCCGCTGGATATATCGATCCTAAGCGACGCGGGCTCCTTGTTGGAAGCAATCGATCGGAAGGACCAGGCTTCGTTAAATGAAGAAAACGATGCCGAGTGGATGGATCATTTGGACCGCCTGTCGACCTCTGAGCGTAGTAACGCACAAAGCCACATCAAGCCACAACCATTCGCCCGCCTCTCACATAGCTTAATGCTCTCCGCGGGTATGCTGCTCCTACTCAGCACAAACTTACCGCTCCCCCGAAGCAATGGCTCGTACGGGGGATGGTGGCTGTTAGACGAGCCGTTTAGCTGGACGCTGAGCATCTGGATGCTGGCAGGGCTCAGCGTTTTTATCAGCGCTTTTGCCCCGAATCGTTTTGAAAAATCAAAGCTGTTATTGGCCTTAGCCCTCGTGGGATGGCTCAGCGGGCTGATGCTTATCCTCGGCGACGATGATGCCTTAAGGATGATGGGGGTTGTATGGTGGGTCGCTATCCCGCCGATCGCTTGGTGCGCCTCTGTGGCAGTTGCGAAACGCGCCGGCAACAAGCAAGATTGGCATGCCTTGAATGGTTTGCCGCAATATGGATTACGCGCCACGATCATCGCCGTAGGTCTGGCGTGGTTAGCGGCGGCCGTTCATACTCTCATCTATTCCAGTTTGCCGATAGGGTGGTTGGTATTTTTTACGGCCACGCTCTCGCCCGCGGCCTTGCTCGTTTTTGAAATATATCGATCACCGACAACAAAACTAATAATCAACCGCCCCATCCCCGAAGGGCTACTTTTGCTCGGCTTCCTCCTGTCCTCTGTCGTGCTTGGTATTCAGCAGAACATTGCCCATGATGCCGCCCACCATCTCAGCCAACTCGTGACTGTTGGTGTAGGAATGATCGCCTTGGCAGGGTGCGTGGTGGCGGCGGTGTTGGAGTCCACTTCAGACACTTGAGATCTCGACCTCGGATCAGGAACAATGTTTTGACCACTACACCTACTTCCCCGTCGACCACAGGCCAAACAGCTGAGCCCGAATTCGCTTGGCACCGCGACGACCCCGAAGCTCGCTTGGGCATTGGCGGCTCACGTTTTACCGGTGTGCGCAGTGGAGCTTGGCTGCTCGTTGCGGGAATCGCAACCGCACTGTTCTACGGCATACTCGCCGTGGTCCCGACCCAGCGACTCGTCGAGCTTTTTACCGAGCGCGGTGTAGTACAGTATGTGACCGTGCTTTTTTTCTTTTGGGCGATCCTGATGCTGTGGATTAAGCACATAAAGATCAGCCGACAACATGCCGCGTTGGGCTACGATCGCCTTGTCCCAGCAGACCCCGACTTCGTACTCTCGCCGGGAACCGTGAAGGGCGTGCTAACCGATCTGCACCGAGTGTGTGTCGATCCATCGCAGTTCATCCTGTTTAACCGGATCGAGTTCGCGTTATCAAACCTAAAAAATATGGGCCGGATCAGCGATGTCGACGAAGTGCTGCGATCCAAGGCCGAAAATGATGTAGACGTGATGGAGTCCAGCTACACGCTGGTGCGCGGACTCATCTGGGCAATACCCGTACTCGGCTTCATTGGTACGGTCCAAGGTCTATCGGGCTCGCTCGGTTCGTTCGGGCAGGTGCTCGTTGACACTGACGACTTTGCCAGTATTAAGCCCGCGCTGAAAGAAGTAACCGCCGGCCTATCGACCGCATTCGATACGACGTTCGTCGCGTTGGTCGCCGCATTACTGGTGCAGCTACTACTTACTTTTGTCCGAAAGCGTGAGGAAGACCTCCTCGATGCGTGTAACGAATACTGTCAACGACATATCGTAGGCCGACTTCGGCTTACGCCGTTCGATGTGCAGAGCGAGGGCTGAGCATGCCACGTCCGTCCCGCTACCGGCGAAATACTCCGTTTTCTCTGTTCGCGTTTCAGGACATCATTGCCGCAGTGACCGGTGTGATGCTCCTGGCAACGTTGCTGCTTATGCTCGAGCTTGTCACGCAGACGCTTGTCGCTAATGCCGCTCCGGTTGCGACTGATGATGCCGTGAACACCCAAGAACGCGCATCGCTGGAAGCTAAGCTTGAGCAGCTTCTCACTGAGCTCTCGGAGGAATCCACTACGGTACGTCCGGGAATTATTACC
>JBCCWB010000294.1:0-3867 GCA_039194345.1 Planctomycetota bacterium
CTGGTGGGCGGCCTCAATCGGGATCGTGGGCACCGTCATTTCGATTTGGCAATTCCGTCGGTTGCGGCGTATACGCTGAAGCGTTCGATGGTTGGCTCGGCAACAGAATTTAGCCCCGGGTCAATGACCCGGGGCGGCCGCGGCCGCCGATCGAACATTCACCCCACCACCCACATCCACCCGACACGCCCCCGGGTGACTCACCCGGGGCTAAAGGGCTTCCTTCGTCTTCTCCACTAAACGCACCCCCTCGATGCGAAGGCCCTTGTCCACCGCCTTGGTCATGTCGTACAGCGTCAGACACGCCACGCTCACCGCGGTGAGCGCCTCCATCTCGATCCCCGTCTTCGCAACGATCCCCGCCTCGGCCGTCACCGTGATCTCGCCCGGCGACGTCCGCTCAAACGACACGTTCACATAATCCACCGGCAGCGGGTGACACAACGGGATCAACTCCCCGGTCTTCTTCCCCGCCATCACCCCCGCCACCCGAGCCACCGACAACGCCTCGCCCTTGGGCAGGTCCCCTTGCATCACCAGATCGATCGTCGCCGCCGCCGCACAGAACCGTCCTTCCGCCAACGCCCGGCGCCGCATCGGTGGCTTGCCCCCAACATCCACCATCCCCGCCCGGCCGTGCTCATCGGTGTGGGTCAATCCGTCGCGTGCTTTCTCATTCATGCGAAACAGTCTAATTCTTCTTGACCATGAGGCCCAAAACGCCAATACTATGTTTTGCATAGCTTGCGTCGCCTATCTACCTGATTTCTGGAATCCATCATGAAACTCGAACGCGAAATGATGCGGGGGGCCGGGCCCACCGCGGTCCTGCAGTTGCTCGCCACCGGCGAGATGTACGGCTACGAGCTTGTCGAAGCCCTCGAGACCCGCTCGGCTGGTGTGCTGGCAATGGGCCAATCGACGCTCTACCCGATGCTCTATAACCTCGAGGCCAAAAAGCTGGTGAAGTCGCGCACCGTCACCGCCGACAACGGTCGTCCCCGCCGTTATTACCGCCTCACCGGCAAAGGTAAAAAGAAACTCTCCGCCGACCGCGAGCAGTGGTCCGCCCTGATGGACGCGATGGTCGCCCTCGGCGTAACCCCCAGCACCGGAACTGCGCAAACCGTTACCACTTCCCTAGGCCTGCTCCGTGGAGGCGTGGCATGAGCGAAACACTACCGAACCCTTCAGCAGAAGACACCGCCGCCCCACCTTCTTTTTGGCGTCGCCTCATCCGCACCCCGCTGCGAGACATCATCCGTGGCCGCATCAACGGCCGCCTCGATCTCAACGCCAAACTCGCAGCCGCCGGTCTCTCGGCCGAAGCCGAGACCACCGTCCGCGATGTGGTGAAAGGCACCCGGCTCTGGCGTCTCGAAAAAATCGAAGTCGCCGATGAACTGATTGCCCACTTCCAAGACGGCCAACAAACCGAGGCTGATTCCGAAACGACTGTGCTGGACTTCGGCCAACCCGCGGTCACCGCAAAGCTCATCCGCCGGGCCAAGCAACGCAACCGATCGATCGCCGCCAAGGCTTTCGTCTGGACCCGCCGCGGTATCGCGGTATTGCTGTTGTTCTATATCCTGCTAGCGGTGCGTTTTTTTATGGGTTCGCCCAAGGTCACCGTCGACTACGTTGCCGCAATGAACGCCGACGCCCGGGCGGTTCCCGTTGAAGACCATGCTTGGCCAGTATATCGCGAAGCGTGGATTTCCTTCGGCATGGCCGAACACGAACTCCGCCCACTATTTCCGGAGAACATGCACCACTCGGGTACCCCACTGCGAGCCAAAGACCCAGGTTGGGGTGAGGCCCGGGCTTTCCTCGCCGCTCATCGCCCCCTGCTCGACGCACTGCGCGAAGCCGCAAGCAAGCCTGGCTTGGGGCTGGAGGTCGGCTTCGACCGCGACTTCACCGAGCGCGAACGACTGGCGCTCTTTGGCCCCAACAATCAGCTCCAAATCACGGACCTCGACACCCTCTCACCGTCGCAACGATTAGCCGAAGAATCTGTTGTGGGCGTACTGCTCCCCCACCTCGGCCTCCTACGAAAATCTGCCCGGCTGCTATCGGTAGACATCGATCTAGCCGTCGAACAAGGCGATTCGGAGCGCGTCGTCGCCAATATCGAATCCCTCTTGGGAATGGCTGATCACTCTACCGAAACCAATACCCTCATTAACGGTTTGGTCGGCCTGTCGATCCTTAGGCTGACCAGCGATAAGCTCGAAGACGTGCTGATCGAAGCCCCCGACCTCCTAGCCGATCAACAACTCCAACACTTGCAAAACCAGCTTAACGCTACCTCGCCGAGATCAATGGTCCGCTACGACGGCGAACGCTTGTTCATGTACGACACCCTCCAACGCATGTATACAGACGACGGCCAAGGGAATGGCCGGATCACTGCAGAAGGGCTTCGTTTTTTTTGGTCATCGCTTAACGATTTTCCCAATCAAGGCGTTGAAGACCCCGGAGAACTTTGGCGCACCGTAGAATCCGCAGCGATGCCTGCGTCGCTATTGCTCGTTGCTTCGCGCAGGGAAATGCGTGACAAATACGACCAGTTGATGGACGACTTCAGAATGAATGGAGCGCTGCCGCTACGCGACGTGTCCGCCGCAAATGATCCGGATTTCGAGATGATGTCTTGGTCGGTACGAGAGCGCACCAAATACCTTCTCATCAGCCAGCTCTTACCTTCCTTGCATGCGGTCGCTAAAACCGTCGAACGGACGGAAGGCCGCCTCGAAGGCGTGCAGCTCGGTCTGGCCTGCGAACGATACCGCCGCGACCACGCCGTATGGCCCAACGAACTCGAGGCACTCAATCCGGAATATCTATCCACTCTCCCGGTGGATCGTATTACCGGCAATCCGTTGCGCTATGCCGTGACTGATGGGCACCCACTGATCTATAGCGTCGGAGTTGATCGTGACGACGACCACGGCCGACCACCGACCAATGAAAACGATGAGCCACGCCCGGAATACGCGGCCTCATGGAACCAAGACTACTACCCCGACGATGAGGGGGACTGGGTCCTCTTTCCGACAAACACTTTCCGAGACTAGCCGGCTCGATGCCATTTAGTGATCACGAAATACTCACTTCATCGGGTAGTGGTGCAGGTAGTCGATGTCGAGGCGCACCGGGTTAAGTTCATACTCGGGCTTGTAGAACCAGATATTGGACAGGACGAAGTACTGCTTGGAGCGGTACTCGCGGTCGAGGACTTTGGTTTCGAGGTCGGTCTTGTCGCCGAACTTCAGCGCGTCGCCTTTCTTCTGCCACTGGTCGTCGACGACTTCCCAGAGCTGGACGTAGTCGGGGGTGTACTCGTAGCCGTGGATACGCCAGGCGTCGAAATCGGTTTGGCTCTCGAAGGCGTAGATGCTGCGCTCGGTGTCGGAGATGCCGTTGTCGGCGGGGAGGATGCGGGCGTGGTAGCCGGGGACCTTGAGCCACTTGATGTACTCCATCCAGTCGATCTCGAGGGTCTTGTTGTTGTCGTTGGGTGCGTTGCGGGGTTCGGAGCCCATGTTGTAGGAGAAGCTCCAGATGGCGGGGTGGGCGGCGTGCTTCTTGCCGTACTCCAAGCCTTGGGTGCGCCAACGGCAGACGGTGAAGCCGTACTCGTGGACGTGGAGTGCCGAGAGGCCGGCCTCGCCGGTCTTGTCGGCGAGCAGGCTGATGTAGCGGGTGTCACCCTCTTTGCGGAGCTGGTTGTGCTCGGCCTGGATGTTGCCCGAGGCCTTGGACGGGTCGTCGCCTTTGCGGGCGCGGGCCACCCACTTCTTGGGATCGATCTTCCAGAAGTCGTCCGAGACGTTTTTGTCCCGCTCGGCGGCATAACGTTCC
>JBCCWB010000295.1:0-3862 GCA_039194345.1 Planctomycetota bacterium
AATAACCAGCGCAACATCAATCACCACATGTACGCGGGGAATCCGCTTGCGCCGTCTAAATACCCGGCCGATTACTTGTTTGCTTCGGTCATGATGAGCAACCCGCTCGGCTTCTTTGAGGTGTCCAATCTGCCCGAGGACTACAGCGCTGAACTAGAACCGCTGGTCCGGGTTTGGCGTGAACACCGCAGTGAGCTTGCAGATTGCAGCATCATTCCGATCGGAGATGAGCCTTCGGGGCGATCGTGGACCGGATTCCTGGCGGTCGACGAACAAGCCGTGCCCCGTTATCTGTTATGCCTGAAAGAGTTCGCCGAGTCAGAAGATCATTTTTACCAACTCCCGGTTGAACTAAGTAAACAGTCCAAGCTGACGATGTTGCACGGACGTGGCTCGGCTACCGTCCGCGAAGGCGGCGTTGCGGTCGAGATCGACCAAACACCAGGCTACTTATTTATCCAGATCGACCCGTAAAGCAGCGCGATAGCGATGGCCATCCGCGGCGGTTACAAGCAAAACCACTCCTATGGGTTAAGTGGGATCGAGCCCGTATTGATTAAACCAAGCGGGTGCCCGTTCACGCGATCACGCCGGTGCGGCGGAGGTGGTTGATGTGGGCTTGGAGGGTGCGGCCGGGGCACTGGGTGGGGTTGATTTCGCGGTGGGTGCGGACCGCGTGGGCGGGGACGCCGTGGGTCTTCATCATCTGTTTGGTGAAGGTGCCGAGTTTTTGAACCTGGGCGTTGCTGGGCTTTTGCTTTTCGAAGTTGCCCAGGACAAGGATGCCGAGGTTGTGCTCGTTGTTGTTGCTGACGTGAGCGCCCTGGAACTTGATGGGGCGGCCTTCGATGACACGGCCAGCGCGGTCGATGATGTAGTGGTAGCCGATGTCGGCCCAGCCGCGATCGCGAGTGTGGATCTGGCGGATGTTTTCGATGCGGTCGAACGCAGCGGGCGCCGAGGTGAAGGTGACGGGGGTCCAGCCTTCGTGGTGGATGGTGATCTTCTTGACGCCGTTCATGGCGTTGACGTTGCGGCCGGTGCCGTGGCGGGTCCACTGCTTGCGGGCGATCACGCCTGGGATGGCCGAAGCGGTCGCGGGCTTGGCGGGCGTGGGGCGGGCGGTGGCGTAATTCGGAGCGGGCTGTGTGGTGCGGGTCGGAGACTTAACGCCCTCCGGCCAGATGGGACCAACGCGCTCCGCCGAGCCGCTGCGGGTGGAGGTCGACGTTGTCGCACAGCCGGTGGCCGCGAGGCTGAGGCCGGCGATCAGGATTTCGCGTCGGGAAAGATTCATAAAAAAGTCGCTCAACAAGGTTCCCGGGGAAGCCCGGCGTGTGTCAAAATACAGCACACAACGGTTCATGCTATCGGCGGGTGCTGTCCGCGGGGTCGAGAATCGAGCTGATCGGCATTATATCGGACCTTGCGCTCTAGGCCGCGACGGATTTCGAGGTTTGGAACACCGCCGCATCCGCCGCGGCGAGCACCACTGTGGGCTGATCGGGGTTCTGCGTGGCCTGGGGGGTGGGCACCGCCCACTCGTTCACCGCCCGGACCTGCATCGCCAGCTCGTGGGCGAGGTATGTGTCGGCCGGCGCGACTACGGCAAACACCGCGTCTTCCCGCATGACCCGAGATACCTGGGCTATCACCCGCACCGGATTCGGGTGGCGGTCAACGCCCAACGGCCAGAACACCATGTCCATCGAATCATCGTCCCACGGCAATACGCCCGGGTCGGACTGGTGTGTAAACGTCGGCGACGGCCCGGGATAGGTCTTGCCCGCGAGGAACTGCTGGCCGAGCGCGACGTGTGCGGCGCTGAGGTCGATGCCGTGAACGGTCATACCCAGCTGCGCGAGCAGGTGGGCGAGCAAGCCGTCGTTCGCCCCGATCAGGCCGACGCGGAGCGGCTGGCTGCGTGTGTTGGCGACCTGGCGGGCAATACTGACGCGAAAGTCGATCTGGCTGCGGAACGCCGCGTCTTCGCCGTAGCGTTTCCAGTGGGAGGTTTCGATCGTCGGCGGGAGCCCGGTGGCGAGGGCGTAGGCGTCCTCGGCGGGCAGGCCGAACACCTCGGGGTTCCACAGCAGGGGGGTGTTGGCGTAGCGCTCACGGACATAATCGAGGTCGGCGGCGAGGCGGTCGAAGCCACACTTATCGATGAACGATTGCCGGGCCGAGTCGATCCCGCCGTCGGTGTCGGCGTGGTTGTTGCGCATGTCGCGCAGCGAGTGGCGGTGGATGAACTCGATGTGCGGGACGGCGAAACAGCGGTAGCCCTCCAGCCGGGCCCGCATGCCGAATTCGACCGTCTGCCCACGGAGGATGTTCTCGTCGTAGCCGGTGAGCTTGTCGTGCACTTCGCGTTTGCAGCAATAGAAACAGCCCATCACGTGATCGACCTCGGCGGGGCGCAGCACCTGGCCGCGCCCGGCCCCTTGGTAGAGGTGGTGGTAGCCCTTGGGGTGGAGTACGAAGTCGCCGAAGCTGTGGACCCACTTGCCGCATTCGGTGAGTTGCTTGGGGCCCACGACGCCGAGCTCGGCGGGGCCTTGGTCGAACACCCTGCAAAGCTTGGAGACCCAGTGGGGCGTGAGCACGGTGATGTCGCCATCAAGGCGGACAAGGATGTCGCCACGCGAGGCTTCGACGAGTATGTTCGCCGTCTTGGCCAGCACGCCGCAGTGCTCGGCCTCGATGAGCGTAAGAAACCCATCGTCACGCCAGCGGCGCAGCGTCGCGAGGCTGTCGTCGGTCGAGCCGTCGTCGTAGGCGATGATTTCGAAGGGCGTGGTTTCGTCTTTCAACGTGTCACGCAGCGACTCGAGCAGGTCACCAATCAGGTCCACGGCTTGATCACGCGACGACTCCCGGCCGTTGTTGTAGTTCGGGATCAGAATCGAGACGCGTGGCGAAGTGGACATGCTCCCTCTATCGGTGGCTGGCGGCTTGGTTCTGGATTGAAAGCGGAACGGCCGAGGCGGTGATCGGGTGAACCGGATTCGGCGGGTGAAGTAGTGAAGAAGGCGGGCGGGGGCCGATAAATCTGTCATGAATACTTCCTTGATCGCAGGTACCGCTGCGCCCGTTGAGTCCCCTGAAGCGGTTGAGGCCGCGTCGCTGCGTTGGGAACACCAGCGGGCGGGCGGCGTGGTGGTGATCCGCCACCGCACGGCCATGGACATGCAGCCCGCCGAGACTTGGCCGGACGAGCTCGCCGCGTTCCTCGGGATGAGCGGGCAGGTCGGCATGGTGGGTGCAAAACGTCTCGATCCCAACGGCGCGATCGTGGCGATGGGCGAATTCGCGATCCACCCCAAAGGCTTCCACCACCACGGCAAGGGCGTGCCCGCCCAGGCTTACCGCTTCCCCGAAGAGGTCGACACCATCGCGGGCGGAGTCGTAGTCATGAACGAAGAAGTGTTCGATGAGGTCGGCGGCGAAGAGCTATTGGGATGGGGCCAGATCGGTTTACTCGCGCTTGGCTTGGCGGTGCGGCAGACGGGACGCAAAGTGTTGGCCGTGCCGCAGGTGCTGGTGACCGATGCGTTCACGCCCGAGTATCAAGAAGACGAAGCGAAGAAATTCCAGGAGCGGTTCGGCTTCGATTGGTTCTGTGCGGACATGGACGCGGTGCGTGAACAGCACTTCGAAGACGGCCTGATGTGGAACGTGCGTTACCACGCCGCGGCGATGCCGTTTGAGAAATACGAAGAGCGCGGGGCCTTGGTGTGGGAGAGCTATCAGAAGGCCGACTTCTTCCGCAAGCGGGCGCACCACTTGGCGAGCGCTGCGAAGCAGTGCTGCCCGAATGAAGGCGACCTGCTACTGGACGTGGGTTGCGGCGACGGTTTCT
>JBCCWB010000296.1:0-3826 GCA_039194345.1 Planctomycetota bacterium
AATTATGTGAGCATCTTCCGGTCGCCGGAATACCAGAACATCTTCACCCAGGTGCAGGTGCGCGGCGAGCCGGAGTTTGGGATGGCCGGGAGCGGCGACTTTGACCTCGATGAACGCGCCGGTCGCCCGGTTGCGGGTGTAGGGGTCGAAGGCCAGCGGCCGCGACAGGTCGATGACGACCCGGCCGATCTCGTTGAGTTCGAGCGTCGGGGCCTCTTCATCCTTGTGCAGCGTGTTCACGTCCATGCGGTAACGCAGGTCGGAGATCACGCCGGGGGTTTGACGGGTGGTTTGCTTGATGAGGTATTGGCCGCCGGGCTTCATGGCGTCTTCGCTCATCCAGACCAACATCGCCTCGAAGGCCTGAGCGACCTGCGGCTGGTTGTTGACGTGGACAAGCATGTCGCCACGACTCACATCGACTTCGTCTTCGAGCGTGATCGTGGGCGACATCGGGGCGAAAGCTTCGTCGACTTCGCCGTCGAAGGTGACGATCGATTTCACCTTTGAGGTCTTGCGTGAAGGTAGAACCATGACCTCATCGCCGGGGCGGACGATGCCCGAGGCGAGGGTGCCGGCGAAGCCGCGGAAGTCGAGGTTGGGGCGGTTGACGTACTGCACGGGGAACCGCAGGTCGATGAGGTTGCGGTCGCTGCCGATGTAGACGGTTTCTAAGAGGTGCATCAGCGTACCGCCGTCGTACCAGGGCGTGTGTTCGCTGGCGTTGACGACGTTGTCGCCGTTGAGGGCGGACATGGGCACGAAGCGGATGTCGGGCAGGTCGAGCTTGGCCGAGAACGCGGTGTAGTCTTTCTTGATCTCGTTGAAGCGGTCTTCGGAAAAGTCGACGAGGTCCATCTTATTGATCGCGACGATGACGTGCTTTATGCCCAACAGCGATGCAATGAACGAGTGGCGGCGGGTCTGGGTCTGCACGCCGTGGCGGGCGTCGATCAGGATGATCGCCAGGTCGGCGGTCGAAGCGCCGGTGGCCATGTTGCGGGTGTACTGCTCATGGCCGGGCGTGTCGGCGATGATGAACTTACGCTTGGTCGTCGAGAAGTAGCGGTAAGCGACATCGATGGTGATGCCTTGCTCACGCTCGGCCTTGAGGCCGTCGGTCAGCAGGGCGGGGTCGAACGTGCCGCCGGTGGTGCCGAACTTCTTGGAGTCGACCTCAAGCGAAGCAAGTTGGTCTTCGTAGACCATCTTCGAGTCGTACAGCAGTCGGCCGATGAGGGTCGACTTGCCGTCATCCACGGACCCGCAGGTCAGGAAGCGCAGCAGTTCCTTCTGCTCGTGCTGCTTGAGGTACGCGTTGATGTCGGTGGCGATTAGTTCGCTTTGGTGGGACATGGTCGTCGTCGGCTTCGGTGTTTGGGGGAGCGTAAGTTGGGGAACTCGTCAGAAGCGGGCGGGGGTTTAGTAGTAGCCTTGCTTCTTCTTCTCTTCCATGCCGGCACCGGGGTCTTTGTCGACGGTGCGGCCTTCGCGTTCGCTGCGGGTGGCCAAGAGCATCTCTTGGATGATTAGGGGCAGGTCGCGGGCTTCGCTTCGGGTGGCGCCCGAGAGCGGGTAGTCGCCGAGGGTGCGGAAGCGGACCCATTCTTTCTTGGCGGTCTTGCGCAGGTCTTCGGGCATGCGATCGTCATCGACGGCGATCAGGTTGCCTTCGAACTCCACGACTTCACGTTCCTCAGCAAAGTAGGCCGGGACGAGCTGGATGTTTTCGAGGTGGATGTACTGCCAGATGTCCAGCTCGGTCCAGTTGGACAGCGGGAAGGCGCGGATCTGTTCGCCTTTCTGGACGTTGGCGTTGTAGGTGTTCCAGAGCTCGGGGCGCTGGTTCTTGGGGTCCCAGGTGTGGTTGGCGTCGCGGAAAGAGTAGACCCGCTCCTTGGCGCGGGACTTTTCTTCATCGCGGCGGCCCCCACCGAACGCGGCATCGAAGTCGTATTTGTCGAGGGCCTGGCGGAGGGCTCCGAGGTTCATCACGTCGGTGAAGACCTTGCTGCCGTCTTTAAACGGATCGACGCCTTGCTTGAGGCCTTCCTCGTTGATGTGGACGAGGCATTCCATGCCCAGCTCGCCGACGATGTACTCGTCGCGAAAGGTGTACATCGACTGGAAGTTCCAGGTCGTGTCGATCTGGAGCAGCGGGAAGGGGGGCTTGTCGGGATAAAACGCCTTGCGGGCCAGGTGGAGCATGACACAAGAGTCTTTGCCGATGGAAAACAGCATAACCGGGTTATCAAACTCGGCGACGACCTCGCGGATGATGTGGATGCTCTCGGCTTCGAGCTGCTTAAGGTGGGTCAGATTATGGGATTCCAACGCGGAAGGCCTCCAAATCGATGGCGCGGATGGTGACAGGGCTCGGCTGGTTTCGCCTGGATTCGGACCCTGAATGGACACCATAGCCTACCCAGCTTCAACGAGCCAACGCATGTTCGGTCCCGCGGTCTTTAGAGATAGAAGGTGGGTGGGATCGTGACGCTTCGGCGGCCCGTACCGTCTGATCATCCGCCCAAACGGGGATTCGTAGGGCGAAAACGCGGCAATCGGGCTCTGAGAAGTATGAGTGTCTTGCGAGCACTGCCGCCGGGGCTTACGATCCCCACCAGCCCTGCTGAACCCTGGAGTTGTGATATGCCTTCCCCCGACGACCGCCGTTATCTGGACTCTCACGAATGGCACAAACCCGAAGGCGACCTGATCGCGGTGGGCATCAGCCAATTCGCGGTCGATGAACTGACCGACATCACCTACCTCGAGGTCTCGGTCGACTCCGGCCCGATCGAAGCGGGTGACACCTTCGGCGAGATCGAATCGGTCAAAGCCACCAGCGACCTCTACTGCGGCATCGCGGGCGAGGTCGTCGAGGTCAATCAAGCCGTCATGGACAACCCCGCCCTGGTCAACGACGACCCGTTCGGCGAGGCGTGGATCATCAAGGTCAAGCCCAGCGATCCGGCCCAACTCGATTCGCTCAAGTCGGCCGCCGATTACGACGCGGATCACGGTTGATTGAATGGCAGTGTCTTTGGGTTTGGCGGCAGCTGGGGTGGCCGGTAACATGTTGTTAATCCTTGCCTGCCCCGGCTTTCGGAAACGATCTGCGTCATGATTGTCGATCTGCACACCCGTATCTGGGACTCCATCGAAGCCCTGGGGGCGTCTGCGGCGGAGACCTATCGTCGACGCCGGGGCGAACCATGGCAACACGCCCACGCATCCCAACACGCCCATGCCGAGGCGATGTCGCCGGTCGAGTACGCGGTGGTCTTGGGATTTGAAAGCGGATTGCTCGAAGCCTCGATCGATGCGGAGCGGGTCAACCAGGCAGTGCAAGCCCACCCCGGCAAGTACGTCGGGTTTGTCGGCATCGATCCGACTCTGGAAAAACCGATCACCAAGCTCGAATCCGCTTTGGATATGGGGATGGTCGGTATGACCGTCAGCCCCGCCGCCGCGGGTTTCCACCCGGCGGATACACGGGCCATGGAGGTCTACGAAGCCTGTGAAGCCCGCGGGGTGCCGATCATCATCGAATCTAACGCGATGATTTCGCAAGACGCGAAACTCGAGTTCGCGATCCCCTACCTGCTCGACGAGGTCGCCCGGAGCTTCCCCAACCTCAAACTGGTGCTCAGCTCGTTTGGCCTGCCTTGGATCGACCAATGCGTTGCATTGATGGCTAAGCACCCTAATGTTTACGCCGACGTCTCGGGGCTGGTGATCCAGTCGTGGCAACTCTACAACGCGATGGTGCAGGCCTATCAGGCCGGGGTGATGAACCAGGTGCTGTTTGGCAGCGGTTTCCCCT
>JBCCWB010000297.1:0-3822 GCA_039194345.1 Planctomycetota bacterium
ATTCAATCACCCAAGACGTAGCTGAAAATCAGCGGGGCGACGATGGTGGCGTCCGACTGGATCATGAACTTAGGCGTCTCGGGGGCGAGCTTGGCCCAGGTGATCTTCTCATTGGGCACCGCCCCGCTGTAGCCGCCGTAGCTGGTGACGGCGTCGCAGACCTGGGCGAAGTAGCCCCACAGCGGGGTGTCGGCCAGTTTGAGGTCTTGGATCATCAGCGGCACCGCGCAGATCGGGAAGTCGCCAGCGATGCCCCCGCCGACCTGGAAGAAGCCCACGCTCGGGGCGTCGCTGCCCGCGTTGTTGTTGGCCGAGTACCACTCGATGAGCGCCGCCATCGCCTCGGTGCCGAGCTTGGCGACCTGGTGGGAAAACTCGCCGCGGATCGCCCCGGCGGTGAACACGTTGCCGATGGTCGAATCCTCCCAGCCCGGGGTGTAGATCGGCAGGTTCTTTTCCGCCGCGGCCAGCATCCACGAGTCTTCCGCGGGCATCTGGAAGTGATCAGCGAAGTCGGGTTGAGCAAACACATCCCGGTAGTACTCGTAGGGGAACTTGCGCACCCCATCGATCTCCGCCTGCTTCCAGATGTCGAGCAACCGATTCTCGAAGTGGCGCATCACAGTCTCGGGGATGCAGGTGTCGGTGACGCGGTTCATCCCGCGGTCCAAGAGGTCTTGCTCGTCTTGAGCGGAGAGCGCCCGCCAATTGGGGCACCACTCGTATTCCTTACCCGCCAACAAGAGGAAGATGTCTTCCTCGAGGTTGGCCCCGGTGCAGGTGATCGAGTGGACCTTGTCTTGCCGGATCATGCGGGCCAGGATTCGGCCGATGCCCGCGGTGCTCATCGCACCCGACAGCGTGATCATCATCTTCCCGCCCGCCGCGAGATGGTCTTCGTAACCCTTCGCCGCGGCGAGGGTCTCACGGCTGTTGAAGTTGGTGTAGTGGCGTTCCATGAACGCCCGCATTTGGCCGGTGGTTTCTTGATAGGTCATGGGTGGGGTGGGTTGATTAGGTGGGCCTTCAACGCGTAGGCTCGGAGGCGCAAGGGCTCAAAGAAAACCAGAAAACAATGATGAATGACGAAGCCAGCTCAAGGAAGCTCAACGGAATCGGAAACACAACAAGATGTACTCCGCGTCTTAGAGGCTCCGCGCCTCCGTGATGAAGGCCTGAGTGAAATACTCAACTCACTTCAGCCCCATCACGTCCTTCATGTCGTAGCGACCGGGCTTCTGCCCGGCGAGCCACTTGGCGGCCCGCAGTGCGCCCGAGGCGTAGCTGTCGCGGCTGGTGCTGACGTGCTTGAGTTCGAGGCGTTCGCCGGGGGCGGCGAGGAAGAGGGTGTGTTGGCCCGCGTCGTCGCCGATGCGCAGGGTCTGGACGGTGATATCTTTGGGTTGGCGGGGGTCATCGCCGTGGCGGGTGAGCTTGACGTGCTCGTCGAAGTCCCGGCCCGCTGCGTCCGCGACGACCTTCGCCAGGGTCAGCGCGGTGCCCGAGGGGGCATCTTGCTTGTAGCGGTGGTGGGCCTCGAGGATCTCGAGGTCGTAGTCGTCGCCCAGCAGCTTGACCGCCTGGGCGGAGAGGTGGTTGAGCACGTTGACCACCTGGCTGAAGTTGGTGGCCTGGAGCACCGGGATGGTCTGGGCGGCGGCGTCGAGGTCGGCCTGGTCGGCGTCGGTGAGCCCGGTGGTGCCGACCACGATCGGCGTGCCGGCCTTCACGCAGTGCGGCAGCGCGGCGCGGAAGCCTTCGGGCAGGGTGAAATCGATCAGCACGTCGCACTGGCCGGGTTCGAGGCCGGCGAGCTGCGGGCCGTCGGGGTTGGCGGCGTCGATGGCGGCGGTGACGGTGAGGTCGGGGTCGGCGTCGGCGAGGGCGATGAGGCGTTGGCCCATGCGGCCCGCCGAGCCGTGGATGGCGAGGGTGGTCATGGTGTGTACTTTCGTTCAAGGGCGTTCAACAACGGTTGACTACCGAGGCGAGCCACATAGATTACAATATCTGGATGATCTCTTTCGGCTTCTGGGCCGTATGATCGAGAGCAGGGGCTGTGGGCGGACCCGCCATTTCTGGACGGTCGGCACAGGATTCCGGACATATCGCGGTCCACGTTTTTTAGTTCTCTAACTTGCAGGTGCTCGATTGGCCTTCTTCGGAAAGAAAAAAAGTAGCGGCGAAACCGCCGCCCCCGCCACTGAAGCTGCGGGAGACGGCATATACAACGGCAACGGCGACTCCGCAGTCGCCAGCGGCCCCAGCTTCCCGCGCGACCCGCGCAAGGCCCGCAAGTTCTTCGACCACGCCGAGACCGTCTCGGAGGCCAAGAACTACGACTACGCCATCGAGATGTACATCAACGGCCTGCGCCACGACCCCGACAACATGACCCGCCACGAGGAGCTCCTCGAAGTCGCCAAGCGACGCAAAGTCAGCGGCGGCAAGAAGGCGGGCATCAAGGACAAACTCAAATCGCTGGGCCCGGACGCCGTGGCCAAAATGCTCGACGCCGAGCGTCTCTGGGCGATGGACTTCGGCGACTCGGCGCTGATGCGCGACTTTATGAAGCGCGCCGTCGACGCCAACGAGGCCGAGCCCGACCTGAACCTCGCCGAGGTCGCCTTCTGGATCGGTAGCATGGCCCTAGACATCCCCGGCCTCAAGCCCAAGAGCAAGGACTTCATCCAGCTCCGCGACCTCTTCGCCCGCATCGGCGTGTACGACAAGGCCGTCATCGCCTGCAAGAAGGCTTACGCCCTCGACCCCAAGAACGACAACCTCTTGGCGGAGCTCAAAGACCTCGAAGCCCAGAACTACTCGTCCAAGAACACCAGCACCGAAGAAGGCGGCTTCCGCGAGAACCTCAAAGACGACGATGCTGCCCTCGAAGCCCAGCAGGGCAACACGCGGGCCGTGTCGGTGGTCGACCAGAACATCGCCAAACGCCGCGATGAATACGAGGAAGACCCCGAGGACATCGATCGCCTGTCCAAGCTGGTCGACGCGCTGCTGAAGAAGGAAGAGTACGAGGAAGAAGAAGAGGCGATGAAGCTGCTGGGCAAGGCCCACGAGCAGACCGGCCAATACCGCCACAAGGTCCGCATCGGCGACATCAAGATGAAGCAGTACAACCGTGAACTGCGCGACATCAAGAAGAACCTCGAAGTCGCGCCCGGCGACGACTACTTCACCGGCCGACTCGAAGAAACCACCCAGGAAAAACTCCAGTTCGAGCTGGGCGAGTACCAGGAACGCGTCAAGAACTATCCCACCGACCTCAAGCTCAAGTACGAGCTGGGCCGACGGATGTACCAAGCCGAGCTCATCGACGAAGCCATCGGCCTGCTCCAGGACGCCAAACGCGAACCCAAGTCCAAAGGCCAGGCCTACCTCATCCTCGCCCGCTGCTTCATGCAGAAAGAGTGGGTCGACGAGGCGATCTCAACCCTCGCCGAAGCCATCGAAGGCCACTCCGTGCCAGACGATGCGTTGGGCAAAGAACTGCGCTACGACAAGCTCAACGCCCTGATGAAGAACGCCGAGCTCGCCAAGAATCTCGACCAGGCCGAGGAAGCAAACGCGATCGCCTCGGAGCTGCTGCAGGCCGACATCAAGTACAAAGACATCATGGACAAGAAGAAGGCCGCGACGGAGTTGTTGAACAAGCTGCGCAACGGGTGAGCTCCATGCAGCTAATGCTCAAATCCTGCGGCTGCTTTTACCTGCTTTCAGCGACCTTATTTTCGATAGGGTGCCAGAACCTATCAGATGAATATGTCACAACCAGACACTCAAATGCCAAGCCAGAGTTGTTCC
>JBCCWB010000298.1:0-3808 GCA_039194345.1 Planctomycetota bacterium
CCGAGGCCGACGCCGAGTCGAAGCACGTCAAGATGGCCGACCACGCCGTCTGCATCGGTCCGCCGCCGCCGAACGAGTCGTACCTCAACATCCCCCGCATCATCGCCGCCGCGGAAATCGCCAACGTCGATGCGATCCACCCCGGCTACGGCTTCCTTGCCGAGAACGCCCACTTCGCCGAGGTCTGCCGGTCCTGCAACATCGAGTTCATCGGCCCCTCGGTCGAAGCCATGCAGACCCTCGGCGACAAGGTCGCCTGCAAACAGCTTGCCATCAAGAACAAAGTACCCACCTCCCCTGGCTCGAAGGGCGCGGTGGAAACCGAGGCCGAGGCGCTTAAGCTCGCCAAAGAGATCGGCTACCCCGTCATGATCAAGGCGTCGGCCGGCGGCGGCGGCCGAGGGATGCGGGTCGCCCACAACGACGGCTCGCTCCGCAGCGGCATGAAGGCCGCCAAGGCTGAAGCCGAAAACGCTTTCGGCGACGGTACGGTCTACCTCGAGAAGTTCATCGAGAACGCCCGCCACGTCGAGGTCCAGGTCATCGGCGACCAGCAGGGCAACGTCTGCCACCTCTATGAACGCGACTGCACCATGCAGCGCCGCAAGCAGAAGCTCATCGAAGAAGCGCCTTGCCCAGTGCTTTCCCGCAGCGAGGCCGAGTCGCTCTGTAAGTCGGCCGCCCGCTTGGCCAAGGCCGCAGGCTACCACACCGCGGGCACCGTCGAGTTCCTCATGGACTCGAAGAAGAACTTCTACCTGATGGAGGTCAATACCCGGGTTCAGGTCGAGCACCCCGTGACCGAGATGATCACCGGCGTCGATATCGTCAAGACCACCATCGAGGTCGCCGCGGGACTGCCGTTGTCGTTCAAGCAGCGCGACATCAAGGTCAACGGCCACGCCATCGAGGTCCGCATAAATGCCGAGGACCCCGACAAAGGCTTCATCCCCTCGGCTGGCTTCGTCCAGGAATTCGATCAACCCGGCGGCTTGGGCATCCGGATGGACACGCACTGCCACGCGGGCTATCGCATCCCCCCGAACTACGACTCGATGATCGGCAAGCTCATCGTCCACCGTAAAACCCGCGACGCCGCGATGGATGCGCTGCTGGGCTCGCTGAGCGAGTTCCACATCGCCCCAACCAAAACCACGATCCCGCTGCATATCCGCTTGCTGAAGAACGGCAACTTCCGCAAGAGCGATGTGGACATCAACTTCGTTGAACGGTTGCTCGGCCTCTGATGGGAAAGCCGCGATTCGGCATAAGATAAGCAATTAGGTCGATATGAGCTTGGTTACTTGTTCATTCGAATCGCAAGTTCTGCATTATTTTCCTCTACCCAACCCGACGCGTTTTCGAGTAGTTGCAGAATAATGGAATCAGGTTTCTCAACACAATCGACAATAATTCGGACTTCAGCGGCATCTCCAAACTCACTTTGAAATTCTGGTGAGTTTATCTGGCGGAGGTAGCTTTCGATCTTATCGAGCAGCAGCTTTTGGTGATCGGGTGAGCTGGATAATATAGATGAGGTGACGATGATTAAGTCAATTCCACCGTCTTTTCGCTTGGCGGCGATGTCAATCTGATCAAGGTTTTGAACGGGGTCAGCCACGTCCGTTGCCTCCGGAATTAAAGTGGATTCTTATTCAGCACGGTGGGTTGAGTATCAACGAATATCTGGGGCGAGCGAGTCATTCCCCACCAGGCTCTAGCGTCACCATCAATTCCAACTCGTTGTCCGGGCGGAGTTGATACTTGCGTGAGTTGGTGCCTTTGAGCCATTGGCCCGAGGGGAAAAAGCCGTCGAGGTTGGGCAGGTCGAAGGTGATCAGGTCGTACTGCGGGGCGTCGACTGTGACCTGATATTTGGTTTGTCCGGTGGCGAGGCGGAGGCGGGCAGTGCCGAAGCTGTTGCCCTGCTCGGTCACGGCCGCACTGGGGGTGCCGAGGGAGCCGCTTCGAGGGGTCACGGTGATCATCGGCTCGGCGACGGGGGAGCGGTCCAAGCGATCACGCACCGAGACGATCACCCACGCCTCGGGCGAAGCGCAGCCCGCCAGGGTGGAAAGCGTAAGCAAGACGGCGAGGATGGCGGAGACGCTGGGTTTCATTACATCAATTCTTGGGGCGGCGTTTGGGTGGGTCGCTGGCCGCCGAGGCTTTAGCCGTGGTCCGGCCAGTCGCCGGTAAAGACTTCGACAGCAGGGCCGGTCATGATGACGTGGCCGTCCTTGGAGCCTTCGTCACCTTCCCAGTGTAACTTGAGCGGGCCGCCGGGCAGGTGGGCGGTCAGCGTTCGGCTGGTTCGGCCCGATAACACGCCCGCCACACACACCGCACACGCCCCGGTGCCACACGCCAGTGTCGCACCGCTGCCGCGCTCCCAGTGGTACACCTCGACCTCGTCCGGGCTTTTGACGCGGACAAAGTGCACGTTGATGCGGTTAGGGAACGCAGGGTGGTGTTCGAGCTCGGCCCCGAGGTCGGGCTGAACGAGGTCGGTGTCGTCGTCGATGTAGATTACCGCGTGCGGATTGCCCATGCTCACGAAGACCGCGTTTTCGAGCCGGGTATCGAGCTTGGATTCATCAACGGGGATGTCGGGCAGGTCCAGGATCGGGGCCCCCATGTCCACGGCGACGGTTCCGACCTTGCCTTCGCTGTTCAGCGTGTATTCGAGCGAGAGCACGCCGTTGCCGGTCTGGATCTTCATCGGGTTGGCGGTGGGGTTGGGGCCTAGTCCGTGGTCATGGACGAGCTTGCAGACGCAGCGGATGCCGTTGCCGCACATCTCCGACTCGCTGCCGTCGGCGTTGAACATGCGCATCCGGGCGTCGGCCTCGACGCCGTCCTCGGCGGGCATGGCGAGGATCAGGCCGTCGCCGCCGACGCCGAAGTGGCGATCGGCCACCTTGACTGCAAGAGTGGCGGGGTCATCGATCGTGTGGGTGAAGCCGTCGACGTAGACGTAGTCGTTGCCGAGGCCGTGCATCTTGGTGAATCGCATCGTGGGGTCTCGTTCGGGTAAAGCGTGGGATTATAGGCGAATCTCGCCACTTCCCAACACGCCAACTTTAGCCCCGGGTCAATGACCCGGGGTGCCGCGGCCCGCCTGAGGTTTTCAACCCAACACGCCCCAAGCAATCACCCCCACCAATGCCAAAAGGCTCACCGCATTAATCTTCCACATCATCCGATCAATCGGTGGCCGATCCAGCGGCTGCCCAACCAGTGAGCGGAGGTAAGCCTGGCGCCACGCGATTGAACCGTGCCGCCAACTCCGTCGCCGGGTGGCGATGTGGTTGAGGTCCGCCACCCGCTGGAGGGCTCCGATCATGGAGTCGACTCCGAACTCGTCGAATTCCGTTGCCGGGGGCCGCGGGGGAAGCTCGGCCTCCACGCTTGTTTCACCGGGGGTGGCTCGAGTCCGCTCGTCGTGGACCACCGTCATGTGACGTGCGCCGAACGTGTCTGCCTGACGTTCGATCCGTCGGGACACCCAGCCGAACTGAAGCCCCCACAACGCCAAACCCCTGACCGTCATCACGGCCTGGACCCACGTCGGCCAAGCGTCATTCCATGTGAGCAGTGCCTCGCCCGCCACCGACAACACCGCCACGCCCGCTGCGGCGGAGATCAGCAACCACCAGAGGTGGCGTAGCCGCACATGAGCCAATTCGTGGGCCATCACCGCCTCGACCTCGCGCTCGCTGACTTGGTCCAGCAGCCCGTCCGACAGTAGGATGAACCGCACCCGCCCGAACAACCCCATCACCGCCGCGTTGATCATCCCGCCGAA
>JBCCWB010000299.1:0-3595 GCA_039194345.1 Planctomycetota bacterium
CCGTTGGTTCCCGGGGGTTGGGGGTTGGGGGGGTAGTTGGTCCCGGCGCCCGCCGTGGGGGGGGGGGGGGGGGGGCTTGCCCGGGGCCCGGGGGGGGGCGGGCTTGGGGGCGGCCACGATCGGATTGCTTTCGGGTTCAACGCCCGCGGGTGGCGTACGGTTGAGCCACCACAGGGCGGAGGCAGCGATCATCACCGAGGCCGCCAGGGCGAGTGAACGCCAAGCCCAAGGTGAGATCGAATAGGAATCGCTTAGGCCGAGGTCGGCCGCGAGATCACCGGGGTAACGCTTCGCTTCGTAGCTTTCACGAGCCGCTTGTTTCGGGGGACGCGGGGACTTCATGATTCAGCGGCCTCCTCCCGGGCTCGGAGTGCGCGGAGGGCCTGGGAGATCGTGGCCTTGGCGGTTCCCAACGCGCAGCCCATCGCGGCGGCGGTATCGCGTAGCGAGAGTTGTTCGAGGTAACGCAGGGTGATGGCCTCGCGTTGGCGTTCGGGTAATGAGGCGAGCTGTTGCTCCAGCTGGTCGAGCTGCTCGGCGTATACCAGTTGGTCGGGCGTGGTCGTAGATGCCGGGGGCACATCTGCATCGGCCAGCGCCAAGTGCGGGCGGCTACGCCGCATCTCTCGGCAGACATTCAATGTGATGCCGAGCGACCAAGTCTTGAGGCGACTCTCGCCGCGGAACTCCGGAAGCCCGCGGAGGAAGCGGAGACCGGTCTCCTGCGTGGCGTCGCGGGCCTTGTCGTCATCGCTAAGCATTTTGTAGGAATACCGGTACCACACGTCTTGCAGCTCCCGCAATAGCACCGCCTGTGATCCGCGGTGCCCACGTTGGGCTTTGCGGATCACCCGAGGATCGATTTCTTCCTCGTTGAAGGCGGTCACATCCATGAGTGGCGTTGAGAGGCGAAAGGTTTAGTCCACCTCAAAAATAGCTCAGCGGGTGGGATTTGGCACATGACGGGTGACACGCGGCCTTCGGCTGAAAATTGATAAGCAAAGCGGAGATGACGGTTTGGTATAGTTTTGTTGTAGTACTTCACTCCGACGAATTTTCGTCAAATCTGCCTTGCTCGATTCGGTTTCCTTATCTAAATCGTTGTTCCAGATCGCGGTTCTTCATGTTGTGTGAAGGGATCCGTAGCATTTTCTCTCTTTTCAGCCTGTTCAGGAGTATGTCCCGTATGTGGTATTTGTTTAACCGTGTTCCCCGGGCCGTTGTGATCTGTTCTGTGTTCATCGCATCGGTGGGTGTCCTGCTTGGGGCTGGATCGCGTGCGCTGGCGGATGACGCGCAAGTGATGATTTGGCATGCTTACGCCCAGGAGTTCCAGGGCCCGGCAACGTCTGAGTCCGCCACGCCGAACCCGTTCACCGACTATCGCCTGGACGTGACCTTCACCAACGGCGAGAAGACCTACGTCGTGCCCGGCTACTTTGCCGCCGACGGCGATGCGGCCAATACCTCCGCAGAGCAGGGCAACGTCTGGCGGGTCCACTTCCTGCCGGATGCGTTAGGCGAATGGACGTGGTCGGCCTCGTTCCGCACGGGCGAAGGTGTCGCGATCGCAGATGAGCTAGACGCGGGTGAGCCCGCGGGGCACTTCGACGGCCAGACAGGCTCGTTCACCGTGATCCCCTCCGACAAGACTGCCCCGGATTTCCGCGCAGTCGGCCGATTGGCTTACGTTGGCGAGCGTTACCCGCGCACGCTGGGCGACGGCAAGGTGTTCTTCAAGGCCGGGGCCGACTCGCCGGAGAACTTCCTGAGCTACGCCGATTTTGATGGCGGGTTCAAGACCGACGGCGAACGGGATCACCACGTCAAGACCTGGGAGCCCCACGTCCGCGACTGGAACGAAGGCGACCCCTCGTGGCAGGACGGCAAAGGCAAGGGCATCATCGGCGCGATCAACTACCTGTCTTCCAAAGGCCTCAACGCCGTGTCCATGCTCACTATGAACATCGGCGGCGACGACCGCAACGTATTCCCTTACACCGACTACGACGAACGCGAACGCTTCGACATTTCACGCATCGAGCAGTGGCGCATCGTCGTCGAGCACGCCGCCGCGCAAGGCTTATTCGTCCACTTCAAAACCCAGGAAACCGAAAACGAAACGCTGCTCGACGGTGGCGAGACCGGCCCGCAGCGCAAACTTTACTACCGTGAACTCGTCGCCCGCTTCGCCCACCTGCCCGCGCTCAATTGGAACATGGGCGAAGAGAACGGCGTATGGGGCAAAAACCACAAAAAAGAAAAGTTCCAGACCACCGAGCAGCGTTTCGCAATGGCGAACCATATGAAGGCCATCGACCCCTACCAACACCCCGTGGTGATGCACAACGGCCAGTGGCCCAATGATGTGGTCGGCTCGGATACGCCGTACGACGGCTGGTCTTTGCAGACCGGACAGACCGACTTCCGTAATGTCCACAGGAGCACGCTGAATATCCTGAACTCCGCTGAGTCGAAGGGCAAGATATGGATGGTCGCGTGTGACGAGCCCGGCGACGCGTCTCATGCCGTTAAGCCCGACGACCTCGATCCCGACCACTTCGACGCCCGCACCAATGCCCTTTGGGGCAACTTCCTCGCGGGCGGCTGGGGCGTCGAGTGGTACTACGGCTACAAGAACCCGCACTCGGACCTCACACTCCAAGACCACCGCAGCCGCAACAACATGTACGAGCAGTCGGCTCACGCCTTGCATTTCTGGTACAGCACCGATCTGCCGGTCAACGACATGAAGAACCACAACGCCCTGCTGCGGAACGCAGAAGGCTTCTGCCTGGCACAGCCCGGCGTGGCGTATGCCGTTCTAGTAAAAGACGCCAGCAAACCCGCTCAACTCGACTTGACCGGTCAGTCAGGCTCTTTCAGCGTGCAGTGGTACAACCCTCGTGAAGGTGGCGACCTCCAATCCGGCGCCGCCACGTCGCTGTCCGGCGGCGACTGGCGCGACCTCGGTGCTCCGCCCGCGGATGCGGGTAGGGACTGGGTCGTGCTGATCATGGCTGAGTAACAGCACACGCAAACACCGAAACGCACGAAGCCCGCATCAACCGATGCGGGCTTCGTTGCTTCTGGAGAGTTGTGGAGGTTGGCTTACGCCGCGGCGCGTTTGGCCGAGGGGCGACGCTTGCGGCCCACGGTGCGCTGGTCTTCGCTCATGCGACGCTGGGTGTTCTCGGCGATAGTCTGCACCAGCTCGATCGGGTCGCTGGCCCACAGGTCCGCACCGATTTCCTCGGCCAGGCCTTCAGCCCGGTTGAAGACGCCGCCGCCGACGATGATCTGCAGTTGGGGGCAGACGCCCAGGTCGTGCAGGCGGTCGATGAGCAGGCGGGTTTCCGGCACCGTGGCGGGGATGCTGCCGAAGACGACGAGCTTGTCGGCTCGAAGGTCGGCGATCTGAGCGGTGATCTCGTCGTTGCTGACACCGCCGCCGCAGTAGTAGACGGTGTAGCCGTCGGCTTCGAGAAGGTCGGCAGCGAGTTGGCCGGTGAGCTCTTCGGATTCTTCGGGGCCGGACATGACCAGGACGGTTTGGTCGCGGCGGGCGTGCTGCTGGTAACGCATCTGTAGCTGA
>JBCCWB010000300.1:0-3527 GCA_039194345.1 Planctomycetota bacterium
CGGGTCGATGATCTTCCAGAAAAACTCCACGGCCTTGTAGCGGTAGGACGTGAGCATCAGCCAGCGGATCTGCCGAGGGCAAGCGGCCTGCATGAGGAACGGGTCGAGTGCAGTGGTGTGGTTGGCCGCGAGGATGACCGGGCCGGACTCGGGGATGTGGTGTCGGCCTTCCCACTCCAAGCGGTGCCACACAAGGCAGAAGAACCGCACGAGGTGTCGGAAAAAGTTGCCCCCCGCTGCGGGCATCGGGCCGTGAGCGAGGTAGTAGAGGGCGTAGCCAAGGCCTGAGGCGATGAGCAGCGGGCCCAGGCCATACAGCACGTAGATGATCTTGGTGTCGGCGTCTTCCAGTTGCCAGATCGCGCCGTAGATGATCACGCTGACGACGGTCGTGACCATCGCGGCTAAGCCCATCACCGAGCCACGCACCGCATTGGGGGCGATGCTCTGAAGTAACGAGATCACGCTCACGATGGCGACATTGCCCGCGACGCCGACAAAGAACGCGCCCAAGTAAGTCACCACCTTCAGCGGGATCACACTGACCAGCAATACATTCAAGCCCGCGATCGCCAAAGCCACGCCCATGACCAACGGGGCCTGCTGCCGGGTGCGGATCAGGCCGATGACCACCGCCCCCGCCAGCATGCCGAAACCCAGCGCCGCGCTGACCTGGGTGAACTCTTTCATGAGCGCATCGCCGGTCAGGTTGTAATGAATCTTGCAGAGCCCGATGACGCCGCTGTACATCGTTGCCGCAGCGCCCCAGACCATGACGTCGATCACAATCAGCCAGATCACCTTGCGGTGGCAGGCAACATATTTCATCGCGTCGATCAGCGAAACCGCTGTCCGTGAGCTGTCGTCGCTGTCGAGTAGCCGTGTCGATTTGGGCCGCATAAAGGCAAAAAACGAGCCGGAGATGAGATAGAACAGCGCGCCGACCAGCAGCCCGGTCCCGACGGATGAGGCTTCATCGGGCGAGATGATCCGCCCCCCAACCACCATGCCGATCATCGAGAACACCACGTTGATCACCAAGACGACCGCGTTGGCGGGCTGCATCTGCTGGCGTTCGACGAGTTGAGGCACGATGGCGTTGCGGGTCGGGTTGAAGATCGAGGCAAAGATGCCGATCGCGAACAGCATCGCGTAGACCTGCCACTCGCGGTCGGGATCGACTTGGCTGGCGCCCCCGATGAGAAATACGCCTAGCAAAAGCAAAAGGCCGCGGGCTTCGTCACAAACCATCAGCAGCCACTTACGCGGCAAACGGTCCGCCACCCAGCCGCCGAGCACGCTGAAGAACAGGTACGGCATGAAGAAGAAGAATTGCGTGCCCGCCTGCGTGCTGGTCGAATCCCCCTCCGCCGCAAGCCCGCCGAGCAACGCCAACGCCGCGAGCATGATCATGCGGTCGCCAAAGCCGCTGGCGGCGGTGCTGGTCCACATCAGCGTGAAGCTGAAGTTCCGCCACAGCGGCGTGGGCGGCGCGTGATGTCCGGGGGTGGAGGGGGTTGTGGAAACAGTCTCGGACATCGCCAAAGGATACCAGTGTGGGCTGGGGCGAGCGGCGGTGTGGGACCGCCGCCACGACCTTTCGAAGTATCACACCCGGCTGGTGGCCACGACGGGCAGGTCCAGGGGCGAGGTCTCGCCGCGTTCGAGGAGTTCGTGAGCGTAGCCCGCGATCATCGCGGCGTTATCGACGCAGTAGCCCAGCTCGGGCAGGTGGATCGACATTCGGTGATTTTGGCCGAGCGTTTGCACACGCTCACGCAAGGCAGAGTTCGCACTCACTCCCCCGCCGAGGACGAGCGACTGGGGACGCACGCCTTCGGCGGCGAGTTGTTTGATCGCGCGTTTGATTTTTCGCTCCACCGCGGTGACCGCGGCGTGTTGAAACGCGGCAGCAAGATCGGCCTTGCGCTGCGGCGTGAGGTCCGAAGCATCCCGCTCAAAAGTCGCCTCTTTACCCCGCCCCACGGGCAGGCCCCGAACGGCATACAGCAATGCTGTCTTCAATCCCGAGAAGGAAAAGTCGAGGCTGCCGGGCTTGAGCATTGAGACGGGGAGTTCGGGCACACCCTCGGCGTTGCGGTCGCCTTGCTGGGCGAGCTTGTCCATGGCTGGGCCGCCGGGGTAGCCCACGTCGAGGATGACGCCTGCCTTGTCGTAGGCTTCGCCGATGGCGTCGTCGATCGTCCGGCCGAGGACGGTGATGTCTGCGGGCGAGTCCATGCGGTAGAGGCTGGTGTGGCCGCCGGAGACGACTAGGCCCAGGGCGGGGAAGGTCATATCTGATTGCTGATTGATGATTGATGATTGATCCGAAACCAGCATGCCCGCGTGGAGGTGGGCGCGGACGTGATCGATGCCGATGAGGGGTTTGTCGAGGGACCACGCCAAGGCTTTGGCGGCGGCGACACCGACGATAAGCGAGCCGACGAGGCCCGGGCGGTTGCCCACGGCGATCGCGTCGACTTCGGTAAGTTGGATACCCGCATCATCGATAGCTTGCTGAACCACGGGCATCAGCCGCTCGAGGTGGGCACGGCTGGCGATCTCGGGAACGACCCCCGCGTAGCGCACGTGCAAGTCGTGCTGCGTCGCCACAACATTGGACAACACCTCCCGCCCATCACGTACCACGGCGGCGGCGGTTTCATCACAACTGGTTTCGAGGCCGAGGATCAGCTTCACGGGGCTAGCGCGGGCTCGGGTTCTTCGGTGGATTCCTCAGCTTCTTCAAGCGATGCGTCAGCGGCGGTTTCTTCTGCCTCGACATCGGCAGACTCGTCTTCGATCGGCTGTCCGTCGTCGAGCTTGGCGAGTTTTTCGTTGACCTCGGCGAGGGTCTCTTCGAGCAGCTCACGCTGCTTGGTGAGCTGTTCACGCTCGGCCAGCCGAACGAGTTCGTCGGCGTTGGATTTGCCAACGACCGGCCATTCGCCGGTGTCGAGCTTGCCCAGAATCGCAGTGAGGGCCGCAGCGAGTTGCGGGTCTTTCAGAGTGTCGTTGATCCATTGCGGCGTGACGGTCTCGCTGTCGGCTTGCCCGTTCTCGGCATTGATGATGTCCTGGGCCTGGCGGGCTTCGAGGCGTTCCCGACGCTCATCAGGTGTCATGGGCACGTAGGCGTTCTCGCTGGGATCGACGCCCCACGCTTCGTCCTCGGCCTTGTTGCGGCGGTGGATGTTCCGGCCCGAAGGCAGGTAGTAGTAAGCATTGGTGATCTTGAGCGCCCCTGCGTTGTCGCCCAGCAGACGCTTGACCTGCTGCACGCTGCCTTTGCCGAAGGTGCGTTCCCCCACAAACAGAGCGCGGTCGTTATCCGCCAAGGCACCCGCCACGATTTCCGAAGCCGAGGCGCTGAACGAGTTGGCCAGCACCACCACCGGAATGTCGGGCAGCAGCGTATCCGCCGTGGACTTATACACCTGCTCCGGCACACGGCGGCCGCGCACCGAGACGATGGTTTGGCCTTCTTCCAGGAACATGTCGCTGATATCGACCGCGGCGTTGAG
>JBCCWB010000301.1:0-3485 GCA_039194345.1 Planctomycetota bacterium
CCGCGAGTTAACGATGCCCTCACCCGAGTGCCAGTTGAAGCTCGGCCACTCATCGAGGCAGAGTACGTAGTCCAGCGTGGGGTAACGCTCAGCGATCCCGTCCGGGATGGTCTGCGGCCAAGTCCAGCCCGAGTCGAAAAACGCCGGGTCAACGTGATGCGGACGGTTGGGGTCTTCGGTGAACGATGGCTTGTTGGGATACTCGTCGTCGTAGCCGAGCTCGAGGGCGGGGTAGATCTTGAAGATCTGACGTCCCGGCGTGAAGCCGTGGTCGAGGAAGTAGTCATGCACGCCCCAGGGCCCGCCCCACGGCGCAGCGTATACACGGAAGTATTTATCGTTCTCAAACTCGGTGATCCCGCCGATGGAAAGCGTTGCGTCGAGGTCGGCTTCGACCTTAACGGGCAGGATCGGTTTGTCCGCACCGAGCACCGACCAGGGCGAATCATCAAACACTCGGCTGATGCCTTCTTCGCTGATGTCCAAACGGATCGCATCCAGCCGACCCGTGCCTTTAATGATCATCGTGTATTCCACGCTTTCCCGAGCCGGGATGCTGTTGGCCTGGAAGACGTTCATCGTGTCGGTCTTGTACCAGTGCTCGTGAGCTTTGCCCGAGCCGTCGCTGCCTTCCCAAACCGCTTCGAGGTTGGCGGCATCGCCGACGAGTTGGAGCTGACGGAAGTAGCTCCACACGGAGATGAGTTCAGCCGGAACCTCGAAGCGTTGCTCGCCATCGATCTCGCCGACGTCCTTGGCGAGGAGCACGGCCGTGAGTTTTTCTTCACGGCTGTTGACCTGCGTGCGGAACTGAGGGTGGTGGTTCTCGGCCACCGCGAACAGCTCCGCGAGCTTGTCTTTTTGTGCCTGAGCGTAAGCGGGCAGCTTCACCTCACCGCTGTCGGCCGGCGCCTCGGCGGGGGCGGTTGGGCTAGGGGAAGAACACGCAGCAATCAGCGAACAAACGGTAAGCAGGGCAAGCAGGCGGGCCATGATCAGCTCCGGGGGAAAGGAAACGGACAGGAAGCTGAAATAGTTTACCACGTCCTCTTTGCCGGTGTGAACAATGAAACGGGTGGGCCACGATCCCACACGGACCCGATTAAAAGTCGGGTGCTCTGCCAATTGAGCTACCGTTTCGAAAATAGAAGGCCTCAGCGCAAGGTCTTGCCTTCTTACCGATGATCGCCCCACGATTTGATCCCGCAGGACGCTGCACACAGGGTGGTTAGCCCCTTCATCGGCTTTGCCCCTGTCGTCGCGGTGTTACCCGCACGCAACAGCACGTCGCTACTGCACGGCCTGTTCTGAGGTAGATATCGAAAGCTGGCCGGCTCCGACGCCGCTCCCATCGGTTTCGAACGCCTGGGACGTTCTCGGCCGATCCCTTGCGGGCAGACGCGGCCAGGTTTCCCGGCCGCCGTAGGCACTTCCAGACTCATGCAGTGATGCTTTGTGCGGTTTCCCGCACTTTCCCAGGGCCACATCCCGGCCTCTTTCGAGCTTCCGGGTTCCATAGTGATCGATCGGTTCTCGCGATAAACATCCCAATCCGCGAGTTCCAAGGGCCCGCACTCCGTGGGTGGCACCACGGCTCAAGGCCCTTGGCTGCTAGAAGTTTTCGGCCTGCCACAGCCGTGATCTTCCCCCGGACAGGTCGGCATTCTTTGCGGCGCTGTCACACCGCTCAGCCGATCCGGGTTCCCTCTATCACGCCCAAGGCGTGCCCGCCGGCCCGATCAGGCAAACAGGTTTGAGGTCCCAAGGGCCGGGACCAATCCGGAACGCCACGCACCTCGCGCCGCGCTCCGGGTAGGAGTTGGTACTTCGATTCATTCAAACAAACGACACGCCGGGCGGGCTCAATCCTTGTACGGATCGAACTCGTCCTCGCCCGCCATCACCACCCCGATCGGCGTGAGCGTATGGACGATGCGTACTGTGTTGCCGTGAGCCTCAAGGACCTCGGGCAGACGCTTATAGCAGTGCGGCGACTCATCGGTCCCCGCGCCACGCAGCTCCACCCCGGCCTTCTTGACCCAGGCGTTCATCATCGAACGGCTGATCTGGCCTTCGCTCTTGCGGACAAAACCGCGGGCTTTCTTATCCCAACGCTTCTTGCCCGCCGCCTGCGTCCGGCTCATCACCCGGCCGGCGCCATGGACGGTCGAGTACAACGCCGCGGCGCTGTCTTGGCTCTCGACACCCTCGAGGATGACCGAGATATCGCCCATCGAGCCGCCCACGAATCCCCGTTGGCCTGGGAACGCAGGCGTCGCGCCCTTGCGAACGACCCAGACATCGAGCTCGCAGCCGTCTATGGTCTGCTTCTCTTTCCAAGCGAAGTTGTGGTGGTTGTGCACCTCTTCGACGATCTTGGTTTTCAGCAGACGGGCGACCTTCTGGCACACCCAGTCGCGGCCGGCGTAGGCGTAACGGCCCGCCAACTGCATGCAGCGGATGTACGACTCGCCGAGGTGCGAGTTCTCGTGGAACACGACCGCGTCGGCGTACATGCCGTCCGCCCCGCCGCCCTTCTCGACGAAGTGCGACGCCAGCTTGTGACCCAGGCCACGCGAACCGAAGTGCACGCCGCACCACACGTTGTCCTGTTCATCTACGAACAGGTCGACATAGTGGTTGCCCGAGCCGACGGTACCCAACTGCTGCCGAGCGAGCTGCTTGAGGTCACGGCACTTGTTCACGCGGATCCGCAGGCCATCGACTAGGTCCCAGGTTTCGTCGTCGAACAGCTCGTGGTCGACTTGCTCCTGGTTCTTCCGGCCGACGCCGAACGAGATCTCGCGGTAGATCATGTCCATGATCTTGCCGATGTCCCGCTTCACGTCGTCGGCTTTGACATCCAGGCGAACGGCTTTGTTGCCGCACGCGATGTCGTAGCCCACACCCGAAGGCGAGACCATGCCGTGGTACGCCACGACGCCGCCGATGGGCATCGAGTAGCCCAAGTGGTGGTCACCCATCAACGCACCCGCGGCGGCTTCGGGCGTTTCCAAGCAGGTCATCATCTGCTTCACCGCGCCCGGGTCGGCGGCACCCCAAACCGGGACGCCTTCAATCATTTCAAATCCCATGTGACACCTCCCTTTCATTTTGAGGTTTGCCAAAAAAATTACAAAGTGCGTCGTGTCGGAATCGAACCGACGGCCTCCTGCTTGGAAGGCAGGCGCTCGGCCAACGTGAGCTCACGACGCTTTTCCCCAGAAATCAGAGCGGTAGGACTTGAACCTACGGCCTCCCGGTTCCGGACCGGGCGCTCTGCCAAGCTGAGCTACGCTCTGACGTTGAGGGCTCAGATGTCCGAGCCCTGGCGTTGGCTGGTGTACTGCCGTTCGAACATCCGCATCGCGTCTTTGGCGATCGGGGTGCCGGTCGAGACGACTCGCCAACCTGACTGATACTTGCCGTTGATAACCAGCTCGATGAGGTTGCCGATTACCGCGGCCCGGGCGGGGATGAAGCCG
>JBCCWB010000302.1:0-3480 GCA_039194345.1 Planctomycetota bacterium
CCCCCCCTCCCAACAAACCGTTACAGCTGAATCGGAAAGCCTAAGGTCGAATGCCAGCCAAACCGACTAGGCGGATTGACGACGCATAAAGACCAACACCCCAAACCCAAGCAGGATGCCGGTCGCAGGCGTGGGAATGATGTCGCTGTTCAATGTCAGCCCGATGAGTCCAGAGGGCTCATCAAAGGTAATGAAATCAAAGGCACCCGCCCGGGGATCGAGCGTATTGATTTCGAAGCTGGGCAGGATCAGGTTCATGCCAAGAATGCCCGCAAGTGTGAGCTGGTCGCCGGTGTCGGGGTCCTCCACCGCGATATCCAGCACCAAAACGGGCGCCTTCGTGTAGGTGATCGGCTCGCCCTCAACGGTGGGCAGCGTCAGTGTGTCGAGCAGAAACCCGGCTACGGTGGTGGTGCCGCCGACGCCGCCGACTTGAAGCTGGAATTGGTCTTCCAGCGGAGCGCCTTCAAGGAACGGCGTGCCGTCGGGCAGCGTGTCTTCGCTATACGTCACTCCCATCAGCGCAGCCTGCTGCTCGGAGATGATCGAGGTCTGCGCCCCCATGTCGTAGAGCCAACTCCCGCCGGATGACGTCCCGCCGTAGCTGGCCACCACCTGGGTGTCCAATGGCGTTGAGCTAAGCACATTCGCTGCCGCAACATCGCCACCGGGGATCAGAGCGTCAAAAGGGTCTCCGCCAATAAATGGGTTTTCGCTGAAGGTTGGCCCTTCGCCGCCGGTGGTCTGAGTGAAACGCGAGAAATCCGCGTAGGTCGTTTGGATATGAAAATCCGCATCAGGAACGCTATTGGGGAGCTGCCCCGAGTTGTAGATATTGACATCGGTGACCTCGAACTCGCCGCCGTTAAGCCTGCGGGGGTCCATGGTCACCGTCTTGCCTTGGAACAGAGGCATGCCAAACACATCGAGGCCACCAATAAAGGTGTCGCTGTTTCGCTGAGCGACCTGGGCCCGGATGTTGGTGAAGACCTGGTTGTAGGTTTGGGTGAAGGTCGCGGGATTGTCGATATCGGCACCCGCACCAAACGGCGCAACAAACGGCGCGAGGTGAATATTGATGCTTTCCGACACATTGAAAAAATCGATGCCGCCCACCCCCACATCACCGAACTCAACCCCCGACGCAAGCGGGACACCCAGCGCATCAGCCGTTTCTTTCGCCAGCAAGACACCGCTCGCGCCGCTGTCGTAAAACGCCTTGATGTTGAACGTCGGGCCAAACAAGCCATCGGTGGTCAACGGCGAAGTCGGATCGCTGGGCAGCGTAATGGCCGCATTGATCTGCGGGATCTCCACGGCCGCGACCTGCACACCCTCGATCGTCAACGCCGAGGCCTGTGATCCCAGCGCCCCAACCAACAGCGCGGTACCACAACTCCGAGCAACCCGTCCCCGGCGACTCATACCCAGCAGCAACAAATTATCCAAAGCAAACGCCCTCAAGTTCCCCGGGGGTGAAACGAATCAAGGCAGACAAGAATGGGGATCAAAGTCTGAAACAAGAACAAAGAGACAAAATGCAAAGACACTCTCAGTGTATCGCTGGAAGCGCTTCGCACCAAGATTCAACGTGGATATCTCCCCCAATCCGCCCCTGATTTTGACCTCAGCCTAACCCCGAGACGCCCTACGCCGAGGGAGCATCGCCAGCGTTCCCAAGCCGATCAACGCCAGTACTGACGGCTCAGGAACACTGATGACCACATCGTCGATGTACTTGGCCTTATTCACCCCGGTGAAGAAGCTGATTTGGGTCAGTGATTTGTCGGTGTAGCCCGAGAGGGTCGGCGTCAGGTCGCGGTAGGCCCACTGGAATTGGACGTACTCGGGGTCTGCTGCGAACAGGGTGTCCTGCACCTGCGTGGCATCATCAAACGTCAACGTCACGGCCGAGCCCACGCTGCCGGTCCCGCCCATGTGGAAGTACCAATAGCCCGCTTCGGTGATCTGATCCACGGGGACCGGATCGAAACTTTGATAGAGGTTGCTCGGCCCGGCCGTGGGCATCGGGGCGCTGTACGCCGAGTGGCTTCCTGTGCGGGCAAAGCCGAGGACCGACCAGGGGTTGTTGTTGACGACGGGCTCGTCCCAGCCGGTGAGGTCGCCGGTTTCGAAGCCGGGGTTGACCAAGATATTTCCTTGTGCCACGCCCGTCATCCCACAGAACATCGCGAGAGCAAAGACATATCGGGTTCCAATGTTGATCCGTTTCATAATGTGACTCCGGTGTATACCGATCGATCGCCGGGGTGAGGCGATTGCCTCAACCCGGTTCAGCTTTGGAAACGCTGGAGATTCTGGGGCCCTGCGCAGCGGGTACAGATTTCTGTGTCTCATGCCCTGGGATACAGCACACAAAAAACCCACGGCCGATAGACCATGGGCTTCTTATGTGGTGGTATGTGTTCCAGATCAGGACGCGTCGTCCGAATCTTTCTTCGCTGGCTTCTCGATGACTTCATCGACCAGGCCGTACGCCTTGGCGTCTTGGGCGCTGAAGAACTTGTCGCGTTCGGCGTCTTTCTCGATCTGCTCGACCGATTGGCCGGTGTAGCCCGCGAGGAGTTCGTTGAGTTCCTGCTTGGTCTTGAGGATTTCTTCCGCCTGGATCTTCACGTCCGAGGCCTGGCCGTAGATGCCGCCGGAGGGCTGGTGGATCATGACCTTGGCGTGGGGCAGGCAGTAGCGCTTGCCCTTGGTGCCCGCGGCGAGGGTGAGGGCACCGCCCGACATCGCCTTGCCGATGCAGTAGGTGTTCACATCGGAGCTGATGAAGTCCATCGTGTCGATCATGGCCAGCGTGTCGTCGACACTGCCGCCGGGCGAGTTGATGTAGAGGTTGATGTCTTGGCCGGGCTTCTGGTTCTGCAGGTGTAGGAGCCGCATGACAACGCCCATCGCGCTGCCGTGATGGATCTCGCCGATGAGGAAGACCACCCGGTTTTCGAGGAGCATCTCATCGATGGTCATCTCGCGGTAACGGCCGATGGGCGGGGCGAGTTGGGGGTTGGGGTACGGGTTGGCCATCACTTTGGCGTCGAGGCCTTGGGCCATGGCTTGGGGCATGAGGGCGAGGGGGTTGAACGTCGGGTCCATTCAGAATCCTTTTCGGGGCCGTGTGGGCGGGAATCAAAATCCGGGGCGGTGCCCAGGCGTGGGGTTCTTCCGTGAAGAATGGAATCATAGCAAAGCCGCACCCCGGAAGACGTCTATCGACGGTTTCCGGGGTGCGGTGGATCGGGTCTTGGATTGTGTAATCACTTGTCGCAGCAGGACTGCGGCAAGATCGGTTTAGAGCGAGTCTTGCAGATCGTCGTGATCGTCGTCGAGGTCCAGATCGAAATCCACGTCCTCGGGGCCGAAGTCCGCCGCACTATCGGGCTTGGGGGCCTGGTTGCCCTCTTCGAGCATCTTGCGGAGGTAGCCGTTCTCCCGGCGGGTCGCTTCGAGGTCAAACAC
>JBCCWB010000303.1:0-3403 GCA_039194345.1 Planctomycetota bacterium
CCCGCAGCGCGATCACGGTGATGGCTTGCGTGAGGATGGCGAAGTACACGCCCTTCACCCGGCTGCGGAACATCATCACGCCGATGATCCCGGCGACTAAGCCCGGCAGCAGGATCGCGAGGATGAACGACACGCCGAGGTTCTGGAAATACGCCAGGTACCAAGGCGGCGTCGGGTTGGCGACGTCGGACATGACGTAGGCCAGACATTCGGGGATGCCGTTGATGTCTTTGGGCCCGATGTTGATGAGATAGAAGCCCATGCAGTACGAGCCGAACGCGAAGAAGAGGAACTGACACAAGCTCAGCACACCCATGTAGCCCCAGATCAGGTCGAGTCCGACAGCGCAGATCGCAAAGCAGATGAAATAGCCGTAGCGGTTGAGCGTGTCGATGCTCATGTTGCCCGACAGGTAGAGGCCTGGGATCACGATCAGCCCGACGATCACCAGTAGGCTGCCGAGGATGGCGTCTGTGCGCCAGGTTGGGCGACCCAGCCAAGGCATGTCATCCTTACCCGTCGCTTGGCTGGCGGCACGCCCCTTCTCGGGGAACAAGCCCGAGGGCTTGCGTTGGATGAACAGCACCACAAGGAAAAGCACTGCGACTTTCGCCCAGGTCGCGTCGAACAGACGGATCGGCTCTTCGAAGAGCACGATAGGTTCGAGGATTTTCTGGAGCGTCCCCAGGCCGAGTCCGGAGATGATGACGCCAAGCAACTTGCCGACTCCGCCGACGACGACCACGAGGAAGGAGTCGACTATGTAACCTTGCCCCATCTGAGGCGTGGTGTTCCCGATGAGGTAGACACCGAAGCCCGCGAGGCCAGCGAGCCCCGCACCGAAGGCGAAGCAGAACATGTCGACTAGGCGCGTATTCACGCCCAGCGTCTGAGCCATGGCCCGGTTCTGCACGGTCGCCCGGACCATCAGCCCGATCTTGGTGAAGCGAAAGACCACGATCACCGCTGCGAGGCAGAAGATCGTGAGCCCGATGATGAACATCCGGCTGTAGCCCAACACGATGTCGGGGTAGATTTCCCAGCCGCCGGCCGACCAGTCGGGGCGGGTCAGCGGAAGGTTGTCGCCCTTCCAGCTCCGTACCGCTTGAATGAGGATGAAGCTAACGCCGATAGTCGCGAGCAACGAGTCGAGCGGCCGTTTGTAGAGGAAGCGGACGATCGAGATTTCAACCAGCAGGCCGGTGATGGCGGCGACGATAAACGCCATGAAGAACGCCACAACATAAGCCCAGTTTGGACTCAGGTGGATGAGCGGTGAGACGGGGCTGTTACTGAGAAACTCAAAGCAGGCCCAGGTGGCGACAGCGCCGATCATGAGCATCTCGCCGTGGGCCATATTAATCACGCCCATCAGGCCGAAGGTGATCGCTAGGCCAAGCGCCACGAGCACGAGGATCGAGCCGAGCGACAGGCCGAAGAAGGCGTTCTTGATCCAGTTGGTCACCGAGATGTGGCGGTTGATCTGGTCGGTGGATTTTTCGGCCGCGGCAACCATGGCGTTGGTTGAGTCGTCGCTTTCGATGACCTGTTTGAGGACATCCAGCCCGCGGATACTCTTGAGCTCACCAAGACCCGCGATCGCGGCGATGCGGGTGGCCTCGTCGGCTTCCGTATCCGTGCCGCTGGCAACGATCAGATCGGCGCTTTCCTCGGCTGTCAGGCGGATGGAGGGATCCGGATCGCTTTCCGCGAGTTCGAGCAGCTTGGGCAGGGCCTCGAGCTGACGCTTGTTGCCCACGTTGCGGGCAGACTCTTCTCGGATGGCGGGGTCGTTGACCTCGAGCCCCATGACCGACAGTTTCTGCTGGATCACCTTCCGGGCTTTGCGGTTGCCGCGGAAGCTCTTGGGCTTGGGCAGTTCGCCATCGACTTTGAGCGTATCAAGATCAAGCATTTCACGCTCGGCGGCCACCGCGTTCAGCAGCAGCGGTGATCCCGCTTCGGCGGGTGCTTCGCCTTCCAGCGCGGCGGGCTCCCAGACCAATCGATCTCCCACGGTGCGGAGCTCGTTGGCCATCAGGCGTTCGAACAAGCGCAGCACCCGGGCGTCGCCCAAGCCGATGAGCTGCTCGACGGTTTCGGATGCGAGTTTGCTCTTGCCGAGATTGACCGCGATGGCGAGGAGTTCGTCGTCGCTCAGTTCGTCGGCCGACGCTTCAGCCGCGGCGGGTGCTTCAGCGGGAGCGTCTTGGGCAATTGCGGTTGGCGAATAAGTGCCGCTGAACACGAACAGCGCGGCCGCCACGGTGAGGAGCAACAGCGAATAGACGCCCTTGCGTTGCGAGTTCGTCCGGGTCGCAAGGCGGTGAGGTGCCGTGGTGATCTTCAAAACGTGATCCGTGTGGGGCCGGCAAGCCGGCGAGTGAAGCAGTGGGGAGGCGGTCGGGGAAAGCCGAGGTGCGGCGTTAACCACACCTCGGCGATGTTGATTACACATCGGGTTCAGCCGAGGCTGAGTCCCGCGGTGAGATTACTTCTTGGGGCCGCCGGTGGGGGCGGGGAACTCTTTGCCTTCCCACAGCAGCGAGCTGTAGGAGTCGGGCTCGACCAGGCCGTCCGATTCCCAGACGATGTCGAACTGACCGTCTTCGAGGATCTCGCCGATGTAGACCGGCTTGTAGGTGTGCTGATTGGTTTCGTGCATCTTCTTCTTGCCGCCGGGGGCGTCGAACTCGAGGCCGTAAACGGCTTCGCGAACAGCGTCGACGTCGAAGGTGCCAGCCTTTTCAGCCGCGGCCTTCCACACGTAGACGCCGTAGTAGGCGGCTTCGATGGGGTCGCAGGTCACACGGGCCGCACCACCGGGGAGGTTGTTGGCAGCGCAGTACTCTTGGAACGCCTTGACGAAAGCAGCGTTTTCAGGAGTGTCGACCGACATGAAGTAGTTCCATGCGGCGAGGTGGCCGACGAGCTTGGAGGTGTCCATCGCACGAAGTTCGTCTTCCGAAACCGAGAAGGCAATGATGGGGCAATCGTCAGAGGTCAGACCTTGGTTGGCGAACTCGGTGTAGAACGGGACGTTCGAGTCGCCGTTGATGGTCGAGAGCACCACCGCGTCGCCGCCAGCGGCGAGGGTCTTGATGTTGTTGACGATGGTTTGGTAGTCAGAGTGGCCGAAGGGGGTGTAGTCTTCGTAGATGTTCTCTTCGGGGATGCCGTTCTTCAGGAGGAACGCCTTGAGCACCTTGTTGGCGGTGCGGGGGAAGACGTAGTCGGTGCCGAGGAGGATGAACTTCTTGGCTTCGAGTTCGTCCAGGGCGTACTGGAGCACGGATCGGCGGCAGCCAAGAAGGACCTGCCCAAGGCCCTCCTGTACCCGATGGCGGATGTGGCTGAAGCCATCCGGTTCATGCACACCCTTCCCCGTCCCGTCGCCCACCTC
>JBCCWB010000304.1:0-3375 GCA_039194345.1 Planctomycetota bacterium
GCGGGCTGGATCGTGCTGAACATGGCGGGTGGAGTCCGGGGTGGCCGGGGCGATTCCGGGGGCTTACGAAACGGATTGGTTGAACTACGCAGCGGCTCGGGCGTAATCGGACAGAGTATCAGCCGCCGCGCGGCCCGGCAAAATCACGCCCCACCTAACGCCAACAAACCAGGGGTGCGGGGATTGTGACCGGACGTAGACGCTGGTATGTTACTGAGCGATTCTGTCAAATCACGTAAAGGCAAAGACACATGAAAAAAGTTCGATTGGGCGTGGTGGGGGCTGGCGGCGGGATGGCCGGGGCCCACCAGGAATATTTCGAAGGCATCGAGGGGCTGGACTACGTCGCGGCCTCAGAGTTGGGCGAAGAGAAACGCAATGCGGTGGTGGAGAAATATGGCGTGAAGGGATTTGCCGACGCCTCGGAGATGATCGCCTCCGGCGAGATCGACGCGGTGCTGATCGCCTGCCCCCACTTCGCTCACCCGCAGTACGCGATGGAAGCGTTTGATGCGGGCGTGCACGTGCTTTGCGAGAAGCCGATCGCGGTGACTGCGAAGGAAGCGCAAGAGGTCATCGAGGCCTACGAGAAAGCCCAAGCCAAACACCCGGGCCTGATCTTTGCGGGCATGTTCAACCAACGCACCAGCCCCGCTTGGAAAGAAATCAAACGCCTGTGCAGCGACGGCTCGCTGGGCGAACTGGTCCGCGTCTCGTGGACCATCACCTCGTGGTTCCGCACCCAAGCCTATTATGACTCGGGCGGATGGCGGGCCACCTGGGCGGGCGAGGGCGGCGGCGTGCTCATCAACCAGTGCCCGCATAACTTGGACCTGCTTCAATGGTTCGTCGGCATGCCCGCCAAGGTCAGCGCGAAAGTCAGCCTCGGCAAGTACCACCACATCGAAGTCGAAGACGATGTCACCGCGGTGCTCGAGTTTGCCAACGGTGCGACGGGTACTTTTACCACGTCGACGGGCCAGACGCCGGGCATCAACCGCCTGGAAATCGTGGGTGACAAGGGCACGATCATCGCGGACAGCCATCAAGGCGAAACGGTGAAATTTTTCCGGGCGGATGAATCGGTCTCTGAATTCACCCAGAATTCCAAAGAGCGTTTTGGCGATGTGCCCACGACCGAAATCACCTACCAAAACGCCAAGCCTCCCTATGGCCAACACGAAACGGTCACCCGCAACTTCATCTCCACGATCCTCGATGGCACCGGACAAGCGGGCCTCATCGCCCCAGGCACCGAGATGATCCACGGACTGGAGCTCGGCAACGCCATGCTGATGGCAGGCCTCAAAGAACAAACGATCAACCTCCCGACCGACCGCGATGCGTTTGACCAAATGCTCAAAGCGCTACAAGCGAATTCAACGTTTAAGAAAAATGAAACGGTGAAGACCAGCGCGGCAATGGGAAACAGCTTCTGATGGTTGCCGCCACATAGCAACAACTTCGGCTCGTTATTCCTGGATATATCCCATATGAAAACAAAATCACTTGTAGTCACTGCCTCAGTAACCGCGTCGCTGTTGTTGGCGAGCGTTGTTGTTGCCGCCCCTAAGAAAAAGCCCACGCCTGCCCCGCCGGACGCAACCCACCCTTGGGCGGTGCACGACCCCAACCGCCCCGCTCCCAAGGTGGTCGATCCCGGGCCGGAGCTAAAGGCCCCCGCCCCGATCCCCTCGGACGCGATTGTTTTGTTTGACGGCACCGATCCGAAAGCCGACCTGTCCGCATTCGAAAGCTTGGGGGTTCCTTGGCCCATCCACGACGGCTATTTCTCGGTTCCGAAAGGCGGGAAGTGGTTGAGAACCAAAGAGAAGTTTGGCGATATCCAACTACACGTCGAGTGGCGTGTCCCCGATCGCAAGGGGAAGATCAAAGGCAACTCGGGCATCAAGATCATGGAGAAGTACGAGGTCCAGGTCTTTGAAGGCGAGGTCTACGCTGATGGCGATGCCGGGGCGATCTACGGGCAGAACCCGCCTCTAGTCGATCCCAGCCGAGGCACGGATGCGTGGCAGACCTTTGATGTTGTTTTCCGCGCCCCACGCTTCGATGAGAACGGCGAACTCACGCGGGCAGGCACCATGACTGTGTTCTTCAATGGCGTCTTGGTCCAAGACAACTGGGCTCTTGAAGGCACCACGAAGTGGATGGTCCGCCCCTACTACGAATCGCACCCCGAAAAGGTGAGCATCGGCATCCAAGACCACAGCGACCCCGTGCAGTACCGCAGCATCTGGGTGCGTCACCTGGAAGAACGCCCCGTTTCACCGGCTGAGGTCAAGCTGCCGAAGGTCCGCAAGAAGGCCAAATAAGTTCGGCACGGCCCAACGCAAAGATACAAAAATAAACCATCCCCAACGTAACGCCATGGGCTTGCTTCACTGAATAGAGGCCCCATGGCGTATTCGTTGGGGTCTTGTTTTGAAGTGCGCACATCTTGCGACCACGGCCAGTCCGTGAGGGAAATCAAGCTGTTGCTTAGCGATCCACAAGGAACTTGGCCTTCAAGAAAAGCAAGACGATGAACACAGACGCGGTCTTAGGTAAGGCCACCTGACTGGTCCACGCACCATGCGATCCGTTTAATTTTCTAGTGACCACGGAACACGTAAAACGATGTCGCCCTCGCTAAAATCGTGGACGCCACCATCATCAACTAAGTTTGTGCCCACGCTGTAAAGCAGATAGCTCGCCCCATCGCGTCGGTAACGCAGCGATTTATCACTGAAAAGGTCGCGGGGCAAGGCTTCAATGTAATCGGGAACCAGCGACTGAAGTAACGGCGGGTATTGACCACGATCGAGTCGATATTTTGCCAAAGCTAACGCAATGGGTTCCAGCGTTGCTTGAGCATCGGCTTGCCGTTCGATACGGATCGGAGCGCTGAGCGAGGGGGAAAATATTCCCAGCAGAAGGTCGGCGGTTTGATCGACGACTTGATCGATGTTAGCGGATTGTGGAATCCCGGTTTTTCCCATCAGGAATAGCCCGGGCGCTTGCTGCCTGGCGATATCAGAACGTTCTTGGATTTCGGTTTCAATCTGCTGCACTGAAGCCGCAAACGCTTGATAGTCATCCGGTATATTTCCGAACCAATCCGACCAAGCGGAATTGACCCGTCGCAGAGCACGGTCCAAATCAAATTTCGGATCAGAGATTAACCCCGTGAGCGGATCTGGCTCCGGAACGCTGACCGCATAGGTCACCGGCTCATCACGCAACACTAAAGTTTGCATGATTTGGATCATTTCCAGAGCTTCAACCTGTTCACGTGACGCCCGAGTTAATAGATCGAGTGTCATAGCACGCTCGCATCTCTGAATGACCCGAGCCATCGGCTCACCGGCGGGAAGA
>JBCCWB010000305.1:0-3228 GCA_039194345.1 Planctomycetota bacterium
CACCCCGCGGCGGCGGGACGGTTGCAGGCAAGGACCGTTCCGTGAGATGCGCGGGGAGGGCCGGGCTCGCGTTTTCAAGCGTGGGGGTTTCGGCGTTCGTCGGTGAGTCACCTTGCCGACAACAGACACGATGGACCGTGGCGTAATCGCACGGCCGCCCCCAACACGCGGGTCGAGGACGTTGGCTTGAAGTGAACCGCGCGACACGGGCCGATGCGTGTGGCGGGGTTGAGCCGAGCGTTCGCTCTTTGGCAAGTTGGGGACTTGGGTGTTGGGGGCTTAGGGGCTTGGGTGGCGCGCTAGCCGCTTGGCTACGCCACGCTGGTCTAAGCCTCATTTTGAACGCTGGTAAAGGATATAATCCACAGCCTTGTTCATCTTCATCACATCAGGTCTACCATCATGAACGCTCTGTATCGCCTCCCATGGTTTGCTCGTTTTCGTCATCTGGTCGCAACGGTGTTGACGTGTTTGATCGCCGTCGCGGCTTCGGCTGAACGTCCCAACATCATCCTTTTCATGCTCGACGACGCGAGCCCCGGCGAGTTTTCGCCTTACGGCACCGCGGATCGTCCGGCAGCGTTCGACACGCCGAGCGTGCAACGCCTCGCCGACCAAGGCACCACGTTCACCACAGGCTGGGCGACCCCGCTCTGCGCCCCGACGCGGGCGCTGCTCATGACCGGCAAGTACGGCAACAACACCGGGCAACTCGGCAACAGCCTGAAGCTGCCGGACGACGACTTCTTCGTGAAGCATCCGTCGATGGCCCAGACGCTGGCCGACAGCGGCTACCGGACCGCGCTCGCGGGCAAGTGGATGCTGCCCGGCCTGCCGGACGACCCCGGTGCGGGGTTTGACGAACACCTCGGCTACGCGGGCTACTTTGGGCGGACCTATTTCGACGTGTGGACCGGGCCGTGGTTCGGGTGGAAGGACCCCGACAAGCTGTTCCCCTCACGCGAATCGGTGACCACCGGCGGCTACATCTCACCGTCGATCTACTGGTACCCCGCGCTGGTGAAGGATGGCGAGATCCAACCCAGCGACGAGAACACCTTTGGGCCGGACGAGGTGCACGACTACGCGCTCGAGTTCATCACGCGTGACCACGGCGATCAGCCGTTCTTCTTGTACTACGCCGAGTTCCTCCCGCACCGGCCGTGGGTCGGCGTGCCGACGGCTCCGGGCTCCGGGGAAGCGACCGAGCCGGGCATCGCGAATCAGATCCATCACATCGATCTCTACGTCGGCAACATGCTCAAGGCGTTGGAAGAAGCGGGCATCGCCGACAACACGATCTTCATCTTCACCTCCGACAACCCCACGCAGGGCTACGGCAAGAACGTCGCCTCCGAACTCGGCGCACGCGTGCCGTTCATCGTGACGGGTCCGGGCGTCGAAGCGGGCAAGGTCAGCCAGGCGTTGGTCGATTTCTCCGATCTCTACCCCACGCTGATGGACCTCGCCGGGCTCGATCCCGCCCAGATTGAAGGATTGGACGGCCAGAGCTTCGTGCCGGTGTTGAAAGGCGAGACCGACTCGGCCCGCGAGTGGATCTACAGCTACGTCGATGCGTGGCGTTTCGTCCGCGATCGCGAGTGGTTCCTCGCTGCGGACGGCGTAATGTGGCGGACCGCCGAGTCCGGCGACATGCTCGACTATCAGCGCATCGACACGCCCACCCCCGAGAGCGAAGCCGCAAAGCAGCGGTTGCTGCAATACATCGCTCATCTGCCCGAACCGACCGAAGCCGAGTATGGCGAGAGTCTGAACAAGGCGAAGCAGAAAACCTGGGTGTTCACGTCAGGTGATCAGATGCTCAACATGGGCGATAAGTGGAAAGACCACCCCGAACGTAGCGAACCGTAAAAGCTCGCCGGTTCAATTTTTTCATCGATTAATACTCAAATCTCACGTCGTTTCGGTAGCGCGAATACACCGGTGCTGCGCAGATGATTAACTAGATTTGCTAGTCGCAATGAGCACCGGGTGAGAGCCGTGACATGCGATAGATTATTGCCATGAAGCATTTCTTATCTACCGTGGTGGTCCTGGCTGTTTGTTTGTTTGGAGCGCTTCCCATGTCTGCTGAAGACGGCCCGAGTCAGCTCATCGAACCTTCGGTGCCCGTTGCGGAATACCCCCTGAAGGGGCAGGCGTTCGACATCACGGTTGTGACTTTGTGGGACCGCACCGATAGCCACGATGAACTTGTGCGCATCGAGTCGTCCACGCTGGCTAGCGACGACACGCAGGCTTTCACCGGGGGCATTTTTGTGGTGGAAGAACAAGCTAATGAGCGGGGCATGATCTTCGTCCGCCGGTCACCGATGCCCGAATCTCGTCCGAATGCGACTGATAGGGATATCCAACTGCGTAAGCAGGGTGATGAGCTGAGCGTCACGCTATATCGGGCCGAAAGCGAAGACGAGCAAGACCTCTGGCAGGCACTACCTTTCGAGGGCGGAGACTTAGGACGCACGATGGCGTTACAGATCTGGGAGCGTTCGTTGCGTCCAGATTCAGAGCTGCACCGCGTTCCCCGCTTCGTTACCAACACGTGGGGCGACCGCTCTCGTGACTCCCGGATTACGGAGGAGTTTATCCTGCGCGAGATCGATGCGGCGCGTTCGATCGGCGCGGATGTGGTGCGGATCGACGACGGGTGGCAGATGGGCCTCAGTGGCAATTCGGCGTTCCAAGGCGAGATGAAAACCGAAGGCCTCACCGGGTTCTGGGGGGTCTCGAACGAGTTCTGGGAGGTGCACCCGGAACGCTTCCCCAATGGCCTCGGCCCAGTCTTGGATCGGGCCAAGGAAGCCGGCGTCGAGATCGGCTTGTGGTACGCGCCTGACTCGGATAACGAACTGGCGAACTGGGAGAAAGACGCCGACCAGATCGTCAGCCTTTATAAGAAGTACGGCGTGCGATTTTTCAAGATCGACGGCTTGGATGTCGTCAGCCCACTGGCCCAAGAGCGCATCCATCAACTACTTGATCGGGTGCGGGACGCGTCCGATTCCCAGGTGCTGTTGATGATCGACATCACCGGAAACCACAAGCGCCCCGGATTCCTGGGTGCGATCGGGGAGGGAAATCTCTTTGTTCAGAACCGCTATACCGATTGGGGCAAGTATTGGCCGCACCGTACGCTGCGGAGTTTGTGGCGGCTCAGCCACTGGGTCGATCCGGGTCGCCTGCGCTTTGAAATTTTGAATAACCAGC
>JBCCWB010000306.1:0-3222 GCA_039194345.1 Planctomycetota bacterium
CAAGTTGCTCCTCATCCTGAAGTACCTCCGCCGAAAGCTCGCGCCGCTGTTCGCGGCGGTGGCGGTGATGCTTTGCACAGCGATGGTGATCATCGTCATGAGCGTCATGGGCGGGTTCCTCGAGCAGTTCCGCGAGTCGGCCCGCAACCTCACCGGCGACGTCATCGTCGAAGGCTCGCTGCAAGGTTTCACGCAGTACGAAGAACTGCTCGCGGCGATCCTGGAGCTGCCGGAGATCGAGAACGGCACGCCGCTCATCGAGACCTACGGCCTGATCAACTTCCGCGACAACGCCAAGCCCGTCCGCGTGCAGGGGGTGGACATGGCCCAGCTCGAAGCCATCGTGGGTTACAAGCACACGCTGATGTGGACGCCCGACGAGCTGCTCGAACTGCCCAAAGAAATCCTGGGCGAAGACAGTCGGCGGTACAAAGAGATCAAAGAGATTCTGACCCGCGAACACCCGATCGATCCCGGCCGGGCGAACGGGCTGCCCGAAGCGCTGATCGGCATCGAGGTGAACCCGTACCACTTCCGCGACGAGCAAGGCAACTACGACATCCGTAGCACGTGGGCTCGGGCCCCGATGGCGTTGACCGTGGTGCCGTTGACTTCGGGCGGCACGACCTCGCTGGAGCAGGAACGGCGGGAGTTTGTCGTCGCCAACGAGTTCAAGAGCGGGCTGTTTGATATCGACGGGCAGTACGTGTTCGTGCCGTTCGACACGCTGCAGAAGATGCTGGCGATGGACCAGCGCAAAGGATTCGACACCGAGGGCTTCGACCCCGAGACGGGGCTGGGCGGCAAGGAGATCGTGATCTCCGGCCGAGCGAATCGCTTGGTGCTCAAAGTCGCGCCGGGCGTGGAAGTGCTCGACGCCCGCAACGTGGTGCAGAAAACCATCGCCGATTTTTACGATGCCCAGGAGGACATCGTCTTAGCCCGCCCCCGAGCGCTGACGTGGGAAGATGTGCACGGCCAGATCCTGGGCGCGGTGCAGAATGAAAAAGGCCTGATCACGTTTCTCTTCGGCGTGATCGGCATCGTCGCGATCGTGATGGTCGCCACAACCTTCTACATGATCGTGCTGGAGAAGACACGCGACATCGGCGTGCTGCGGGCGATCGGGGCGTCTCGCCTCGGCATCGTGCAGATGTTCCTGGGCTACGGCCTGGCGATCGGGATCGTGGGTTCGCTGCTGGGGCTGCTGATCGCGGTGAGTGTCGTGACCAACCTCAACGAGATCCAGGAGATCATCGCGCAGACCACCGGCTGGCGGATGTGGAACCCGCAGACGTATTTCTTCGACCGCATCCCCGACCGGGTGAACTACGCCGAGGCGTGGTGGGCCGTGGCTGGAGCGATCGTCAGCAGCGTGATCGGTGCGACGCTACCGGCGTTGTTGGCGGGGCGACTCAAACCCGTGGAGGCGCTGCGGTATGAGTGAATCCCCCGCCATCCTCCAAGCGACCAACCTCCACAAGCGCTACCGCATGGGCTCTTCGGACCTGCATGTGCTTAAGGGGGTCGACGTCGAGCTGCACCCCGGCGAGATGCTGGCGATCCTCGGGCGATCCGGCTCGGGCAAGTCGACGCTGCTGCACCTGCTCGGCGGGCTCGACCAGCCCAACGACGGCACGGTGCTGTTCAATCAGCAAAACCTCTTCCGCCTCTCCGGCGGTGCGCTGGACCGGTACCGCAACCGCCACGTGGGGTTCGTGTTCCAGTTCTATCACCTGCTGCCCGAGCTTTCGGCCCTGGAGAACGTCACAATCGGCGCGATGCTGGGCTCGACGGTGCTGGGCTGGCCCGGGAAGAAGCGGCAGGTCCGCGAGCGGGCCGAATCGCTGCTGGAACGGGTCGGGCTGAAGGAACGGATGAAGCACCGGCCCGCGAAGCTGTCGGGCGGTGAGCGTCAGCGGGTGGCGATCGCCCGGGCGCTGATCAACGAGCCGGACGTGCTGCTGGCCGACGAGCCGACGGGCAACCTCGATGTCGACACCGGCGGGTCGATCCTCGAATTGTTCCACGAACTGCACGACGAGGGCCAAACCATGGTCCTGGTGACCCACGACGCCAAGGTCGCCGAAGCCGCCGACCGCGTCGTCACGCTGGTGAACGGGCAATTGGCGGCGGATCTGGCCGAAAAATGACGGTCTGGGCGGATTAGGAAATTTTTTATTTTTTGGTGGCAATAATCGGCCAAACCGGTCGTTGAATTGTGGTTGGGCCGAACCTATGCTGTTCGGGCATTTACCCCGTTACACCTTGCCCTCATCATTTTAGACCCCTTCAAACTGGAGTTCCCATGCTGAAATTCGCTGCCTCGATCATCACCTGTATCGCCCTGCTCGGCCTCGTGAACCCCGCCAGCGGCCTGATCGTCCCCACTACCGGCGACGTGCTGACCGTCGAATCCCAACTCGATTTCTGCAAGAAGGACGGCGAGTGCAAGGGCAAGAAGAAGGGCGAAGTCGAAAAGCCCGCCGAGTCGCAAATCGAGCTCTGCAAGAAAGATGGCGAATGCAAAGGCAAGAAGAAAGGCGAGGTCGAGAAGCCCGCTGAATCGCAACTCGAGCTCTGCAAGAAGGGCAAGAAGAAAGGCGAACTCGAAAAGCCCGCCGAGTCGCAAATCGAACTCTGCAAGAAGGACGGCGAGTGCAAGGGTAAGAAAGGCGACAAGGACAAAGGCGAAGTCGCGGGCTAAGGCCTGATCGCTCATCGGCCTCGGTTTCGCCTAGCGCCAACTCATCCCGATAACGAACAGCCCCCCGCACGGCAACTCGCTGAGCGGGGGGTTTTCTTTGCGTGGACGTTTTGACGCTGACCGGCTCCGGGCGTATTTTCTTGGGCTCAATCTCCCGCACGGAGGTCGTCGGCCCCCTCTGATTTCCTCGCGTTTCCACCCCGAAACGCCGCAGAGGCAGGTGTCTGGAGGGACGTGCACATCACCGAGCGGAATGCCCCGGCTCGTACGCCCGACACTCCGCTCCCTGACGAAAGGCCTGCCATGCGGATCCTCCTGACCACCACCAGCTACCAAGACACCCCCGGCGACCACCACGCCAAGCTCGAATCCTCGGGCTTCGAGATCGTCCGCGCCCGCGGCCCGCTCCACGAGGCCGAGATGCTCGAGCTTGTCGAAAAGCACGGCGGCTTCGACGGACTGCTCAACGGCGACGACGAGATCACCGCCAACGTCATCGACGCCGCCCTCGCCGC
>JBCCWB010000307.1:0-3118 GCA_039194345.1 Planctomycetota bacterium
AACGGCGGCAAGCACGCCGACAACACCGTGGACTTCCAGGAGTTCATGGTCCAGCCCTGGGGCTTCGACAACTTCGCCGACGCCATGCACGCCGGCGTCAAGATCTACCACAGCCTCAAGTCCGTGCTCAAGAAGAACGGCCTGTCCACCGCCGTCGGCGACGAGGGCGGCTTCGCCCCCGACCTCAAGAGCAACGAAGACGCCCTGAAGTTCATCGAAGAAGCCACCGACAAGGCCGGCTACAAGTGGGGCGAAGAGATCTTCGTCGCCCTCGACCCCGCCACCTCCGAGCTCTGGAACGAAGCCGAGAAGGACGGCAAGGAAGGCTACAAGTTCTTCTCCAGCTCGCAGGAAATCATCAGCTCCACTGAGATGGCCGACTACTGGGCGGACTGGTGTGCGAAGTACCCCATCCGTTCGATCGAAGATGGCCTGGCCGAGAACGACTGGGACGGCTGGAAGACCCTCACCGACAAGCTCGGCGAAAAAGTCCAACTCGTCGGCGACGACCTGTTCGTCACCAACAAAGACTTCCTCAAGAAGGGCATAGACACCGGCTGCGGCAACTCGATCCTCGTCAAGGTCAACCAGATCGGCACCCTGTCGGAAACCTTCGACGCCGTCGGCCTGGCCATGCGGAACAAGTACTCGGCCGTCCTCAGCCACCGCTCGGGCGAGACCGAAGACAGCACCATCGCCGATCTCGCCGTCGCCACCAACTGCGGCCAGATCAAGACCGGCGCCCCCTGCCGCTCGGACCGTAACGCCAAGTACAACCAGCTCATCCGCATCGCCGAAGAGCTCGGCGACTCCGCCATCTACGGCGGCACCACCTGGACCAAGGGCTAACCCACCCGCCCCGTCCACCACAACTCAACTCAGCGAAGCCCACGCCGACCCGGCGTGGGCTTTTCTTTGCCACCCCCCAACTGGTCTGGTTTTGGTGGTCTGGTCTGCCCGCCAACCACGGCCAGACCAAAATCAGACCAGTTCACCTCGGCCTCAAAACCACATGTCAAAGAACAGCCCCCCACCTAGGGCTGCCCCGCCGCCGAAGTGCGCACCACCCCGTCGCTTTCATAAGAATTCAAAAAATTTCTCTGCCCTCACGGCCATTCCGACAGCACACCCCGCATTCATTTGCAGGTTGTTGACCGGTATAATCAGCCCGTTCCGAGCTTCGCCCTCCTGTCCTGCCCCCGAGAAACCCACCATGAAAACCATTGCCCTTACGCTGCTCTTGTTGTTCACCGGTGTGGGAGCCTCGGCCGAGCGTCCCAACATCCTGTTCCTCGCCTTTGATGACCTCCGCCCCGAAATAGGGGCCTACGGCGCTCCCGAAGCCATCACGCCCAACATCGATCAGCTCGCCGCCGAGAGCACGCTCTTCAACAACGCCTTCGTGAACTACCCGCTCTGCCTGCCCTCGCGGGCATCCCTGCTCACGGGCATCCGCTTCAACAACCGCAACTTCACCGGCGGCGACAAGAAAGAACTCTACCCCGCCATGCTCGCCATGCAGACGACCTGGCCGGCGGTGTTCCGCGACGCGGGCTACTGGACCGCGACCCGCGGCAAGCTCTACCACGGCAACGTGCCCAAAGAGCAACGCCCCGCCTGGGACGTCCCCGGCCAGTTCTACATCGTGCCCCAGCCCTACCGCATCGAGCCCGAGCTCAAAGAGAAGATCGTGGTGCAAGGCGGCATCCAGAAAGACCTCGACGCGTTCTTCGAGGGCAAGGCCGGCCCAGGCGCGGTGATCTACCTCTCCATCGACTGCGAAGACAACAAGCTGCACGACGGCGCGATGGCCGACGAAGTCATCGGCTTCATCGAGAGCGAGCGTGACAAGTCCAAGCCCTTTCTCATCAGCGCCGGCTTCACCCTCCCACACCTGCCGTGGATCGCGCCCAAGAAATACTTCGACATGTATCCCGAAGACGCTGGCGAACTCGCCCCCGTGCCCGAAGGCACCGAGCGCATCATCAAGAAACACGACCAACGCCCGATCAGCTCCAACCTTTGGAACGAAGGCCTTACCGACGCCGAGGCCAGACGGCTCAAACGCGCCTACCTCGCAACCACCACCTATGCCGACGCCCAGATGGGCCGAATCATCGACGCCATCAAGAAATCCGGCGAATACGACAACACGATCATCGTTCTCTGGGGCGATCACGGCTACCACCTCTCCGAGCACGGCCTATGGCAGAAGAACAAGCAATACCGCGTCAATATGCGCTGCCCGCTGATCATCAAAGCTCCCGGCATGCCCGCCGGCCAGGTCACCAACCGTGTCGTGCAGAACACCGACCTCTACCCCACACTCCTCGCCCTCGCCGGCGTTGAGCAGCCCGACGATGTCGTCCTCCAGGGTAAAGACCTGTCTCCGCTTCTCCAAGACCCCGACATGGATTGGCCACACGTCGCCCACGTCGCCTGCTGGAGCCGCTACGGGATCAACACCGAACAGTACCGCTTCACCGATTTTGGCAGCGGCGAGTACGAACTCTACGACATCACCCAGGACCCTGACGAGTGGAACAACCTCGCGGACGATCCCGAATACGCCCAGGTGATCAACACGTTCAAAAAACAGCTTGACGAGGTGACTTGGAACAAAAAGTAGCTCGGTTTGCGTGATTTCAATTAAAATCATTGCAATTTCGCCCGGCTGGCCGATTGGGTACCTACCCTGTAGTAGTTACCAGCCCTCCGTCTCGATCCCGGAGCCTCGCATGAACACCCGCCCCCTACTCGCCCTGGCCGCCTCTGCTGCCTTCCTCACCGGCTGCTCCACCGCTACCTCTTTCACCACCGCGACTGTCACCGCCGATGACGCGACGGTCAATGTCTTGCCCGCATCCGAAGTGCCGTGGACCGCGCTCAACCCCGCCCGGGGCGACAAGAGCCCGCAGGCCGGCACGATCTGGGGCGACCGTGGAGCCGAGGTGCCCACCGGCTTCCTCGTGAAATTCGTGGATGGCTTCTCCTCCCCGCCGCACATCCACAACGTCACCTACCGCGGCGTGGTCATCGAAGGCCTGGTCCACAACGACGACCCCGATGCCGCCAACATGTGGATGCCCCCCGGCTCCTACTGGACCCAGCCCGCCGG
>JBCCWB010000308.1:0-2986 GCA_039194345.1 Planctomycetota bacterium
CACCGAAGCGATCGCCTCACCCCCTTCGACCGCCGCCACCACCCGTTCACGCAAGTCCATCGAATAGGTCATCAACAAGGCCTCCATGCCTGAAAACAACATCATGACAGATGGAGATCAATCGCGCCAGTTGCTCTAAACATCCGCACCACAAAAACCCCCGCGTCGGCCACATCACACCCAAGCCTCACTCGCATTCAACGTAGCTTTTCGAGAATCGACGCCGACCGCCCCCCAGCTATGATCCCTCAATGCCGATCCAATACCGCAAACTCATCGCCGCCGACGCCGAGCAGAGTGTCTCGCTCCGCAAGGCCATGCTGCTCGATGCACCCGCATCGTTCGGCTCATCGCCCGAAGACGACCGCGCTTCCGACCTCACACATGTCCGCACCTACCTGCAACCCAATCCGCTACACGCCTCGTTCGGCGCCTTCGATGAGGACGCCGGGCTCGTCGGGACCGTCGGCATCGGCTGCCAAACCAAACGCAAGAGCAAGCACATCGCGTCGATCTGGGGGATGTACGTCGCCCCCGAGTTCCGGCGGCAAGGCGTCGGCAAAGCACTGATGCAACACGCCATCGCGTTCGCAAGATCAGCACATGACATCGAAGCCGTGCAACTGAGCGTCAGCGCCTCGGCCCCAGGCGCACAACGCCTGTACGAATCGCTGGGCTTCGTCGTGTGGGGCACAGAACCCGACGCGATGCGCATCAACGGCGAACCCTACGACGAAAAACACATGGCACTGGCGCTGTAACTAAACAACCACACCTTAGAACGTGTACAGAAGTTGTTTAGCCGCCGCCCAACGGGCGGCGCGTCAAGTTGCGGGGGCACCACGCGCCTGCCGTTGGGCGTACCTGAGTCACCAGAGGCTGGCCCAAAGCAATTGCAAGCACGTCCTCACCCGGTCTCTGCCTCAAACGCCAACACCGTGTCGCTGGGCAGCTTCTCGATCGAGATCACCCCCTGCTTCACCGCCGGCTCGAACGACTCCCCGAAAGTAATCTCGACCACATCCCCCTCGGCAATACCCTCCAGCACCGACGCATCCACGATCGTGAACGGCATCAACATCGCCGACATCCCCACCGACCCGTTCGCTGCCTGGTAGTCCGGGATCGTCTCGTGGTACGCCAAAAACGCCCCGCCCGGCGAGCCATCAGGCAACTGCGCCACCCGCGCACGGACCGTATACACATGCTCATAGTCCGCCGCCGAGACGCCCGCCCCACTAGAGCACCCCGGCAAGGCCAGCACGAGCAGCCACACAACAACACCGCCTACCCATCGCATCACACTTGCTCCAAAAGCCTGAATCCAGACCCACAACTATAGCCACAGGCCATCGGAGCCTGCGAATTCGAGCCGTAGATCCCAGACCCGCAGTTTGATGGAGAATGGCACAGGCAAGGCGGCCACCAAAAAAATCCACCAAAACCCCCAAAACAGCCGATGCAAGCGGGTTGACAAGCTTGCTGGGCTGTGCTCTAATACTCGGCCCAGCCGGGCGACCCGCCCTGGCCCTCGGGTGGTGTGTCGAAGCGTCTTCCGACTTTTCCACACGCCAGGCAACGAGCTTGACAGCCGCACGCCGATCACTATCATGCCTCGCTCGCCTCACCGACCGGTGAGGAACGACGGCTGGCCTTGGCCACGCCGAAACGAGCTTTTGACCGAGATTCGTGCCGATCTTTGACAAGTGAACAGTTGGTATGTTGCGAGGATGTGACCCCGCGTACCCGATCAGCTTCTGGTCGGCCGCGAGGTAAAAATCCCGGGGCTGTGTCTTCACAGGCAGCCCCACGGATCACGTCCAACGAATGCTTGTCATCAGGCTTAGGCTTGTTGGCAAGGACGAATTATCCAACCCCCCAAGTCCTGCCGTAGATTAGCCGCTCGGCAGGCTGGTGATGTTTCGGCATCATCAAGACCATCGGCACTTTTTCGGAAGTGTCGGTATACAGGCATTCTCATCGAGAAGACACCGCGGGTCCTGCTTGCAGGTCCGCATCGTCAATAAAAATAATCGAAGAGTTTGATCCTGGCTCAGATTGAACGCTGGCGGCATGGCTAAAACATGCAAGTCGAGGGAGATCCTACTTCGGTAGGTGAACCGGCGAAAGGGCGAGTAATGCGTACCTAACGTACCTCCAGGCGAGGGATAGCTCAGGGAAACCTGTGGTAATACCTCATAACCCCGTAAGGCTGCATGGTCTCGCGGGCAAAGGCTTGCCACCTGGAGATCGGGGTACGTCCTATCAGCTTGTTGGTGAGGTAATGGCTCACCAAGGCGAAGACGGGTAGCGGGTGTGAGAGCATGACCCGCCGCATCGGGACTGAGACACTGCCCGGACTCCTACGGGAGGCTGCAGCGACGAATCTTCCGCAATGCGCGAAAGCGTGACGGAGCAATGCCGCGTGTGGGATCAAGCGCCTTCGGCGTGTAAACCACTGTCAGGACCTAGGAACACTGACCGGGTCCAGAGGAAGGGCCGGCTAAACTCGTGCCAGCAGCCGCGGTAATACGAGTGGCCCAAGCGTTAGGCGGAATCACTGGGCGTAAAGCGGATGTAGGCGGATAGGAAAGTCAGGAGTGAAATCCCAGGGCTCAACCCTGGAACTGCTCTTGAAACTTCCTATCTAGAATTCTGGAGAGGCAAGGGGAATTCCGAGTGTAGAGGTGAAATTCGCAGATATTCGGAGGAACACCAGTGGCGTAGGCGCCTTACTGGACGGGTACTGACGCTCAGGCACGAAAGCATGGGGAGCAAACAGGATTAGATACCCTGGTAGTCCATGCCGTAAACGATGTGTGCTAGTTGTCGGGCAGTTTACTGTTCGGTGACGCAGCTAACGCATTAAGCACACCGCCTGGGGAGTACGGTCGCAAGATTAAAACTCAAAGGAATTGACGGGGACCCGCACAAGCGGTGGAGCATGTTGTTTAATTCGAAGCAACGCGAAGAACCTTACCTACCC
>JBCCWB010000309.1:0-2862 GCA_039194345.1 Planctomycetota bacterium
TATCAATTGCCGCCCAATCAACAAGGCCGTCGTGCACGCTGCCACTGCGGCTTAATCTTCACCGTCGAACCCCTCTTCGAGCTGCCGGACACCGCCGCTTCCCCGGTGGAACCGCCCCTGCGGAACCCGGCGGACGTCGATCGACCCCTCACTGATCAAGTTCAACGCGATCGAGACCACTCGCCTGCCGCGGATATCGGTCAGCGATTACGGCAGGATTGGCGATTAGGGCTGATGCTGACCTGGGCCTCGCTGGTTTGCGTCCCGGTATCTCTTGTGCCCGTGAGCTCCTCGACCTGGTTTTCCGCCAGCGGCGTTCCGGGCGAACCGGCCCAATCGATCGGTACGTTCGGGGTTGCTGCCGGCATCCTGTTGATGGTCTTCGGGCTGTTCTTCTTTGCCCGGAGCAAGGGGCAGTCAGCCCTCTGGAGCCTCGCGGGTGTCTTATGGGGCGTGGGCGCCGTGGTCGTGCATCACCTGCCCGACCGCCGCCGGGTGGCGAGACTGACGAGTGGTCAAGCCTCTGCATTGGCCCAATTCATCGGCTTGGAAGAGTCTTACCGCAACCTGCCTTGGTTTCGGCGGCACCGCGTTCACGGCACCCTGGTGACCACAGGGCTGGTCTCGGTGGGGTTGATGCTGTGGCTGCGCGTGCTTTCGGGCGAGGCCGAGCCGATGGCCGCCCGCGCGCTGCTGGGCCTGTCCGAGGGGTGGCTGCTAGGGGCACTGTTCGTCGGTCCCACTTTGGTCACGATGCTCACAGGCGAGATCTATCAGCCGCCGAGGCCGAGCGACGAACGCCTGAGGCCGTGGGGGCCGACACGGCGGCTCGCGTTGATCATCGGCTTGGTCCTGTGGTTACTGGCAGTCGCCGTACTGGCCTTGGGACCGGGGTCGGCGACGACGACGCAAGGTTCAAACTCGAACCCGATCCACTCGCCCCGTGACGTCGCCGAGGCGGTTGAACGGGCGATGTATGAGCGTTGGAACGCGATGGCAAGACTCGCTGGCCAGCGCGATCACGGCAAACACGTGGTCCGCGTCGAGATCGACGGCTTTGATCCCGACACCGGCGTCTGGGTGGGAAGAATCGAATCCGATCAACGCGGTCGCCGTATCACTCGAGAGTTTGAAGTCGAAGTGATCCGGAACCGTGTCAACCTCGAAGTCTACGACAGCCCACGTATGGGGGAAACGCGATCGATCCACGACCTTAAGCGCGAGGGACAGTTCGTTCCCTCATCCGTGGTGTTAGACCGAGGCCCCCCATGAACACCTATCTGGTTAGGTATGGCTTGGCTGGACAAGGCATGCTTAGGTTTGGCAGGGCGAGGCTCGCACAAGCGAGAGGCCGCGGCCGGGGTAATACCCGCCCACGGTCTTATAACACGGAACAGTTCATCATCAACGGCAAGTTTGGGCACCAGAACACGAAATACCAAAGCGACCTCCATATCGCGCAGACCAAAACTTCACCGTCTCACCCCTTCATCCCAATCACACCTAAGGAATACATATGAGCGATCAACAAAGTGCTTACGACTACTACATGCGGTCCGCTTCCTGGGCCGCCAAGCGACAGCGTCGCCTCAAACTTGACGGACATCGCTGCCGATTATGCGATTCGACTGACGGCTTGGAAGTACATCACCGTCCGTCGAGCTATCGACATATCTCCGAGGAAAGCGTCGAAAACGACCTCATCACACTGTGCAAGATCTGCCACCGACTGATTACATGTCGTATCCGGGGGCGGCGTTACGAACAAGCCGTTCTTCCTGAAGCCCAAGACCAGCCGCCCCGAATGACTTCCTCCCACAAGGTACCTTATGTCCAATCTGCCCCAGACCCTAAACTACAAAATCATCGGCACCGCACCGCTGCTCACCCACAACGGCCAATTGGCCGACCCTCTCAATCCGTTTGCCAAGGAAATGAAAAAAATTAGCGGTAAGCGGGCTAAGGTCGAAGCCGACTTCGAGCAGCTCGCTCGGCTCGAATGGCGCGGCAGCTTGTACATGAGCGAAGGCCGGCCGGCGTTGCCCGGGGAAATGATCGAGGCCACCATCGTCGGCGGGGCCAAGAAGCAGAGAAAGGGCAAGGTCGCCCGAGCCGCCGTTTTCTGTGACCACCCCGTGTTCCTCGACTACGACGGCCCCAAAGACCCCGACGAGATGTGGGCCGACCCCAAGTACCGCTACACCTGCGGGGTCCGGGTCCAGCAAAGCCGGGTCATGCGCACCCGGCCCATCTTTCGCAAATGGTCCGCCAAGGTCGAACTCGCGGTGCTGGACGAGGAAGTCGAAGCTGACGACGTCACCCGCTTCTTCGCGGATGCCGGACGATACGTCGGCCTCGGCGACTACCGGCCGAAGTTCGGTCGGTTCCGCGTCGAGCGCGTGGCGTAAAACAACCTTCGTTTTCCTCTATCCCAAAATCTTCAAGTTGCCTGAACCTATGGCCGACGTGTTCTATGGACCCCGCCGATGGGGGTATTCACTGCCACCGAAAGGAAACACGATGATGGCCAATGCCGCGCAGATCGAAGAAGATCACGTCCACAATCTCAACCGCCTATGCGACCTTGCCGACCGCATCGCGGTCTTGGTCCCTCAACTCAAAGGAAGCCGACGCAAGCAGCTGATGCGCCGTGAATCCAACGTCATCCGGTCGATCGGGCGTATTCGCATCCTCGTCGCCCCGTCACCCGCCGAATTAGAGCGAATCGCATTCCTTGAGTCGGAGGCAGCGACGGACCCCGGGGAGCCGCTCAACGAAGCAGCGTTGGACGAGCTCGCTGAGATCCAACGCGACCTCGGCGCCGAGTGGATGGGGATGGCCTCGCAGTACCGCGAAGACGCA
>JBCCWB010000310.1:0-2646 GCA_039194345.1 Planctomycetota bacterium
CGGCAGGTCGGGCGTTCGTCGAGCCGGTGGATCGGCATCACGGGGAAGAGCTGATCGATCGCCCAGCTGTCGGGCAGCGATTGAAACACCGAGCCGTTGCAGAAGTAGATGTCGCTCAGCAGGGTCTGTAGCGAGGCGAATTCATGGGGCACCGGGTCGAGGTCCTGGGCCAGGCGGTACACGCCCGAGCAGACGCCGTAGAACAGCCGCTCGGCCAGGCCGCGGTGCTCCAGCGAGCAGTAGCCGAGGCTGAACAGGCTCAACGTCTGCTCCCGGGCGACCTGGGCGTCGTGGAAGTACTCCCGAAGGTTCTTCGCGTTGAGCCCCTCGAGGGTCTCGTACAGCGTGCGTACCGGCGCGGGCAGTTCGGCGAGTTGCTTTTCATCCAAGGCCGCGGTCGGCTCGAAGCGATCGAAGCCCGACCAGCCCAACACGTCCATGACCAGCACGCTGTGGTGCGCGGCGATGGCCCGGCCCGACTCGGTGATGATCGTTGGGGCGGCGACGCCCGCGTCTTTGCAGACCTCGCCGACGTGGTACACCACGTTGTTGGCGTACTCGGCGAGGGTGTAGTTCGTGCTCGAATCGGTGCCGCTCTTGCTGCCGTCGTAGTCGACGCCCAGCCCGCCGCCGACGTCGAGGTATTTCAGCCCGGCGCCGAGGTTGGCGAGCTCGGCGTAGAGCCGGGCCGACTCGACCAGCGCCGCCTTGAGCGCCCGCATGTCGTTGATCTGGCTGCCCAGGTGGAAGTGGACCAGCTCGAGGCAGTCGAGCATTCCCTCGGCCTCGAGCAAGCGGATCGCATTGAGCACCTCGCTGACAAAGAGCCCAAATTTGCTGCGGTCGCCCCCGGAGCTGTGCCATCGGCCGGCCCCGGCGCTGGCGAGTTTCACGCGGATGCCGATCGCCGGGCGGACGTCGTGGGCCTTGGCCTGTTCGATGATCAACCGCAGTTCGCTGAACTTTTCGACCACGGGGATGACGTTCTTGCCGATCTTCCGCGAGAGGATAACCGCCTCGATGAACTGGCGGTCCTTGAAGCCGTTGCAGATCACCAGCGTCTCGGGGTCGGGAGCCAAGGCCATGACGGCGAGGAGCTCGGGTTTGCTGCCGACCTCGAGCCCGAAGCCTAGCCCCCGACCGAAGCCGAGCAGCTCTTCGACAATGTGCCGCTGCTGGTTGACCTTGATCGGGTAGACGCCGCGGTACTGGCCGGGGTAGCCAAATTCAGCGATCGCGTGATTGAATGCTCTTGCGATATGCCGAAGGCGGTCTTCGAGGATGCCGGGGAAACGGAGCAGCAGCGGCGTGTCCACGCCTTGTGCCCGCAGATCGTTTACGAGACCGAGGAGATCGATACATTGGCTGGGGTTTTGCTGCGGATGGACACGAAGATGTCCGTCTGAATCGATCGACAGGTAACCCGTGCCCCAACGCGAGACACCATAGAGCTTGTCGGCATCTTGAACCGTCCATCCGGCTCCGCCGGTCGTGTGGTGGGGCTTCGATTTGTTGCCCTTGCTAGGGAATTGGGTGTCCAAGGGGCAAAGCCTTATGGCAGGTCGGGGAATAAACAGAGCGAGCCGTATCGACACACCGATTGGTACGTTTGAGAGGGCATGCCTGGGAGGATAAGAATAACGAGCAACCGGCTCAAGACGCAGCGATGGGCCAAAAAAAAACGCCCCGTGTGGGGCGGTTGTAGATTCATTTAGAGATTTGTACTCAGTTGGCTTAACGTCGCCGTAACGAAGCAAGGGTTGCTGCACCAATTAAGAACAAAGCGGTCGATGGTTCGGGCACAATGAACTGGATAGTGTCGATCGCGAAGTCTGCAGCGGGTGCTGTCGTGACGATGTCGACGGTGATGGAATCGACACTTGTCAGGTCAACGCCAGCCAAGCTCGGAGTTGAAAGCGAAAGGATAAGAGATTGTGGCCCCGAGCCCCCCGCGTCGGAAACCGATCCGCTAACTGATCCACTGGCGGAACCGTCATCAAAGGTAACAGTGACGTCACCAGATTCGTCAACGAAGATAAACTCAAATGCGATGGCCGAAAACAGGCTGCCAGATGTTACATCCACATCCATGAAATCATCGTAGACGATCTCAAGATTCGCACCGGGTGGAGCGGTTACAGTCGAGCCGGTATCGAAGCTAAGGAGTCCGCCAGGCGGTAGTAGGGCAACTGTGGCCGTGCCACCCGAGGCCGAGACATCAATGGTAACTTCGCGTTCGTCTCCGAAAATATCCGGGGCCGCGCCGTTAAGGTCGCCAGCAATAACATCTGTGGCGGATGTGACAAATGTAGACGTCGGCACCGATAAAATGAACGTTTCTTCAATGAAGTCGTCCAAAGTCAGTTGAGCTTGCGAATTCGCTGCGAGACTCAGGAAGAAAGCTCCGCATGCAGTAGCCGCTAGTGCCCGACGAGCAATTATCCCACAAAAATGATTGCTTAGTTTTCTCATATTCTCCGCTAGCTTTCTCTCTGTATCAAACCTCGCTTGCGTACTTAACCCGAGATGATTTTGGCCAGATTTGATGAAATCCCGAAACGTAATTCACATCCATCCTTGGACTGATAATTTAGTCTAAGGCTATTTTGGGCCTAATACAAGCTTCTTGATAACAATTAATTGAGA
>JBCCWB010000311.1:0-2433 GCA_039194345.1 Planctomycetota bacterium
CAATAAAGTGAATGCCTATGAACCTGACGGTTTTCAAGACGGTATGTTGAGCTCTAGCCAGTAAATCGATCGAAATTCCCCGTTCGTAGTGCCCCGTCTCTTTATCAAGCTCACGTTTTGTCGCATGAGCTACATATCGATCGGCATAGTTCTTAACCTCGTCTGTCGCCTGATTCAATTCATCCAAAAACCTCGATAGCCGCGATTGGGAAACCGTATCACGAAGCGATCTCGAACCTGACTCAGCACCTGACAGCATGTCAAACTGCTTATGAAGGTCTGAAGACTGAAATGCACTGACGCTGCTTGGGATAACAAAAGCTTTTCCATCTTTAGGGATATTCGCCTTCAACCAATCAGACTCTTTCTGCTTCAGAAACTCTACGTCATATTCAACCTCAAAAAGCTTGAAGTAGTTTTCGCGAGTAATCAGATGTGTGTTCGATTTAATATCGCTTATCAGCCGACAAATTGACCTAGGTGAATTTGAACGAGTACGGTCGGTGAGGCGTCGAATAGATAACACTTGCCGCTCAATAAAACACCGATCGATGAAATGGTGGACATATCCATTCATACCCAACTGATCTGATTCATCCGCAGCGTGTAGCTTTCTGGATTCATTGATCAAATTGAATAGCGCGAAGTCGTATACCAGATAAATTGACTGATTAACGATTGAACTCGCATCATCCGACGAAAAGATATCTTTCCATTGCGCGTGCTTTTGAGTTAGAGCATGAAAATCGCTCATCATTTCACTCGCCGCACAGTTTTGCCTTGATCTTGTCACCCACTGCTTTAGGGTTGGCCTGGCCCTTGGAGAGCTTCATGATCTGGCCCAGCAGAGCGCCGATGGCTTTTTCTTTGCCGCCCTTGATCTGCTCGATGGCCCTTTCGTTTTTGGGGTCGGCGAGGATCTGGTCGATCCATTCGTCGAGCTGGCCTTCGTCGCTGACCTGGAGCAGGCCGTGCTGCTCTGCGAGCTTCTCGGCGGAATCATCGCTGGAACAGGCGTGGCCGAAGAGGGTGTCGGCGGCGCTGGCGCTGATCTTGTCGGCGTCTTGCAGGGCGACGGTGTCGGCGACCTGTTGCGGGGTGATGCCCAGGCCGTCGAGGAAGACGCCGGCCTCGTTGGCGCGTTTGGCACCGGCGTTCAGCAGCATCGCGGCGACGCGGCGGGGCTCGGAGACGGGGCCGCCGTCGGCGCGGGCGGCGAGCACGCAGTCTTCGAAGAAGCGGGTGTTGGCGGGCTCGGCGAGGAGGTTGTCGGCGTCGATCGGCTTGAGGCCGTACTCGCCGATGTAGCGGGCCTTCTTCGCCAGGGGTAATTCGGGTTGCTCGGCACGGAGGCGGTCGAGCCAGTCGTCGCCGATCTTCAGCGTGACCAGATCGGGGTCGGGGAAGTAGCGGTACTCGTCGGCGTCTTCCTTTTCTCGCTGGGGCGTGGTGACGAGCTTGACGTCGTCCCAGCCGCGGGTGGACTTGGCGCGGGCGCCCATGACCCGGCCGTCTTCGAGCCACTGCTCGACCTGGCGGTGGTGCTCGTGGATGATCGCGCCGTGCACGGCCTTGAAGCTGTTGAGGTTCTTGATTTCAACCACCGGCGTCTTGAACACCTCGCCCGACGGCTTGGTGATGACGACGTTGATGTTGGGCTCGAACCGCATGTGGCCTTTTTGCATGATGCCTTCGGTGACGCCGAGGTGGCGGCAGACATCGCGGAGGGCTTGGCCGAAGGCGACCGCGTCGTCGGCGGAAGTGAAGTCCGGCTCGGTGACGATCTCGAGCAGCGGCGTGCCCGCGCGGTTCAGGTCAACGAGGCTGCCGTCGCTGAAGCCGCCGCCGGGCAGGTCGTGCAGGAGTTTGCCCGCGTCTTCTTCGAGGTGGGCGCGGGTGATGCGGATGCGTTTGGTGTCGAAGTCGGGGAAGTTGCCGGTACCAGACGCTTCGCTGCGCTTAGCGTCGGCGTGGACGGGGATGTCGAACGCGCCGTCGTAGCAGACGGGGCGATCGAACTGGCTGATCTGGTAGTTCTTGGGCAGGTCGGGGTAGTAGTAGCTCTTGCGGTCCCACTTGGTGAGAGACGATATGGAGCAGCCCAGGGCGAGGCCGACCTTGATGGACATCTCGACCGCAGTGCGGTTGATCACGGGCAGCGTGCCGGGCATGCCGATGACCACGGGGTCGAGGAGGGTGTTGGGCTCGGCGTCGAAGTAGTCGGCGTGGGCGAGGTTGGGCGCGGTGGTCCACATCTTCGAGCGGGTGGCGAGCTCGACGTGGATCTCCATGCCGACGATGAGCTGGGTGGTGAGGCCGTGGGGTTGTCCGGGGTCGGGATAGGTCATGGGGCTTGGGGATTTCGGATTTCGGATTTCGGATTTCGGATTTCGGATTTCGGGAGATTGTAAAGGCTGGGCCGGGGGAGCTGTG
>JBCCWB010000312.1:0-2409 GCA_039194345.1 Planctomycetota bacterium
ATGGCCGCGGCCGAGCTGGTGTCGGCCGTGCCGGCGGGAGCGCCTTCGGGAGCCTGCGGGGTGAGTTCGGTATCGGGGGATGCTTGTGACATATGGATCTTTCCTCTTTTCCGAGGAGCTCCCAAACCCATTACCGGGGGCCTGGACTCTCTGAAGATCGCATCGGCCTGTGCTACCGCAGAATTAACCCCACCGCACCGCACCGGGCTTTTCGAGGGCAAACCCTGCCGTCACAACCGGACCAACCGTCAGGGCGGGCAAACTCAAACGTGCGAATCGGGCTTGAGGGCGGCACAAACGGGGTCTACGATGGTCCTATGAGCTGGAAAGTCTTCCTTAATCAAGACCCTCGCTTCAGCGGTATGTACGAGCGTGTCGCCCGGAAACCCGCCTGGCCAACCATGGCCGCCCTGTTCTGCGGGGCCTTGGTGGTGGTGGTGCCGGTGGTTCTGGCTCTGTTGGCGGGTCTGGCGGTGGGGCTTGTCGTGTACGCGGTGACTTCGGTAATCGCCGGCATCGGCAACTGGTTCACAGGGCTGGGCGGCAGCTCCGATAAGCAGCCTTCCATGCCTGGCGACGACCTCCGCGAGAACGTGCGGGTCGTGCAGCGCTAACCCGACGTTGCCCAGCCGGTCTGATCCGGTAACCTCAACCACCATGAAACCCTCTCGCTCTACTCTCTGGTGGCTCATCGGCTGCTGGTGCTGCGTCTTAACGCCTTTCCTCTCAGCGCAGACTGAAACCGCGCCGGCCATCCCAGCCCAAGAAGCCCCTGTCGCCCCGACCACGATCCCCACCGACGACGGCAACGTACCCATCGCCTACGACTCGCCACGGGCGACGATGCGCACGTTTCTCAATGCGATCCACGCTGTCCGTGAGGGCGACGACGCCTATTGGCCCGTTGTGCTCGCCTGCTTCGACCTCGCCGCCGCCGACCTGGAGCCCGACGCCTACGCCGCCAAGCAGCGGGCCGAGCAGCTGCTCGAAGTCATCGACCGCGTCCGCTGGGTCGAATACGAGACCTTGGACGACGCCGCAGCACTCGCCCCTCAGCAAACCAGCTCGATCTTCTTTCCCCGACCCTTCAACACCACCGACGCTGACCTCGCCCAACGTTTCGAGCTCGATACCGAAAACATCACGTTTGACCGCGTGGGCACCGGGAGCTGGCTATTCAGCGGCGACACCGTGCGACAACTCCCGTCGCTCCACGCCAAAGCGGTCGCCAAGGGTCGGCTCAAAACTGAAAACGACGAGTACAGCGGGCTGCTCGAGCCGTACATGCCCCAAGCCTTGGTCGAGCAGACATGGCTCGAGATCAAATACTGGCAGTGGATCGGCATCCTCACCCTGATCCTAGTCGGCGTGATCGTCGACCGTCTGCTGCGGACCGTCTGGCGGCGGGTCGTGGTGCAACAGATCGGCCGACGCCGCGGCAAAGAACTCGCCGACTCAATCGCCGTCGCCGGCCGGCCGATCGGGCTGTTCGCTGCGGGCGTCGTCTGGCTGCTCGCGCTTCGGCTGCTCGGCCTAATTGCCGAGGCCCACGACCTGCTCTATGCCGCCGCCGCGGTATGGACCGTGCTTGCGGGGACTTGGGGCGCTTGGCGCATCGTTGATCTGGCTGCCGAGGTCGCTGCCTACCGGGCGACCCGAACGCGTAGCAAATTCGACGACATCCTGATCCCGCTGATCCGCCGGGCGGTCAAGATCTTCATCGTCGTCATCGGCGTGATCTACGGCGCCGAAGCGCTCAGCATCCCCATCGGCCCGATGATCGCGTCGCTGGGCATCGGCGGTATCGCCTTCGCCTTCGCCGCCAAGGACACGATCGAAAACTTCTTCGGCAGCGTCGCCGTGCTGCTCGACCGGCCCTTCGGCGTCGGCGACTGGGTGGTCATCGACGGCGTCGAGGGCACTGTCGAAGACCTGGGCTTCCGCAGCACCCGGATCCGCACGTTCTACAACTCGCAGATCACCGTGCCCAACTCCACCCTCGTCCGCGCCAAGGTCGACAACTACGGACGCCGCCAATACCGCCGGTGGAAGACCCACCTCGGCGTCCAGTACGACACGCCGCCGGACAAGCTCATCGCGTTCACCGAGGGCATCCGCGAGCTCATCCGCACCCACCCCTACACCCGCAAAGACTACTACCAGGTCTGGATGCACCAGTGGTCAGCCAGCAGTATGGACGTGCTGCTCTACATGTTCTTCGAAGTCCCCGATTGGAACACCGAGCTGCGCGAACGCGAACGGCTGTTCATCGACATCGTCCGCTTGGCCGACACCTTGGGCGTGCATTTCGCCTTCCCGACCCAAACGGTGCATCTATATAAAGAAGAGCACCCGCCCAAGCCCGCCCCCGGCGAAGAGCATCAGCCCGAGCACGACAAGCCCACCGCG
>JBCCWB010000313.1:0-2225 GCA_039194345.1 Planctomycetota bacterium
CTCGCCCGTCAGGGTCAGGAGGTCGAGCTCGACGAGCGGATCGTCGCCCCGGAACATCTGCAGGTACTGGCGCCCGGATGCGATCGCGGCGCCCGTGGATCCCGCATCGTCGGTCGTGCCGACGAGCTCGGCGGCCTTCTCGATCGCGCCCTTCATGCCCTTGGCTGCTTCGGTCAGCACGAGGTTCGCACCCAGGCCCTTGAGCAGTGCCCGGCGTTCGAGCGACATCGACTCGGGCATGGTCAGCGTGAGCTTGTAGCCCTTGGCGGCACAGACGAAGGCCAACGCGATGCCGGTGTTGCCCGAGGTGGGTTCGATGATGTGGGTGTCGGCGTTGACATTGCCCGCCTTCTCGCCGGCCTCAATCATCGCCCGGCCGATCCGGTCCTTGACCGAGGCGAGCGGGTTGAAGAACTCGCATTTCATGTAGACCGACGAGCCGTTGTCGGGCGCGAGCCGGTTGAGCTTGATCAGGGGGGTGTTGCCGACGGTGTCGACGACGTTTTCGTAGGTTTTACCGTGCAGGAGGGTGGGGGCCGAGGTAGACATGAGTTGCTCCGTGTAACAGTTGTGTGTCTAGAACAGTATAAACGTTGAAAAGGCGGGAATTGATTTCAGCGATCGGGAATTTTCCTTGCCTATTCTCGCTCGAGGCGCCATGGCAGAATCACGTCCTGCTATCCGATTGAACCTGAGGCAACGGCTCATGCGACTATTAAAGCTTCTGGTTCTGGTGCTTCTGTGTTTCGGCGGGTTGCTGTGGGGTTGCCAGCGTAAGGTGATGTACCCGGGGGCATGGATGGACCCTGGGCCGACCTTGCCGCTGCCTGAGGGGACCGAACGCTGGACGCACGACATCGGAAGCGGGGCGGTCGAGGCGATCCTGCTGCCCAGCCATACCGCCACGGCGGACCAGCCCGGACCCGCGGTGATCTTTCTGCACGGCAACGGGGAGTTCATCGACCAGTGGGCCCACCAGTTCCAACGCTTCAACGCAGCGGGGGTCACCGTGCTGCTTCCCGAGTACCGTGGCTATGGCAACTCGGCGGGCAAGCCTTCGCAGTCAGCGATTCTCGATGACTTGGTTGCTTATCGACAGCGATTAATTGATTTGGAGATCGTGGACGCGAACCGGGTGGTCTACATCGGCCGTTCGCTCGGGGGCGGTTTCGCCGCACAATTGGCCGATAGCCACCCGCCGGCCGCGTTGGTGCTCAGCTCGACCTTCACCAGCGCCGCCGACGCCGCCCACGATTTGACAGGTCTGCCGCGGTGGATGGTCCGCGACTCGCTCGAGGTCCGCCGCGTGCTGGAGGACTACCCCGGGCCAGTGCTGATCGTTCATGGCGAGGACGACAGCCTGCTGGGCGTCCACCATGCCCAAGCCAATGCCCAGGCGTCGCCACGGGCCGAGCTGGTGATCTATCCCCGGACCGGCCACGACAACATGCCCGAGGGGATGGGACGTTGGGAAACGCTTGAGTCGTTCTTCCGGGCTCACGGATTACTTATGGTCCCATAGTGGTTTGCCTCCCGCTAACCCACTCCTACAATGCCGCTCCATCCCCGTACTTTTACCTGGAGCCCTTTCCGATGACCGAACGATCCGCCGCCGTGACCCTCAAAGGCAACCCCATGACCCTGCTCGGCGACGAGCTGAAGGTCGGCGACCCCGCCCCCGACTTCAGCCTCAAGGCCACGGACATGTCCGACAAGTCGCTCGCCGACTACGCCGGCAAGGTCAAGCTGATCAGCGTCGTGCCCTCGCTCGACACCCCGGTCTGCGACACCGAGACCCGCAAGTTCAACGAAGAGGCCGGCGGCCTGGGCGACGGCGTGGTCGTCCTCACCGTCAGCGTCGACACCCCCATGGCCCAGAAGCGCTGGTGCGGCGCCGCGGGCGTCGAGAACGTCGAATGCCTCTCGGACTTCAAGGACCACACCTTCGGCCCCGCCTACGGCGTCCGCATCAAAGAGATCGGCCTGCTGGCCCGCCAGATCTTCGTCGTCGACAAGGATGACAAGATTGTCTACACCCAGCTCGTCGGCGAAGTCGCGGAAGAGCCGGACTACGATGCCGCACTCGCCGCCGCCAAGGCCGCGTTATAAAACCGCGAATTTCGCTTTTTTGAGAATATTCGGGTATCTCCCCTTGAAATTAGGTTTTGGTTTTCTACCCTCTAGGTGAAATAAACTAATTCGGGCCGACGTTGGCCCAACACAGA